>SLRZ01000080.1 GCA_007130695.1 Nitriliruptoraceae bacterium
CCAGGTATCGCCCCCGACGTGCTCGCCCGTGTCTTCGAACCGAGGTTCACGACCAAGCAGGGCACGGTGCGCTACGGCCTGGGCCTGGGACTCGCGATCGCCCGGCGCATCGTCGAGCAGCACGGGGGTCGGATCCGGCTGGACTCCGCACCGGGGCGCACCGTGGCCACCGTGCAGCTGCCGATCGCCGGGCCATCAGGGGACGACTCTTGAGCCGACGTGGCGGCGATCCGCCAGCTCTCGACACCGGTACGGAGGCGATGTGATGCGGTTGACGGTGCTGATCCTGGAGGACGAGCCCCCGGTCCGGGAGGCGCTCCAGCGCGATCTCGCGCCCTTCGCGGCGACGGTTCGTGTGGAGGTGGCCGAGGACGTCCCTGACGCGTGGCAGGTCGTCGAGGAGGTGGACCACGACGGGGACCTGCTGGCCCTGGTGCTCGCCGACCACCGGTTACCGGGTGCCAGCGGGGTCGACTTCCTCGTGCAACTCCACGACGACCCGCGAACCGTGGACTCGGCCAAGGTCCTCGTCACCGGGCAGGCCGACCAGCGCGACACCATCCGTGCCGTCAACGAGGCCGCGCTCGACCACTACATCGCCAAGCCGTGGGATGCCGAGGAACTGCGTGCGGTCGTCCGCGAGCAACTCACGGATGTCGTCATCGCCCGACGCCTGGATCCGCTGCCGCACCTGCGGGCCCTGGACGCCGCGCGGGCGCTGCCGTTGCTCCGTGACCGTGGGGACAGCTGACCCGTTCGTTCAACGTGACAGGTTCACCGCCACGTCGCGGGAGCCGGCCATGGTCGTCAGCGGACGATGCGGCGGCCGCTGATCGAGGTCACCTCGACACGTACCCAGAAATCGCTGGTGTCCGGCAACGCCCAGGGCACGAACGGCAGGGCGTAGAGCTCTGCCTCGAGGTCGGCGTCGGTCACGATGGCCGCCCGCCCGTGGGCGACGACGCTCCAGCCCACCCGGGCTGCCTCGTCACCTCCGTCGGCCTGGATCGCGACCGTGCCCGTGGCAGCGGCGCTGCCGAGCTTCGAACCGGGGGCCGTGCGGAAGTAGATCGCGTCGTCGTACAGCACCACGTTGATGGGCAGCACCGTCGGGGCCCCGTCCGCGACGAAGCCGATCCGGGCCCACGGTGCGGAGTCGAGCAGTTCGATGCACTCGTCGGAGTCCAGCGAGACGAGGTCGCCTGGTCGCGGTCGTAAGGCCATCGAGCGGTCCTCGGTCGGTATGGGGAGGCTACTGCGTCGGCCGTCGCAGCCCGGGGATGTCCAGCTTCGTGCCCCGAAGCCTGGTCGCCGGAGCCGGCCGCTTGGCGGGCGTGGTCAGCCGCAGACCTGGTCGGTGACCTGCTGCTGGTGCTCGCGCTGGTCGGGTTCCCACCAGGTTCGGATGTGGGCGAGGATGTCGTGCACGTCCTGCTCGTCGAGTCGGTCCCCGAACGCCGGCATCGGGGGATGGCCCTCCCTCGGGGGCAGCCCGTCGAGCACGATGTCGACCAACTCGCAGTCACCGTGATGCCAGGTATGGCCCTCGGCGTTGTGGCGCGGTGGGATGTCCGAGATGTCGCCCCCGACGGGTCCCCCATGACACGACACACAGTGCGCTCCGTACAGTTCCGCTCCGCGCTCCGGGTCGGCGGTGGCGCGCGGGCCGTCGGCGTCGCCGCAGCCGTGGAGGAGGATCGCGAGCCCGAGGAGGGGCGCGGAGGCGCGCAGGCGCGCCCGGCAGCGGCGAGGAGGCAGTGGTGCAGGCATCGGGTCGATCATAGATATAGATGTCGGGGTCGGCCCTGACCGGGTGCCCCGTCCGTCGTCCTCGCCGTCGAGCGAGACCAGGTGACCCCGTTCGAACGAGCGGGTCCGCCGGATGCCGTCGCCGCCGCGCTTCCCGACGGGTGCGGTCCTATCCGGGGGTCGTATCGATGCGGCGATCCGCGGATGGTGGCTGCAGACCACCCTGCAGGGTAAGCGTTCGCTGGTCGACCACTGGGGACCCCGGCCACCGAGGCAGTCGTATGCCGAAGTGCTGCTCGAGCACCGCGAGGTCCCCGGTGCTGCACGACGACCTTCGTCACGAGATGTTCGAGTTTCAGTGACAGGGGGGCGCCCGAGGGTGGACAGGTCGTCAAGCCGCTCGTAGCGAGCACAGATGCGCCGTCCAGTTCCAAGAAGGAGTGAGCGGCCGGTGATGGACGTCGGAGGGTCCTCGCCGCTTCCGACCCGTGCCAGCAGCGGATGCGTAGCGTTTACCAGGACGGGAAGGGTGGTAGCAGGTCGGCCCAGAGGTCCTCTAGCCCGGCCATGATGCGCAGCACCTCGATGTCGGCGTGGTGGGGTCCCACGACCTGGATCCCCACCGGCAGGCCCGCCCCGGTCGTCCCGCAGGGCACGCTTCCGGCGGGGTGACGGGTCAGGTTGAGGACCTGGGTGAACGGTGCCCACTGGCTGGTCTCGATCCCGTCGACGGTGCCGCGGCCACCGCTGAGGGCGGTCTCGGAGGCCACGGTCGGGGTCAGCAGGACGGGCGCCTGGGCCAGGGCGGCTTCCAGGTCGGCGTTGTGGTGATGTATCTGGTCGAGCGCTTGCAGGAGGTCCACGTGGGACACCCGCTGCTCGGCATAGTCCATCGTCTCCCGTAGGCCAGGGTCGATCCGCTCCCAGTCGTCGGTGCCCCGGTGATGGCCGGCAGCACGGTTGCGGTAGGCGGTCCACACGACCCACCAGTCCAGCAGCGGCGGGTGACGGTGGAGTTGTTCCACCACCAGCACCTCGGTGCCAGCGTCGGCCAGGCGACCCACGGCGGCCTCGCAGGCGGCCGCGACGCCGGCGTCCACGGGCCAGTCGGGATTCGGGGCCCACACCACCCGCGGGGGGAGGTCGGGAGGGTCAGAGATGCGCCAGTCGAGGTCTCCGGCGGGGAGGGAGAACGGATCGGAGGGGTCGGGCCCGACGCACGAGGCCAGCGCGTAGGCCGTGTCGCGCGTGCGCACGCCCATGGGGCCGCGCACGGCGAGCAGACCCGCGCCGGGCGGGGTCGGGCCGCCGATCGGCACGCGCCCGTGCGAAGGTTTGAGACCGGCGAGCCCGCAGAGGGACGCCGGGATGCGGATCGACCCGCCGCCGTCGCTGCCGGTGCCCAGGGGGATCATGCCCGCGGCCAGCGCCGCCGCGGTCCCGCCGGAGGACCCACCGGGGGAACGGGCCGGGTCCCAGGGGTTGCGTGTCGCGCCGGTGAGCGGGCTGACGGTGTCGCCCATCCAGCCGTCCTCCGGCGTGGTGGTCTTGCCGAGCGGAATGGCGCCGGCGGCGCGCAGACGCGCGGTCAGCAGGGAGTCGGCCTCGGCCGGCGCGTCCTGCTCGCGCAGCAGCGAGCCGTGGGCCGTACGCAGCCCAGCGACGTCTTCGAGGTCCTTGACACCGAAGGGGATGCCGGTCAGCGGCCCCACCGGCCGGCCGGCAGCCACGGCGTCGTCGACGGCGCGAGCGTCCTCGAGCGCCCGCTCGGCATCGACGACCACCCACGCATTGAGCTCACCGCAGCGGTCGATCACCTCGAGCGCGTGACCGACGACCTCCCGGGCGGCGAACTCCTTGCTGCGCACACGATCGGCCAGCGCCGGCAGTGAGATGTCCCGGAAGTCGATCATGTCCGCTCCTCGACGCTCGGTGGCAGTCACCGGCCGACGGTGCCGGCCGGCTGCGAACCCGCTCTCGGGCAGCCTAAGACCGAGGGCCCCTGCCTGCGTGGTCCTGGACACGGTGTGGGTACCCACGGCCCGACCACGGTCTGGGAACAGGTCAGGCCCGGTCCGCGGACCGGGCCTGACCTGTTCCCAGACCGTGGTCGGGCCGTGGGTACCCACACCGTGTCCAGGACCACGCAGGCAGGGGCCCTCGGTCTTAGGCTGCCCGAGAGCGGGTTCGCAGCCGGCCGGCACCGTCGGCCGGTGACTGCCACCGAGCGTCGAGGAGCGGACATGATCGACTTCCGGGACATCTCACTGCCGGCGCTGGCCGATCGTGTGCGCAGCAAGGAGTTCGCCGCCCGGGAGGTCGTCGGTCACGCGCTCGAGGTGATCGACCGCTGCGGTGAGCTCAATGCGTGGGTGGTCGTCGATGCCGAGCGGGCGCTCGAGGACGCTCGCGCCGTCGACGACGCCGTGGCTGCCGGCCGGCCGGTGGGGCCGCTGACCGGCATCCCCTTCGGTGTCAAGGACCTCGAAGACGTCGCTGGGCTGCGTACGGCCCACGGCTCGCTGCTGCGCGAGCAGGACGCGCCGGCCGAGGCCGACTCCCTGCTGACCGCGCGTCTGCGCGCCGCCGGCGCCATTCCGCTCGGCAAGACCACCACGCCGGAGGACGGCTGGATGGGCGACACCGTCAGCCCGCTCACCGGCGCGACACGCAACCCCTGGGACCCGGCCCGTTCCCCCGGTGGGTCCTCCGGCGGGACCGCGGCGGCGCTGGCCGCGGGCATGATCCCCCTGGGCACCGGCAGCGACGGCGGCGGGTCGATCCGCATCCCGGCGTCCCTCTGCGGGCTCGCCGGTCTCAAACCTTCGCACGGGCGCGTGCCGATCGGCGGCCCGACCCCGCCCGGCGCGGGTCTGCTCGCCGTGCGCGGCCCCATGGGCGTGCGCACGCGCGACACGGCCTACGCGCTGGCCTCGTGCGTCGGGCCCGACCCCTCCGATCCGTTCTCCCTCCCCGCCGGAGACCTCGACTGGCGCATCTCTGACCCTCCCGACCTCCCCCCGCGGGTGGTGTGGGCCCCGAATCCCGACTGGCCCGTGGACGCCGGCGTCGCGGCCGCCTGCGAGGCCGCCGTGGGTCGCCTGGCCGACGCTGGCACCGAGGTGCTGGTGGTGGAACAACTCCACCGTCACCCGCCGCTGCTGGACTGGTGGGTCGTGTGGACCGCCTACCGCAACCGTGCTGCCGGCCATCACCGGGGCACCGACGACTGGGAGCGGATCGACCCTGGCCTACGGGAGACGATGGACTATGCCGAGCAGCGGGTGTCCCACGTGGACCTCCTGCAAGCGCTCGACCAGATACATCACCACAACGCCGACCTGGAAGCCGCCCTGGCCCAGGCGCCCGTCCTGCTGACCCCGACCGTGGCCTCCGAGACCGCCCTCAGCGGTGGCCGCGGCACCGTCGACGGGATCGAGACCAGCCAGTGGGCACCGTTCACCCAGGTCCTCAACCTGACCCGTCACCCCGCCGGAAGCGTGCCCTGCGGGACGACCGGGGCGGGCCTGCCGGTGGGGATCCAGGTCGTGGGACCCCACCACGCCGACATCGAGGTGCTGCGCATCATGGCCGGGCTAGAGGACCTCTGGGCCGACCTGCTACCACCCTTCCCGTCCTGGTAAACGCTACGCATCCGCTGCTGGCACGGGTCGGAAGCGGCGAGGACCCTCCGACGTCCATCACCGGCCGCTCACTCCTTCTTGGAACTGGACGGCGCATCTGTGCTCGCTACGAGCGGCTTGACGACCTGTCCACCCTCGGGCGCCCCCCTGTCACTGAAACTCGAACATCTCGTGACGAAGGTCGTCGTGCAGCACCGGGGACCTCGCGGTGCTCGAGCAGCACTTCGGCATACGACTGCCTCGGTGGCCGGGGTCCCCAGTGGTCGACCAGCGAACGCTTACCCTGCAGGGTGGTCTGCAGCCACCATCCGCGGATCGCCGCATCGATACGACCCCCGGATAGGACCGCACCCGTCGGGAAGCGCGGCGGCGACGGCATCCGGCGGACCCGCTCGTTCGAACGGGGTCACCTGGTCTCGCTCGACGGCGAGGACGACGGACGGGGCACCCGGTCAGGGCCGACCCCGACATCTATATCTATGATCGACCCGATGCCTGCACCACTGCCTCCTCGCCGCTGCCGGGCGCGCCTGCGCGCCTCCGCGCCCCTCCTCGGGCTCGCGATCCTCCTCCACGGCTGCGGCGACGCCGACGGCCCGCGCGCCACCGCCGACCCGGAGCGCGGAGCGGAACTGTACGGAGCGCACTGTGTGTCGTGTCATGGGGGACCCGTCGGGGGCGACATCTCGGACATCCCACCGCGCCACAACGCCGAGGGCCATACCTGGCATCACGGTGACTGCGAGTTGGTCGACATCGTGCTCGACGGGCTGCCCCCGAGGGAGGGCCATCCCCCGATGCCGGCGTTCGGGGACCGACTCGACGAGCAGGACGTGCACGACATCCTCGCCCACATCCGAACCTGGTGGGAACCCGACCAGCGCGAGCACCAGCAGCAGGTCACCGACCAGGTCTGCGGCTGACCACGCCCGCCAAGCGGCCGGCTCCGGCGACCAGGCTTCGGGGCACGAAGCTGGACATCCCCGGGCTGCGACGGCCGACGCAGTAGCCTCCCCATACCGACCGAGGACCGCTCGATGGCCTTACGACCGCGACCAGGCGACCTCGTCTCGCTGGACTCCGACGAGTGCATCGAACTGCTCGACTCCGCACCGTGGGCCCGGATCGGCTTCGTCGCGGACGGGGCCCCGACGGTGCTGCCCATCAACGTGGTGCTGTACGACGACGCGATCTACTTCCGCACGGCCCCCGGTTCGAAGCTCGGCAGCGCCGCTGCCACGGGCACGGTCGCGATCCAGGCCGACGGAGGTGACGAGGCAGCCCGGGTGGGCTGGAGCGTCGTCGCCCACGGGCGGGCGGCCATCGTGACCGACGCCGACCTCGAGGCAGAGCTCTACGCCCTGCCGTTCGTGCCCTGGGCGTTGCCGGACACCAGCGATTTCTGGGTACGTGTCGAGGTGACCTCGATCAGCGGCCGCCGCATCGTCCGCTGACGACCATGGCCGGCTCCCGCGACGTGGCGGTGAACCTGTCACGTTGAACGAACGGGTCAGCTGTCCCCACGGTCACGGAGCAACGGCAGCGCCCGCGCGGCGTCCAGGGCCCGCAGGTGCGGCAGCGGATCCAGGCGTCGGGCGATGACGACATCCGTGAGTTGCTCGCGGACGACCGCACGCAGTTCCTCGGCATCCCACGGCTTGGCGATGTAGTGGTCGAGCGCGGCCTCGTTGACGGCACGGATGGTGTCGCGCTGGTCGGCCTGCCCGGTGACGAGGACCTTGGCCGAGTCCACGGTTCGCGGGTCGTCGTGGAGTTGCACGAGGAAGTCGACCCCGCTGGCACCCGGTAACCGGTGGTCGGCGAGCACCAGGGCCAGCAGGTCCCCGTCGTGGTCCACCTCCTCGACGACCTGCCACGCGTCAGGGACGTCCTCGGCCACCTCCACACGAACCGTCGCCGCGAAGGGCGCGAGATCGCGCTGGAGCGCCTCCCGGACCGGGGGCTCGTCCTCCAGGATCAGCACCGTCAACCGCATCACATCGCCTCCGTACCGGTGTCGAGAGCTGGCGGATCGCCGCCACGTCGGCTCAAGAGTCGTCCCCTGATGGCCCGGCGATCGGCAGCTGCACGGTGGCCACGGTGCGCCCCGGTGCGGAGTCCAGCCGGATCCGACCCCCGTGCTGCTCGACGATGCGCCGGGCGATCGCGAGTCCCAGGCCCAGGCCGTAGCGCACCGTGCCCTGCTTGGTCGTGAACCTCGGTTCGAAGACACGGGCGAGCACGTCGGGGGCGATACCTGG
>SLRZ01000103.1 GCA_007130695.1 Nitriliruptoraceae bacterium
AGTTCGTCCCCGCCGACGTGGTCAAGGAGCGCTACCAGCGCCTCGAGGTCCTCGTGCGGGCGCAGTCCCGTGCCGCCCACGACCGGCTGGTCGGCACCACACAGGAGGTGCTGGTCGAATCTCCCTCGAAGACCGATGCTTCGAGGTGGTCGGGACGCACGCGTGGCAACCACCTCGTCCACCTCCCCGCCCCGGTGTTCGCCGCGGGTGAGGAGCCCGCGTTCGCGCCCGGTGATCTCGTGACCGTGGAGATCACCGAAGCGGCGACGAACTACGTGCTGGCGGGCGAGGCCGACGGGGTGCGGCGCACCGGGGCCGGGCGGGCCACCGCCCAGGCGCTGGCCAGGGGTGAAGATTGGCGCCTGCACGCCCCGGCGACCATGCCGACCGGGGCCCCGGCGGCGGACGCCGATCCCGTCGGTGCGGCCGGACGGCGCGCCCTGCCGCTGGCGCTCGGGTGAAGGTGCAGGCCGTCGCCGCGGTGCCCGCCGCGGCCCGTCTGCGTGCCGTCGCGGAGCCCGGTCCGGGAGCGGACCTGTTCGCCGCCGCGCGGGAAGCCGTGGCGGTCGACGTCGGGATCGAGACCCGTGTCCTCGTCACCGCCGGGCCGTCCGGTGTCGTCCACGACCGTGCGGTCGTCAGCGGCGTGGACGGGGCAGCGGACCTCGAGGTGCCCGTGGACGGGGAGCTGATGGCCGCCGTGTCGGGCCGCACCGGCTTCTCCCGGGGACGTACGGACCGGTTGGGCGGAGACCTCGCAGAACTGGTGCGGTGGTGCGCCGAGCTCGCACCACAGATCCCGCTGCTGCCGCTGGAAGTCCCCGAGCACGCAGGCACGGGCACGTTGGAAGCCGTGGCGGCCGGTCTTCGCGCCGCCGCGGACGTGACCGGCCGCGCCGTGGCGGTCGTGGCCGCCGGCGATCTCGCGGTCTCCGGTGAGGGTGCCGGCGACGGCCATCCGCCCGGCTCGGCGGCCGCCCGGTTCGACGAGCAGGCCGTGACCGCCCTGCGCCGTGGTGACCCGGCGGCGCTCGCCGCGCTCGGGCCGCAGGAGGCCCGGTCGGTCGGGGCGAAGGGGTGGGCCCCGCTGCTGATCGTGAGCCTGCTCGCTCGGATGGCCGGGTTGTCTCCGGGGACGCCCCTCTACCAGTGCCACCGGGGATGCGGTCGGGTCGTGATCGCCCCGTGAGTCCGCTCGCCCTGGTCGGGCCCACCGCCTCGGGCAAATCGCGGGCAGCCGGGCAGATCGCCCGTCGCCGTGGTGACATCGAGATCGTGGCGATCGACGCGTTCACGGTCTACCGGGGCATGGACGTGGCCACGGCGAAGCCGACCGCCGAGGAACGAGCGGAGGTGCCCCACCACCTCGTCGACGTGCTCGACCCGGACGAGGAACTCACGGTCGCGCAGTTCCAGGTCCTGGCGCGCGACGCGATCGCCGCCGTCCGGGGCCGCGGACGGGTCCCGCTGCTCGTCGGGGGGTCCGGCCTGTACTTCCGGGCCGTGGTGGACGACCTGCGTTTCCCGCCCACCGACCCCGGGGTCCGTGCCGGCCTGGAGAAGCGTTACCGGGACGACCCTGAGGGGGCCCACGCCACCCTGCGCCGACTCGACCCACGGGCGGCCGAGGGCATCGCGCCCGAGAACCTCCGCCGCACGGTGCGCGCACTCGAGGTCCTCGAGTTGACCGGGGAGCCGTTCTCGGCGTTCGCGACCGCCTGGGACGAACACGTCTCCATCTATCCCGACCTCGAGGTCGCCTACCTCGAGCCGGAGCCCGCCGCCCTGCGTGCGGCCATCGCCGACCGGGCCCGGGCGATGGTCGAGGAGGGGCTGATGGAGGAGGCGGCCGCGCTGCGCCGTGGTCCCGGCCTGTCCCGGACGGCGGCACAGGCGATCGGCTACGCGGAGGCATTCGCCGTCCTGGACGGAACGCTGGCGGAAGAGGAACTCGCCGGCGCGATCACCACCCGCACCTGGCGGTTCGCCAAGCGGCAGCGGGGCTGGTTCCGGGCGGATCCCCGCTGCACGCCCGTCGATGCCGAAACGGCCGTGGGCCGTCTCGCCGAACCGAGCTGACTCCCGGCACCGCTGCCCGGCAGGCCACGTGATCCGGCCGAGCCCCGGTCGACCGGTCGGCGAGTGGCGGGCAACGGAAATGGGGTCACTCTTTGTAGGGGCATGACTACTCTTACGATGTGCAAGAGGCGTAGGTCGGAACGAGGGCTCGGGAGGACTGGCGTGGTCGACAGCGGCCCGGAGCGTGGCGGCCCGGCAGGGGGCGGAGAGGCGGCCACGTCGGGGTGGGCCCGGACGACACTGCGCGCCTCGATCTCGACCTCGGTCACCAGCGGCATCGCCGTCATCGTGCTGGGACTCGCCGGCTCCTGGCTGCTGACCTACGTCGGTGGTGGCGCCGACTCCGTGGTCCCCCACCTGTTCTACCTCCCGATCCTCTTCGCCGCGGCACGGTTCGGTCCGATCGCCGCGCTCGTGGTGGCCTGCTGCGCGACGGTGCTCGCCGGGCCCTTCACCCACGTCGTCGTCGCCGACGCGAGCGCCCAGGAGACCGCCCGCTGGCTGTCCCGCGGGGCGTTCTTCGTCGGGATCGGCCAGCTGATGGCCTGGATGGTCCGGCCGTCGTTGCCCTCGATCCGTGAGGAGGTTCGGCGTCTGCGCCACGAACACGATCTCCGGCACGCCATCGAATCCGACGAACTGTTCCTTCGCTACCAGCCGATCGTCACCGCCGACGGCGACCGCGTGGTGGGCATGGAGGCGCTGGTCCGTTGGCGGCACCCGGAACGTGGCGAGCTGGCGCCCGCTTCGTTCCTCGCCACGGCGGAGCAGTGCGAGCTCATCCACGACCTCGGTCGCTTCGTGCTGGCCACCGCCTGTGCCCAGGCCGCCACCTGGGCACAGGTCGCCCGACGCTCCGGGGGCGAGCCCTGGTTCGTGTCGGTCAACCTGGCCGGCAGCGAGGTCGCCGACCCGCAGCTCGTCAACCGGGTCAGACGGGCCCTGGCCACCAGCGGGCTGGACCCGGCCCTGTTGTGCGTGGAGATCACCGAGAGCGTCCTGGTCGACGACCGTGCCCGTACCGGGGCCCAGCTGGAGCACCTCAAGGAGCTGGGCGTGTGCATCGCTGTCGACGACTTCGGAACCGGGTACTCGTCGCTGTCCTACCTGCGCGACTTCCCGATCGACCTGGTCAAGTTCGACCGCAGTTTCGTCGCCGGGCTGCACGAGGGGAAGGCGGCGGCCATGGCCGGCGGCCTGGTCCAGCTCTGCCACGCCCTGGGTTTCCGGACCGTCGCCGAGGGCATCGAGCAGCAGGAGCAGGGCGCGTGCATGGCCGACCTCGACTGTGACCTCGCCCAGGGGTTCCACTTCGCCCGGCCGCTGGACGTCGCCGCGGCCCACGACCTGCTGCTGGCAACGGCCACCGGCCCCCCGCCCCGTCAGCAGTCCGACGCCTGAAGCCATGCTCCCGGCCCATTCTTCGTCCCCGCGGCCCCGGGCCTCGCCGTGGCCGGTCCCCGTCGAACGGAGGCGCGCCCAGGGTGTCGCCGGGGCGTACCCTCGGGGCCATGCAGTTCACCAAGGCCCACGGAACGGGCAACGACTTCGTCGTCCTCGCCGACCTCGAGGACCGGCTCGACCTGCCCGCCGAGCTCGTCCGCGCACTGTGCGACCGCCACACGGGCGTGGGGGGTGACGGCGTGCTGCGTCTCGGCGCCCCGCCCCAGGGTGCGGACGTCTTCATGGACTACCGCAACGCGGACGGCACCGCCGTACAGATGTGCGGCAACGGTGTCCGGGTCACCGCCAAGCACCTCGTCGACCACGGCCTGGTAGCCCCCACCGCGGAAGTGGTGCGTGTCGCCACGCGATCAGGCATCAAGAACGTGCGGGTCCAGCGTGATGCCGACGGCCTGCTCGCGCGCGCCGAGGTCGACATGGGCGCCGCCGATCACGCGCCCGAGCGGGTGCCCTTCGCTCCCGCCGGGGACGTCCCGAGCGATGCGCCCCTGCACGAGCTCGAGATCGAGGGTGGGCTGGTCCGGTTGGGTGTCGCCTCGATGGGCAACCCCCACGGGGTCCTGGAGGTCGACGACGTCGATACTGCGCCGGTGCGCACCTGGGGCCCGGCCCTGGAGACCAACCCGCGGTTCCCGGAGAAGGCCAACATCGGCTTCGCCGAGGTCGTGGCCGACGACGCGATCCGTCTGCGGGTGTGGGAGCGCGGGGTCGGCGAGACGCAGGCCTGTGGCACCGGCGCCTGTGCGGCGGTCGCCGTGCTCCACCGCCAGGGCCGGGTCGGCGGCCACGTCGAGGTCTCCCTGCCCGGTGGCGTCCTCACGGTCCGGTTCGGGCACGACGGAACGCTGCTCCTGGCCGGACCCGCCGTCGAGGTCGCCCACGGGCACCTCGACGAGACCTGGCTGGCCGCGGCGCGACCGAGGGAAGGCGCGACACCCTGAGTCCCGAGCGAGACGACGAGCACACGCGGACCGCCGACGGCGAGGCACCCCTTCGCCGTGCCGAACAGCGCCGTGCGCGCCGCGAGGTCATCGAGGAGGGTGCTCCCCGAGAGGGCGTCGACATCATCCGCCCGGTCGAGGCGGCGGTGATCGTGGGTGTGCAGTTGCCCGGGGTCACCGGCGCCGAGGTCGAGGCCTCACTCGACGAGCTCGAGGCCCTGCTCGACACCGCCGGCGCGGAGGTGCTCGACCGGGTGGTCCAACGCCGCGAGGCCCCTGACAGCGCGACCTACCTCGGCCGGGGAAAGGTCGGCGAACTGCACGACCTGGTCGCCGAGGTCGGTGCCGACGCGGTGGTCTTCGACGACGAACTCTCGCCGGCCCAGCAGCGCACCCTCGAGGAGCACGTGCGCCAGAAGGTGCTGGACCGGACCATCGTGATCCTCGACATCTTCGCCCAGCACGCGACCAGCCGTGAGGGCAAGGCCCAGGTCGAGCTCGCACAGCTCGGCTACCTCCTGCCCCGTCTGCGCGGCTGGGGGACGGCGCTGTCCCGGCAGGCGGGTGGACAGGCCGCCGGTGGTGTCGGGATCGGCGGTCGGGGGCCGGGTGAGACCCAACTGGAGGTCGACCGGCGCCGCATCATGCGCCGGATCAACAAGCTCAAGCGCGACCTCAAGGGCTACGCCCAGGTCCGTGAGACGAAGTCCGCGGAGCGGGAGCGCAGCAACGTCGAGGTCGCCGCGCTCGTCGGCTACACCAACGCCGGCAAGTCCTCGCTGCTCAACCGGCTCACCGGCGCGGACGTGCTGGTCGAGGACCGGTTGTTCGCCACCCTCGATGCGACCGTGCGCCGGCTCGAACTCGACGAGGGCGGCCGGGACGTGGTGCTCACCGACACGGTCGGCTTCGTCGCCAAGCTCCCGCACGGGCTCGTGGAGGCGTTCAAGTCCACTCTGGAGGAATCCGCGGATGCGGACCTGCTGCTGCACGTCGTCGACGCGTCGCACCCGGAGGCCGAGGCCCAGATCGTGGCCGTGCGCGAGGTGCTCGAGGAGATCGGCGCGGACGCCGTGCCCGAACAGATCGTGCTCAACAAGGCCGACCTCGCCGACCGGGCCGACGTCGACGCGCTCGCACGGCGGCTACGTACCGAGCTCGGTTCGGAGCCGGTGGTGGTCTCGGCCGTCACCGGTGAGGGCATCGAGGACCTTCGCGAGCGACTCCGCTACCGCCTGCCGGGCCGGCGCCTGCGAATCAGCGCGCACGTGCCCTACTCCCGCGGCGACCTGGTCGCGCTGGTCCACCGCCGGGGCACGGTGCTCAAGGAGGCCCACGACGACGTCGGCACGGAGCTGATCGCCGACGTCGACGAGGACGCGGTGCTCGAGCTGCGTGAGTTCCTCGACGAGGACCCGTTCGAGCGTCCCCCCGAGCCCTGGGAATCCGAGGCCTGACCCCCGTCGCGGATTCGGCGTAGAGTCTGTGGCTGGGGCCGGCACGGATGGTGGGGCCCAGCACGGACGGCGTCGTCCAGAGATCGCCGGCGTGGGCCGTGGGAGCACCGAGCGGATGGGCAACGTGATCGAGGCCGCGGGCCTCGTCAAGCACTACGGGGACGTGGTCGCCCTGGACGGGCTCGACCTCGCCGTGCCGGAGGGTTCCGTGCTGGGCCTGCTCGGGCCGAACGGTGCCGGCAAGACTACGGCCGTCCGGATCCTGACCACGCTGTTGGTGGCCGACGCCGGGACCGCGACGGTCGCCGGCGTGGACCTGTGGGCGGACCCGGTCGAGGTCCGTAAGCGCATCGGTCTGTCCGGCCAGTACGCGGCCGTGGACGAGTACCTGACCGGGTTCGAAAACCTCGACCTCATCGGGCGTCTCTACCGGCTCGGCCGCCGCACCGCACGCACGCGCGCCCGGGAGCTCCTCGAACGGTTCGACCTCGAGGAGGCGGGAGACCGGCCGGTGAAGGGATACTCGGGGGGCATGCGGCGTCGCCTGGACCTCGCCGGCGCGCTGGTGGCACAGCCGCCGGTGCTCTTCCTCGACGAGCCCACCACCGGCCTGGATCCGCGCAGCCGCACCAACATGTGGGAGGTCATCCGCGAGCTGCTGCGGGGTGGCACCACGCTGCTGTTGACCACGCAGTACCTCGAGGAGGCCGATCAGCTCGCCGACGACATCATCGTCATCGACCGGGGTCGCGAGATCGCCCACGGCACCGCGGACCAGCTCAAGCGACAGGTGGGGGGTGAACGGGTCGAGCTGGTGGTCGAGTCGGCCGCCGACCTGCCGGCGGCCGCGGCGATCCTCGCCGAGCTGGCCGACGACGAGGTCCAGATCGACGAGTCGTCGCGGACCCTGACCGCGCCCGTGCACGGCGGGCCCACGGCCCTGATGGCCGCGCTGCGCCGACTCGACGGCGAGGCCGTCGCTGTGCTGGACGTGGGCCTGCGGCGCCCGACGCTGGACGACGTCTTCCTGGCGCTGACCGGGCACGCCACCGAGGAGGTCGGGACACACGGCCCCGACCTGGGGGTCCCCACACCCGGGGTGGACGGGGAGGGGGCACGATGAGCGAGCTGCTGTACGCCGTCTCCGACGGCGCCGCCGTCGCCAAGCGCAACCTGATAAAGATCAAGCGTGTCCCCGAGGTCCTGGTCTTCGTACTGATCTCGCCGATCATGTTCGTGCTGCTGTTCGCCTACGTCTTCGGTGACTCGATCCCGATTGCCGATCCGGACGTGAGCTACCGCGAATTCCTGATCGGCGGCATCTTCGCCCAGACCGTGATTTTCGGAGCGACGTTCACCGGGGCCGGGTTGGCCGAGGACATGCAGAAGGGCATCATCGACCGCTTCCGCTCGCTGCCGATGTCCCGGTCGGCGGTCCTGGTCGGACGTACCGCCAGCGACATCGTCTACAACGTGCTGTCGCTGATCATCATGTCGGGTACGGGTCTGCTGGTCGGCTGGCGGATCCGCAGCTCGATTTTGGACGCGCTCGTGGGGTTCGCGCTGTTGTTGCTGTTCGCCTACGCCTTCTCCTGGGTGATGGCCTGGGTCGGGCTGCTGGTGCCCAGTGTCGAGGTGATCAACAACGCGTCGTTCATCGTCAT
>SLRZ01000118.1 GCA_007130695.1 Nitriliruptoraceae bacterium
GCCACCCGGCCGTTGAAGGACGGCGTCATCGCCGACTTCGACGTCACCGAGAAGATGCTGCGCTACTTCATCCAGGCCGTGCACAAGCGCCGGTTCCTCACCAAGCCGCGGGTCGTGGTCTGCGTGCCCTCCGGCATCACCGGCGTCGAACAACGCGCCGTCGAGGAGGCCACGATCCAGGCCGGCGCCCGCGCGGCCTACATCATCGAGGAGCCCGTCGCGGCCGCGATCGGCTCCGGTCTGCAGGTACATGAGCCCTCGGGCAACATGGTGGTCGACATCGGCGGTGGCACCACCGAGGTCGCGTTGCTCTCGCTGGGTGGGATCGTGACCTGCCAGTCGGTCCGCACGGGGGGCGACAAGCTCGATGACGCGATCATCTCCTACATCAAGAAGGAGTACTCGCTCATGCTGGGCGAGCGCACCTCCGAGGAGATCAAGATGGCCATCGGGTCGGCGTTCCCGCTGCCCGACGAGCCGCACGCCGAGATCCGCGGCCGCGACCTGGTCTCCGGGCTACCCAAGACCATCATCGTCTCCGCCGAGGAGATCCGCCAGGCCATCGAGGAGCCGGTCAACGCCATCGTGGACGCGGTCAAGAACACCCTCGACAAGGCCCCACCCGAGCTCGCCTCCGACATCATGGACAAGGGCATCGTGCTCACCGGTGGTGGCGCGATGTTGAAGGGCCTCGACGAGCGGCTCAAGCACGAGACCGGGATGCCCATCCACATCACCGAGAACCCGCTGACCTCGGTCGCGATCGGGTCGGGCAAGTGCATCGAGGAGTTCGAGGCGCTCAAGAAGGTCCTGATCTCCTCCTCGCGCCACTGAGCGCGAGGGTTCAGGGCGGATCTGCGCCCACGACGAACCCCCGGCCCTGCATCTACGCAGGCCGCCGGGGGTTTTCGTTTGGAGGCGGGGACGGGAATCGAACCCGTGATGGAGGATTTGCAGTCCTCTGCCTTACCACTTGGCCACCCCGCCGGGCGGGCGCAGCGTAGCGGCGCACGTTGTCCGCGGCACACCGCGAAGGGGCACGGGTAGGGCCTGCTCAGCCCTCGGGACCCAGATCGTCCCACGGCCCCCAGGGCTCGTGGAGTTCGGCCAGCGGACCCCGACCGTGGCGGCTGCCCTGCCACCAGGCCAGACCGATGGCACCCGCCCAGATCCCCAGACCGAGCGCCTGCCACGGGGCCCACCAGCCGGGTTCGACGACGAGCGGGTCCCGGGACCGCCAGCTGCGCTTGCGGGTCACCGAGATCGTCCGCGACGGATCGAGTCGTGCCGCGCGGCCGTCGGTGGTCTCCCGCCACTGGGGGGAGGCCCGCACCCTGCCGCGGAGGACGTCGGCCTCCGGGCGCGCCTCAGCCAGCAGCCGTCGACCACCGGCAGCCACCAGCCGCCGCGCCATCCAGGCCGTGCGCATCCCCAACCTCCGTGACCGGTCCCGCTCCCTGCGGTGACGAGCAAGCCTACGGGCGCCAGGCGGGCGCCGTGCCCCAGGGCCCGTCGGGTCAGCCCGCTCCGCGCACCGCCGCGAGCAGCCGGCGGTAGCTCGCCAGCCGGGCCGGATGGATCTGGGCGTCAGCGATCCTGCACTCGGGCTCCCCGTCGTGCAGGCAGTCGGACAGGCCGCACGACAGCGACGCGAGCTCCGGGAAGTGTGCTCCCACCTGGGTGGGCGCCAGCGAGCCGAGGCCGAAGGAGCGCACGCCCGGGGTGTCCACCACCCAGGCATCCAGATCGGGCAGCGGCATCGCCCGCGAGGACACGGTCGTGTGGCGACCGCCGAAGCGGCCCAGTTCGCCGATCTCCCGCGCCGCCTCGGGCACCAGCAGGTTGAACAACGAGGACTTGCCGACACCGGAGTGGCCGCTGAATGCCGACCAGCAGCCGGCCAGCACGTGTCGCAACTCCTCGATGCCCTCGCCGGTGACCACGCTCGTGCGGCGGACATCCACGCCGATCGTCTCGTAGCGCTCCCCCACCTCGGCGACGACACGGTCGTCGGGGGCCAGGTCGACCTTGTTGATGCACAGCACCGAGTCCAACCCGCCGACGGAGGCCGCGACCAGGACCCGGTCCAGGAAGCGCACCCCGGTGTCGAGGTGATCGGCGGAGAGGACCACCACCACCTGGTCGGCGTTGGCGACGACGACCCGTTCCTCGTCGAGGTCGTCGTCCGGGGTGCGCGTGAGGACCGTCTCGCGGTCGAGGACTTCGACGATCCGTGGCTGGTCGCTCTCGTGGCGTGGCGGACGGACCCGCACCCGGTCGCCGACCGCGGCCTTGGTGCCCCGCATGGTTCCGGCCAGGGTCGCCTCGACGACCTCTCCCTCGTACAGGATGGTGATGCGTCCCCGGTCCACGGTCACGACCCGGGCACTGCCCAGCGACTCGATCCGCTGCTTGGCCTTCACGCTGAGCTCACGCGAACGCCGTGGGGGGAGCGCCTCGTCCTCCTCCCACTCGTCCTCGAGGGCTTCGATATCGATGCGTGACACCCACAGATGGTGCCACACGACGGCCGTCCGGCGGAGAACCACCGCAGGCGTTAGCTTCCCACCCCCACGACGGACCACCCGGTAGGAGACCACCGTGCGCGCAGGCGGCGACGAGATGTACGACTACGCCACCGCGGCCGTGGAGGCCGCCCTCGCGGCCGGGGCGACCTACGCCGACGCCCGGGTCGTGCTGCGCCGCGAGGAGAAGATCTCGGCCAGGAACGGGGAGCTCGAGAACGTCTCGCGCAGCGAGGACGCGGGGGTCGGGGTCCGGGCGCTGGTCGGTGCCTCCTGGGGGTTCGCCGCCACCAGCGAACTGACCGACCGCGACGCGGCCCGCGCGGGCGCCGAGGCCACGGCGACCGCGAAGGCCTCCGCCCTGGTGGGAGGCTCCGACCTGCGCCTGGCCGACGTCGAGGTCCGCCAGGACCGCTACGAAACCCCGCACACCGAGGACCCGTTCGCGGTGGCGCTCTCGGACAAGGTCGACCTCGTGGTCGAGGCGACGCGCACCATGCGCGCGGTCGACGGCGTGGCGATGGCCACGGCCTCGCTGGCGTTCTGGGACACCGACAAGTGGTTCGTGTCCTCGCAGGGCCACCGCATCCAGCAGCACCTCGTCGAGTCGGGCGGCGGCATGGACGCCACCGCGGTCGGCGAGCACGAGACCCAGCGCCGCTCCCACCCGCAGGCCTTCGGGCACTTCGAGACCGGCGGGTACGAGGTGGTGCGCCGCTTCGACCTGCTCGGCGAGGCGCCCCGGGTCGCCGAGGAGGCGGTCGCCCTGCTGAGCGCACCGCCCTGCCCCTCGGGCGAGATGGACCTCATCCTGGAGTCGAGCCAGTTGGCCCTGCAGATCCACGAGTCGGTCGGCCACGCCACCGAACTGGACCGCATCCTCGGCTGGGAGGCCGCCTTCGCCGGCACGTCCTTCCTCGACCTCGACCAGCTCGGGTCCCTGCGCTACGGCTCCGAACTGATGAACATCACGGCCGACGCGACCGTGCCCGGTGGGCTGGCGACGTTCGGCTACGACGACGAGGGCACGCCCGCCCAGCGGGTCGACCTGGTGCGCGAGGGCATCTGGGTCGGCGCGCTCACCGGCCGCGATTCCGCCCACCTGGCCGGGCTGCCGCCGGGCGGGATGGTGCGGGGCGACGGGTTCAACCGAATGCCGATGGTGCGCATGACCAACGTCGGCCTGCTCCCCGGCGACTCCTCGCTGGAGGAGATGGTCTCGGAGACGAAGCACGGCGTCGTGATGGCCACCAACCGGTCGTGGTCCATCGACGACAAACGCCTGAACTTCCAGTTCGGATGCGAGATCGGCTGGGAGGTCGTCGACGGCGAACGCACCCGCATGGTCAAGAACCCGACCTACACCGGGATCACCCCACGGTTCTGGAACTCCCTGGACCGTCTCGGCGGACAGGACGAGTGGATTCCCTGGGGGGTGCCCAACTGCGGAAAGGGACAGCCGATGCAGGTCGGCCACACCGGTCACCCGGCCTCCCCCGGCCGCTTCCGCGACGTCCGCGTGGGGGTGCGTTCATGAGTGCAAACGACGATCTGCAGGAGCTCGCCGGGCGCGTCGTCGCGCTCGTCGCCGATGTCGGCGCACGGACCGCCCCGGATGCGGAGGTGGAGGCCAACGTGCTGGTCACCCGCACCCGCCACGGGCTGACCCGGTTCGCCAACTCGTTCGTGCACCAGCACGTGACCGAGGACACCCGGACCGTACGGCTGCACGTGGCCGTCGACGGCCGGACCTCGGTGGCCTCGACCAGCGCGCTGGACGAGGAGTCGCTGGCCGACCTGGTCGAGGCGACGGTCACCAGCGCGACGCTGCAGCCCGTCGACCCGCACTGGCCGGGCGCCACTCCGTCCCAGCCACTCGTCCTCGACGACCACGTGGACACCGACACCGTGACGGCCAGCCCCGAGCACCGGGCCCGGCTCGTCAAGGGCTTCGTCGACGCCGGGCCGGGGCTGTCGGCCGCCGGCTACGTCGACAGCGAGACCACCGACGCCGCCTTCGCCTCCACCGCCGGCCAACGCGCGGCGGGCAGCAGCACCCGGGCCACCGTCGACGGCATCCACCAGACCGCGACGTCGGCCGGGTCCGGGCACCAGACCGCCATCGGGCTCGGATCGATCGACGGCGCCCGTGCCGGCGCGCTGGCCGCGGACCGTGCACGCCGGTCCCAGGAGTTCGCCGACCTCGAGCCGGGTGCGCTCGAGGTGGTCCTCGCGCCCGAGGCCGTGGCGACGCTGCTGGTCTTCCTCGGCGTCTACGGCTTCAACGCCAAGGCGCACCTGGAGGGCTCGTCGTTCGTGGAGCTCGGCGGGCAGCAGCTCGACCCGGCGATCACCGTGGCCAACGACCCGGACGATCCCCGGGCGATCGGGCTGCCGTTCGACGCCGAGGGCACCCCCCGGCGCGCCTACCACCTGGTCGAGGACGGCGTCTGTCGCTCGTTCGCCCACGACCGACGCACCGCCGCCCGGGCGGGGACCGAGTCGACCGGGGACGCCATCCCGGGTGGCGCCTCGATCGGGGCGGTGCCGACCACGATGTCGCTGCGCCCCGGTGCGGCTTCCCAGCAGGACCTCATCGCCGGTGTGGAGCACGGCCTGCTCATCTCCCAGTTCCACTACTGCCGGGTGCTGGACCCCAAGTCCCTGGTCGTGACCGGGCTGACCCGCAACGGCACGTTCCTGATCGAGGACGGACAGGCCACCAAGGCCGTCGGGAACCTGCGTTTCACCCAGTCCTTCATCCAGGCCCTCGCGCCAGGCAACGTCCTCGGCGTGGGGGACGACGACCGCTACGCCGCCGGCGAGTTCGGCCCCGGAATGGTCATCTGTCCCTCCCTCCGCCTCGCCGCCTGGCACTTCACCGGAGGAGCAGCCGGATGAGCAACCGAGCGACCTTCCGCCGCGCGCTGGTGACCGGTGCCTCCAGTGGCATCGGCGAGGCGATGGCGCACGAACTCGCCGAGCGGGGCACCCACCTCGTGCTCGTGGCCCGGTCGCGCGAGGCCCTGGAGACACTGGCCGCCGAACTGCGTGGGCACCCCGGCGTCGAGGTCGAGGTGCTGGTCGCGGACCTGACCGGACCGGAGGGCCTCGTCGAGGTCGAGGACCGGCTGCGCCGCACCGACGCGCCGGTCGACCTGCTGGTCAACAACGCGGGCGTCGGCCAGGTGGGCACCTTCGTGGACCTCGACGTCGACCGGGCCGAGCAGCAGGTCCGGCTCAACATGCTCGCCCCGGTCCGTCTCGCCCACGCCGTGCTGGGCCGCATGCGATCCAACGGTGGCGGGGGCCTGCTGAACGTCTCCTCCATCGCCGCGAGCCAGCCGATCCCGTCCATGGCCACCTACGCCGCGAGCAAGGCCTTCCTCACCAGTTGGTCGAGCGCGTTGCACGAGGAACTGCGCGGCACCGGGGTGCACGTGACGGCGTTGGCGCCCGGCTTCACCCGCACCGGTTTCGTCGACTCCGCCCAGGCGCAGGGCGAGGCCTCGCTCATCCCCGGCTTCATCTGGGCCGACGCCGCCGCGGTCGCCCGCATCGGGCTCGACGGGGTCGCACACAACCGCGCGGTGGTCGTTCCCGGCCCGCTGTACCGCGCGGGGGTCGCGGTTGCCGACCTCACGCCGTCGGCCGTCACCCGCCGCGTGGTCGGCTTCACCATGCGGCAGGTCCGTCGCTGAGGAGAATGTCGCCTGTGCGCGGCCGCGGCCGTCGCTAACGTGCGGGCAAGAGCCTGCAACGTCTCGTGAGAGGGAGCGACACCGTGGCATCCGACGCGATCGAGGGCCTGCTCGACGAAGGCCGCACCTTCCCGCCCCCGGACGACTTCAAGCGCGAGGCACTTCTCACCGGCGCCGAGATCTACGACGAGGCCGCCGCCGACCGTGAGGGCTTCTGGGCGCGGGAGGCCGCCGAGCTCGACTGGTTCGAGGAGTGGGACACGATCCTCGACTGGCAACCGCCCTACGCCAAGTGGTTCGTCGGGGGCAAGCTCAACGTCGCCCACAACTGCCTCGACCGGCACGTCACCGACGGCCACGGGGAACAGGTCGCCTTCCACTGGGAAGGGGAACCCGGCGACACCCGCACGATCACCTACACCCGGCTGCTCGAGGACGTCCAACGTGCCGCCAACGCGCTCAAGGAGCTCGGCGTCGGCAAGGGCGACCGGGTCGCGGTCTATCTGCCGATGATCCCCGAGCTGCCCACGATCATGCTGGCCTGCGCCCGGATCGGGGCGATCCACTCGGTGGTCTTCGGCGGCTTCTCCTCCAACGCGTTGCGCGACCGGATCAACGACAGCGACTGCAAGGTGCTGGTCACCGCGGACGGCGCCCACCGGCGCGGGCAGGTCAACCCGCTCAAGCCCGCCGCGGACGAGGCGCTCGGCGACACCCCCTCCATCGAACACGTGCTCGTCGTCCGTCGCGGCGAGAACGACGTCGAGATGACCGAGGGCCGGGACCTGTGGTGGCACGAGGTCGTCGACACGCAGGAGCCGGACTGCCCGTGCGAACCGATGGACAGCGAGGACCTGCTCTATCTGCTCTACACCTCGGGAACGACCGGCAAGCCCAAGGGCATCATGCACACCACGGGTGGCTACCTGACCCAGGTCGCCTTCACCCACCGCTACGTCTTCGACCTCAAGCCCGACTCCGACGTGTACTGGTGCGCGGCCGACATCGGCTGGGTCACCGGCCACAGCTACATCGTCTACGGGCCGCTGGCCAACCGGGCGACCTCGGTGATGTACGAGGGCGTGCCCAACCACCCGCACGAGGGCCGGTTCTGGGAGATCGTCGAGCGGTACGGCGTCACCCAGCTCTACACCGCCCCGACGGCGATCCGGGCCTTCATGAAGTGGGGCGACGAGCACCCCGAGGCCCACGACCTGACCAGCCTGCGGCTGCTGGGCACCGTGGGCGAACCGATCAACCCCGAGGCCTGGATCTGGTACCGGGACAAGATCGGTGGCGGCACGACCCCGATCGTGGACACCTGGTGGCAGACCGAGACCGGCGGGATCATGATCTCCCC
>SLRZ01000228.1 GCA_007130695.1 Nitriliruptoraceae bacterium
CCGTCGGGCGTGGAAGGCGACGCTGCGCTCACCGGCTGGCTCCTCACTGGGGCAGGTTGTCGTGCACGAAGCCGTGCTGGCGCGCACCCCGCAACGAAGCCAGCAGGGACTTGAGCGCCGCACGGGTGTCGGCCGGGTCGATGAGTTCGTCGACGCTGCCGCGCCGGGCCGCGAGGTCGGCGTGCATCGCGTCGGCGCGATAGCTGGCCACCAGTTCGTCGCGCCGCTCCGGCTCCTCCTCGATGGCGCGGCGGAAGACGATGTCCGCGGCACCCTCGGCCCCCATCACGGCGAGCTCGGCACCGGGCCAGGCGAGGACCGCGTCGGCGCCGATGCTGCGCGAGTTCATCACGATGTAGGCACCGCCGAAGGCCTTGCGCAGCACCACACTGACCCGGGGCACCGTCGCCGACGTGAAGGCGTGCAGCAGCTTCGCACCCTTGCGGATCACGCCACCGCTCTCCTGCGCGGTCCCGGGCAGGAACCCGGGGACGTCGACGAGCACGACCAGCGGGATGCCGAAGGCGTCACAGAAGCGCACGAACCTCGCACCCTTCTCGCTGGCGGTTCCGTCGAGGACGCCGGCCAGCCACCGTGCCTGGTTGGCGACCACGCCCACGGTCCGGCCGTCGATGCGGGAGAACCCGATCACGAGGTTTCGCGCCCAGTGCTCCTGGACCTCGAGGAATCGGCCGCCGTCGGCGACGCCCCGGATCACGTCACGCACGTCGTAGGGCTCGCGCCCGTCGGTGGGGACCAGGGCGCGCAGATCCGTCTGCGGCGGCGCCTCGGGCGGGGCCTGCCGCGGGGGTGAGCCCGACGAGGAGGGCAGGTAGCCGAGCAGTTCACGGGTGACGGCGAACGCCGCCTCGTCGTCGTCGACCACGAAGTGGGCGCTCCCGGAGCGCTGACCGTGCACCTCGGGGCCGCCGAGCGACCGGGCGTCGACGTCCTCGCCCGTGACAGCCTTCACCACCCGGGGACCGGTGAGGAACATGTAGGCCTCGTCGGTCATGATCGTGAAGTCCATGAGCGCGGGCGAGTACACCGCCCCACCGGCGCAGGGCCCGAGCACCAGCGACAGCTGCGGCGAGCGGCCCGACGCGGCCACGTTGGCGGAGAACACCCGGCCGTAGCCGTCGAGGGCGGCCACGCCCTCCTGGATGCGTGCACCCCCCGAGTCGTTGATGCCCACGAGCGGCACGCCGCCGCGCGCGGCCTGGGAGATCGTCCGGGCGATCTTGTCGGCGTGCGCCTCGCCCAACGATCCCCCGAGCACCCGGCGGTCCTGGGCGAAGACGTTGATGGCCATCCCGTCGATCGAACCGGTGCCGGCGACCACACCGTCACCGTCGGGCTGCCGGCTCTCCAGGCCGAAACCGGTGGCACGGTGCCGACGCTGCGATCCCAACTCCACGAAGGAGGTGGGATCGAGCAGCCGTCCGATCCGTGCCCGCGCGCCGTCGCCCGGCGCCAGGCGTAGGGGATCGACGGCGGGGGTCTCGGCCTGCATGGAGTCACTCATCAACGGTTCCCATCGGGGTGGGTGAGGACCAGCGCGGCGTTCTGGCCGCCGAAGCCCATCGAGGTGGACAGCACCGCTTCGAGATCCGCCCGTCGTGGCGCCCCGGCGACCACGTCCAGGTCGATCTCCGGATCCTTTGTCGTGAGGTTCGCGGTCGGTGGGACCAGCCCTTCGCGCAGTGCCTGCAGCGCGAAGATGGCCTCGACCGCGCCGGCGGCACCCAGCAGATGCCCGGTCACCCCCTTGGTCGAGGTGACCGCCACCCGCTCGGTGTGGTCGCCGAACACCGCGTGCATCGCCCGCGATTCCGCAACGTCGTTCAGCGGCGTCGAGGTGCCGTGGGCGTTGGCGTGGCCGATCTGCTCGACAGCGAGCCCCGCGTCCTCGATCGCGCGACGCATGGCCAGCGCCGCGCCGCCCCCGTCCTCGGGTGGTGCGGTCGCGTGGAAGGCGTCGGCGGAGGCCCCGCAGCCCGCGATCCGGGCAAGTGAACGGGCACCGCGCCGGGCCGCGTGCTCGGCCGACTCGACGACGACGATGCCGGCGCCCTCGCCCATGACGAACCCGTCGCGGTCGACGTCGAACGGCCGTGACGCGGCGGACGGATCGGTGTTGGAGGACAGCGCGCCCATCTGGGCGAACGCGCTGATCGACAGTCCGGTGATGCCGGCTTCGACGCCACCCGCGATGACCACGTCCGCGGTGCCCGAGGCCACCAGGTCACGCGCCAGGTGGATGGCGGAGGCACCGGCGGCGCAGGCGGTGTTGACGGTCATGTTGGGACCACGCGCACCGGCGCGCATGGAGATCGTGCCGGCCGCGGTGTTGGACAGCATCTTGGGGATGAACATCGGGCTGACGCGCTTGGGGCCCTTGTCGAGGTAGTTGGGGTACTCCGACTCCCAGGTCTCGGCGCCGCCGATCCCGGAACCGAGCACGACGCCGATGCGGTCGGCGTCCACCCCGTCCGTGCCAGCGCGCTCCTCACCGTCGGACCACAGGCCGCCGAGGCCGGCATGGGTCAGGCCCTCGCGTGCGGCGAGCAGCGCGAGGTGGGTGAAGCGGTCCAGGCGGCGGGAGGCACCGCGACCCAGTTCGGCGTTCGCGTCGTAGGGCGGCACCCGGCAGGAGACGGTCACTGGCGTCCCGGCCGCCACCAGGTCCTCGTCGACGGCCGCGGCGGACTTGCCGGCCAGGACGCCCTCCCAGGCGTCGGAGAGCCCGCGCCCGGCCGGGGTCACGAGCCCGAGACCCGTGATCACGACTTCAGCGCGCCCCGCGCCCGGGGCGACCTCACCGCGCCCTTGGTTCGAAGGGGTCGGCTGGTTCACGCCGAGACCTTCTCGACGACCTTGTCCATCGCGTCCTGGACGGTGCGCACGTCCTCGAGCTCCTCGTCCTCGAGCTTGACGCCGGTCTTCTCCTCGAGGATCAGTGTCAGCTCGACGACGTCGAGCGAGTCCAGGCCCATGGCCTCGAACTCCGCGTCGGGTGCGACCTCCTCGGCGGGGACACCGAAGGTCTCGACCAGGGCGGTCTCGAACGTGGGGTAGAGCTCCTGCTGGGTCATGTCGGTTCCTTCTTCGTGGGTGTTGTCGTGGTTCCCGGGGTTGTCCGGGTCGTGCAGGTCGGGTAGCTCGGGGCCCTGGGTGCAGGCCACGGGCGTGATGGCGGACTGCTCACATGCCGGCGCCGCCGTCGACCGGGAGAACCGCGCCGGTGATCGCGCCGGCCGCGTCCGAGGCGAGGAACGAGACGGCCGCGGCCACCTCGTCGGCCTCGACCGCCCGGGACATCGGCGCCTGCCCGATCAGCGCCTTGCGGACGTCGTCACCGAGCGCGTCGGTCATGGCCGTGGCCACGAAACCGGGGGCGACGACGTTGGCGGTGATCTGTTTGCGGGCGACCTCGCGGGCCAGCGACTTGGTGAAGCCGATGAGGCCGGACTTCGAGGCCGCGTACGCCGACTGGGCCACGTTGCCGCGCAGGGCGACGACGGAGGAGACGTTGATGATCCGTCCGAAGCGCGCACGCAGCATCGGGCGCAGGGCCGCCCGCGACACGAGGTAGGTGCCGCGCAGGTTCACCGCGATGGTGCGGTCGAAGCGCTCCTCGTCGAGGCGCAGCAGCAGGTCGTCCTCGGCGATCCCGGCGCTGTTGACCACGACGCCCAGGGGGCCCGTCTCGGTGGCCCGGGTGACCGCGGCCGTCACGCTGTCGCCGTCGGTCACATCGAGATGCACCGGCTCGGCCCGGCCGGCGCAGTCGGCGGCGACCTTCTCGGCGGCCTCGGCGTCGGACCGGTACCCCACCAGCACGTGGTGCCCGTCGGCCGCCAGCGTCCGGCAGGCCGCGGCACCGATGCCGCCGCTCCCGCCGGTGACCAGCGCGACGCGTGTATGCGCATCCATCACGTGATCTCCTCGTCGTCGGGGTTCCAGGTCAGCAGGCAGGCGCCCCAGGTCAGGCCGGCGCCGAACGCGGCCAGCAGCACGGTCGCCCCGGGGTGGAGCCGGCCCGCGTCGCGGGCGTCGGCCAGTGCCAGGGGGATGGAGGCGGCGGAGGTGTTGGCATGGCGCTCGACGGTGACGTGGCAGCGCTCCGGTGCGATCCCCACCCGGGCGCGCACGGCCTCGAGGATCCGTGCGTTGGCCTGATGGCCGACGAAGAGGTCCACGTCGGCGACGTCGGTGCCACTGCGTGCGAGGACCTCGGTCGACGCGGCGGCCATCCGGGCGACGGCGTGCCGGTACACGTCGCCGCCGCGCATCGTCAGCAGGTGGTCACCGTTCTGGAGTCCGGCCGCGGTGGTGGGATACCGGCTGCCGCCGGAGCGACGGTGGAGCATCGGCGCCTGGGCGCCGTCGGCGCCGAGGCGGAAGGGCCCCAGACGGGCCCCGGGGCGGGCGACGAGCACGACGGCCGCCGCGCCGTCTCCGAACAGCACCGCGGTGGCCCGGTCCCCGTGGTCGACCACCCGGGTCAGGGTCTCCGCACCGACCAGCAGGACCGGACCCGCACCGGTCGCCGCGAGCGCGCCACCGACCTGCAGCCCGTAGACGAACCCCGAGCACGCCGCGTTGAGGTCGACGGCGGCGACCTGGGTGCCCAGGCGCTCGGCGACCAGGGGCGCCGTCCCGGGGATCAGGTGGTCCGGGGTGGTGGTCGCGACCAGCACGCTTCCCACGTCCTCGATGCCCAGGCCCGCGTCCGCCAGGGCCGACTTCGCGGCTTCGGCGGCGAGGTCCGCGGTGGCTTCGTCGGCGGCCGCCACGTGACGCTGGCCGATGCCGGTGCGACTGCGGATCCACTCGTCGCTGGTGTCCAGCCGCTCGGCCAGGTCGTCGTTGGTCACGACCCGGGCGGGCAGGTGGGCGCCGAGCCCGGTGATCGCGACCGGCAGCGCACCCGGCCCCGGGTCCCCCTCGGGGGCGGTGGCGTCACGCACGGGCGAGCCAGACGACGCCCTCGCCGGCCGTGACCGGCTGCATGGACCCGGCGAGCGCGCCCCCGACCCGACCCGGCGACGTGGCCCGCAGCTGCGCGCGACCTCCGACGCCGTCGACCGTGGCGACGACGTCACCGGGGCCCACCAGGGACCCGGCGTCGATGAGCCCGCGGACCTTGCCGGCGACGGGGGACGTGACGACCGTGCATGCGGGGATGGGGATCATCGGTTCGACTCCTGGATCGGTCGGGGACGGCGACGCCGGGTCTTCGGAGAGGCCCGGTCAGCGGTGCGCGGGTGCGAGCAGGTCGGCGACCCGGTCGAGGTCTGCGGGCTCCGCCACGGTCACGACCTCGAGGTCGCCGACCGTGCGCTTCGCGAGCCCCTTGAGCACGCTTCCCGGACCGAGCTCGACGAGGGTGGTGACCCCGGCCTCGGCCAAGGCCAGCTGCACCTCCCGCCAGCGCACCGGCGAGAGGATCCCGTCGACGATCGCCCGGGCGACGTCCGGACCGCGTTTCAGTGGCGACGCGGTGGTGCCACTGACCAGGGGAACCTCGGGGTCGCGCACGGTGAGGGATCCGAGTACTTCGGCGACCGGGTCGACCGCCGCGCGCATCGCCGGCGAGTGGAAGGCACCCTCGACGTCGATCGGCAGGGCACGGGCGCCGGCGGCCCGGGCGGCCTCCCCGACGCGTTCGATGCCCTCGGCCGTGCCCGCCACCACGACCTGGCCGGGGGCGTTGTCGTTGGCGACCACGACGTCGTCGATGTCGTCGAGCAGCGCCTCGATCTGCGCCGGCTCGAGCCGGATGAGGGCGAGCATCGTGCCGGGCTCCGTCCGGCACGCCTCCCCCATCGCCCGACCGCGCACGGCCACGACCCGGGCCGCGTCCTCGATGGAGAGCGCCCCCGCCGCGACCGCGGCCGTGACCTCGCCCAGGCTGTGGCCGGCGACGTGGGTTGGCCGCAGGCCGGCGTCGGTGACGGCACGCCAGGCCAGCAGCGAGGCCGCCAGGATCGCGGGCTGCGCATCGGCGGTGCGCTCGGCGGCGGTCGGATCCGCGAGGAGGTCCCTCGCACTGCGGCCGAGCCCCCGCGCCACCTCGTCGAGCACTTCCTCGGCGGCGGGGCCGCTCCACGCGCTCCCCGCGCCCGAGCGCAGAGATCCCTGGCCGGGAAAGACGAATGCAACGGACACGCTGGCCTCACCGGATCGGGGTGCCGACACTGACATCGACGTCAATTCTAGACCGCAGTCGACTAGATACTGACGTCGATGTCAAGTCTTCCCCACGACCGCGCTATCGACCCCGTCCACCCGCGCCGCATCAACGGCGGCCGGGACCACCGTCGAGGACGAGGGGGACGGCGTCGCTGGGCATCTCGCCACGCCATCCGGTCGCCCGGCCCCGGTCGGGCGTGTGGCACGCCCCATCGAGAAGCGTGCCGTGAACCGTCACGACGGCGTTCGGCCCGTCGGCGCCAGGATCCTCGAGTCGACGTCCTCGGCGAATTCGGACAACTCCCGACGCATCCGCTGGTAGTCCGCCGAGCCCAGCACCTTGGCGAGGGACTCGAAGTGGTCGATGTCGACCTCCACGAAGATCCTCGCCCCGCTGCCGACCACGGTGTAGAAGCCCCGGATCGCCCGGAATCCGGGCTGGTTCTGCCACCAGGGCACCGCCACCTGGCGGGCCCACTGGTCGTAGTCGCCCTCCTCCACGTCGGCCCGCAGCGTGTAGCTGACCAACAGCTGCGCGTGCCCGGTCTCCATGCTCCGCATCGTCCGCTCCCTACTCCACCCCCGCCCATACTGCGCCGGTCCCGGACAGCCCGCAAGGGCTCACCGGCGGGGCCGGGCGGTGACGGAAGGAGCCGGAGCGCGGACCGCGCGACGGGGCGCGGCCCCGACGGGCGTCAGTGGAGGCTGATCGCCCGGCCCTCGTGGGCACCGATGCGCTCGATGATGTCCTCGAGCGCCGAACGCGGCACGGCCTCGTCCAACGACAGGGCCATGATCGCCTCGCCACCGGCCGCACGACGACCGACCTGGGCGGACGCGATGTTGACCCCGGCCTCGCCGAAACCGGTCCCGACGGTGCCGATCACCCCGGGACGGTCGTCGTAGCGGAAGAAGGCCATGTGGGTGGTCGGCTCCACGTCCACCGGGGTGTTCCACACCTCGGTGAGCCGCTCCCGGTCCCCCGGCTGGACGATCGTCCCGGCGACGCGGATGGCGGATCCGTCGCGGCCCGTGCCCGACACCCGCAGCAGCGACACGTAGTCCTCGCTGTGGGGATCCGAGAGCTCCCGGACGTTGATCCCCCGCTCCTCGGCCAGCAGCGTCGCGTTGACCAGCGTCACCGGCTCGTGGGAGACGGCCGCGAGCATCCCCTTGAGCACCGAGAGCCCCAGCGCCCGGCCGTCGGCCTCGGCGAGATGGCCGCAGTACTCGACGGTGACCTCGCCGCCGATGCCCTCGGCGGCCAGGGACGTGAACAGCCGGCCGAGCTTGTCCCCCAGCGGCAGGAAGGGCCGGACGATGTCGTCGACCTCTCCCCCGGGCACGTTGACCGCGGAGGCCACGAACTCCCCGGCCAGCGCGAGGTTGACCGCATCGGCGACCTGCGTGCCCGCCTTGTCCTGCGCCTCGTCCGTGGAGGCGCCCAGGTGCGGCGTGACGATGGCGTTCGCCAGCCCGAACAGTGGACTCTGCGTCGTCGGTTCCTCACCGAAGACGTCCAGCGCGGCCCCGGCGATGACCCCGCTCTCGAGGGCCTCGGCCAACGCGGGCTCGTCGATGATCCCGCCCCGGGCCACGTTGATCAGCCGCGCGGTCGGCTTCATCATCGCCAGGCGCTCGCGGTCGAGTAGCCCCAGGGTCTCGGGGGTCTTGGGCAGGTGGATCGTGACGAAGTCGGCACGCCCGAGGACCTCCTCGACGCTGTCGACCAGGTCGACCCCGAGACGGGCCGCGCGTTCGGGGGTCACGAACGGGTCATAGGCGACCAGCCGCATGCCGAAGGCGTGGCAGCGCTGCGCGACCAGGGTGCCGATGCGGCCGAGGCCGAGCACGCCGAGCGTCTTGTCGTGCAGCTCGGTGCCCTTCCACGCCGAACGCTCCCAGCGCCCGTCGACCAGGGCGGCGTGGGCCTGGGGGATGTTGCGGGCCAGCGACAGCAGCATCGCCACCGTGTGCTCGGCCGCGGAGATGATGTTCGACTGCGGCGCGTTGCAGACCACCACGCCCTGTCGCGTCGCGGCGTCCACGTCGACGTTGTCGAGCCCGACGCCGGCCCGGGCGATCACCTTCAGCGACCGCGCCGCCGCGATGACGTCCGCGTCGATGGTGGTCTGCGAACGCACCACGATGGCGTCGTAGCCGTCCACGATCGTGAGCAGTTCGTCCTTGTCCAGCCCCGTCTTGACGTCCACGTCGTGGACGCGGCCCAGTGCGGCGACGCCGGAATCGGCCAGCGGATCGGCGACGAGGATTCTCACGGGGGACCTTTCGGATGGAAGTCACAGGAAGCCGAGACGAGAACGGCGGACCGGCGCACCAGGGCGCGGTCCTCGCGGTGCAGCGAAGGGTACGCCGTTGCGTCGGGACGGCGGCAACCCGCGGTGACAACCGTGCGCGATCCCGTTTCAGCCCCCGCGCTCGTCGCGCTGGGGCAGCCCGCCCTCCTGCTCGGGCAGCCGGTTGACCATCGTGGGTGTGGCCTGCGCGACGTACCGCAGCAGCACCTCCTCCACGTCCGAGGCGAACCGCAGTTCGCGTATCGCGGCCGCCATCAGCTCGGCCCAGCGCAGGGCCACCTCGGGGGTGATCTCGAACGGCGCGTGCCGCATGCGCAGCCGGGGATGGCCGCGCTCTGCGGAGTAGACGTCGCCGCCACCGAAGTACTGGGCGAGGAACATCGCCAGATGCCGCTTGCCCGGCTCGAGGTCGTCCGGGTAGTGCGGGCGCAGGAGCGGATCGCCCTCCACCCGGTCGTAGAACGCGTCCACGAGGGTCTCGAAGGCCGGCATGCCGCCGACGCGCTCGTAGACCTCGTGCGGATGCAGCGACGCAGTCACAGGGCCCGCTCGTAGTAGGCGACGTCGAGGTAGCGGCCGAACTTGTAGCCGGCTTCGGTCAGGGTGCCACGGTGCACGAAACCCCAGCGCTCGTGGAAACGCAGCGAGTCGTCGTTGGGCAGGGCGATGATCGAGTAGGCGCGGTGGTAGGTGGTGCCCTCGAGCCGCCGGAACAGCTCACCGTACAGGGCACCTCCCGCGCCCGTCCCGGTCGCCTCCGGATCGACGTAGATCGACAGCTCCAGCGACCGGGCGTAGGCCGGCTTGGGCCGGAAGCGCTGGCTCTCCACGTAGCCACGCACCACGCCGTCGAGTTCGGCGACCAGCAGGTGGTAGGGACCCTCGCGGATCTCCATCTCGAAACGTTCCATCCACTCCCGCGGCGTACGGACCTGGGTGTTGAACGTCATGGTGGTGCGCACGACGTAATGGGTGTAGATGGCGGCGACCGCCGGCAGATCGTCGGCGGTCGCGTCCCGAACGGTGAGTGCAGTCACACCGCCGACGGTAGCGCGCGTGGCCACCTCGGGGGTCACCGGGGACGATGGCCCCTCGGACGGATCGCACGCCGGTCGCCGGCACCGGGACCCGGACGTCGGCAGCTCGCCTCCGTCAGTACAGCCCGGCGGGCCGGTAGAGCTCGTCATGGCGACGCATCGCGTACTTGTCGCTCATGCCGGCGACGTAGTCGACCGCAGCCTGCGTGAACTCCCCCTCCACGACCCGGTAGTCGTCGGGGACCTCGCCCGGGTGTGCGACGAAGTGGTCCACCAGGTCACGGATGACGCGCACGGCACGCGACGAGTGCTCCCTGGCCTCCTCGCGCAGGTAGACGTGGTCGAACATCCAGGTGCGCAGCTCGGTCATCGACTCGAGGCGGGCGGGGTCCATCGTCACCTGCCCGGCCGGCACGGAGGCGTCCACCACGTCGCCGACCATGGTCTCGATCCACGCGCGGCCGGGAGGCCCGAACGTCCGGCGCAGGTGCGCCGGGACGTCGTCGATGTCCACCACCCCGGCCCGTACCGCATCCTGCACATCGTGCGCGAGGTAGGCGATGCGGTCCGCGAAGCGGCACACCATGCCCTCCGGGGTGGACGGTGCCGGCGCATTGCGCCAGGAGGACTGGCGGATGCCGTCGAGGACCTCCCAGCTGAGGTTCAGCGGCTCCAGGACACTCACGACCCGGACCCCGTGCACCGCATGCTGCCACTCGCCCTCGACGTAGGGGGTCAGCGCCTCCTCACCGGTGTGGCCGAACGGGGCGTGGCCGATGTCGTGCCCGAGACAGATGGCCTCGGTGAGCGCCTCGTTGAGACCCAGTGACGCGGCGATGGACCGACCGACCTGCGCCACGTGCAGCGTGTGGGTCAGCCGGGTCACGAAATGGTCGCCGTCGGGGTTGAGGAAGACCTGCGTCTTGTGCTTCAGGCGCCGGAACGCCTTCGCGTGCAGGATGCGGTCCCGGTCGCGCTCGAAGGCGGTTCGGTACGGATCCGCGGGCTCTTCGATGGCACGCCCCCGGGACCGCGCGGAACGGGTGGCGGCCGGGGCGAGCAGTCGCTCCTCGTCCTGTTCACGGAACTCACGGGTACGGCGGTGCAGTTGCAAGTCGGCTCCGAGGGGCGGTGGCAGTGGCCTTGACGGCGTGCAGCAGGCGCGGTCCCGCACCCGCCGCCGCGCACATCGTCGCACGCCGGTGCGACGCCGGGCAGACTCACCCCGCGGAGGAGGAGCACCGGTGGTCGACGACGACACGGGGTGGGACGAGGTCCTCACCGGGGTGTGGGGACCCCGGGTCCGCGACGCCGTGGTCGCCCGGGTCGAGGAGGCCACGGTGGGGGCCCGGTGCCTGCTGGTGCACACGCTCACCGAGCCCGCCGACCCCCGCGCCGGCTGGGTCGAGCAACTGCACGGGTTGGTGGTGGAGGCCATCCGTGCGGAGACGGGAGCCGACCTCGACGGGCTCGGCAGCCAGGCCGCCTGGGCGACCTACGAGGAGGTGTGGGACGCCCTCGCCGCCCGGTGGCACGACGGCGGGAGCCTCGCGGCCGTCCCGCTGCGCGGCGAGGTCGTCGCGGTCGGGTGCATGCGGGCCCTGTCCGCGACCGTGGCCCAGGCGGCGGGGATGGACGTCGGTGTGGACCCGCCCCAGCCGTTGTGGCTCGACGGCCGCCTGCGGGTCGACACCGAGGGCCTGGGCCGGGTCCTGGCCCACCACGACCTCGACGCCCCCGAGCGGCTCGCCGCGGAGCGGTTGCTCGAACTCGCCCGGCGCTAGGTCCGGCAGCAGGTGGTTCGGTCATCCCGGGCCGGCCGGCGGATTCCGTCACGCCCGTCCGTCCCGGGGCCGACCGCGACGGCATGGACCGTTTCTCAGGGCGCGATCGGGCGGAGCCCGCTCTGGGCGATGACGCGTTCGTCCGCGTCGCGGGCGAGGACGTGCCAGTGCATCTGCGCGTGCAGTCGAGGGCCACGGACGTGCTCTTCAGGGGGCTCTTCGAACCCACCGAGCACGACCTGGGTGTCCGAGGTCGTCCACGCCCACGTGGCCCGGCCGTCACCGTCGATGACGCTGACGTGGTAGCGATGGGCGTCGGGGACCGCCTGCCACTCCAACGTCGGGAACGGGCCGACGCCCTCGGCGGGCGTCACCAACTCCAGGTCGTCGACGTCGAGCGGCAACCTCGGCTCGAGTTCCTCGACCGGGGCCTGACCGGCGGCATCCGCCTCGTCGTCGATCGGCTCGGACGCGCGCTGCTGGTCATCGGCGTCGGCGTCGGCGTCGTCCTGACACCCGACCAGGAGCAGCACCCCGACCGCGGTCAGCGCCGGCAGGGCACGGGAGCGACGGAAGCGGCTCATGGCAGCTGGCCACTCTCGGCGAGCACCAGCCAGACGTGGACTTCCGCCCATTCGTAGCTCTGCCCGTCGATGGTCACGTCCAGCATCAGCAGGTCGGCGGCGCGCAGCGCCTGCACCATCTCCGGCTCGGCCGGCAGGCACGGCAGGCCGCTCACACAGCCGGCCTCGTCGAACGTGTCGGGGTCGGTGACGGCCGCGTCGGACAGCACCTCGGACACGCGGGCGGCGAAGAGCTCCTCGAGCGCGGCGCTGCGTGGGTTGGGAAGCGCGGCGGGGCCGGCGCCGCCGACGGCGAGGAGCTGTTCGGCGATGAACTCCAGCCCGGCGGCGTCGAGCGCATGATCGGTGAGCAGGACGCGGGCGGCTTCCTGCATGACCGAGGTGATCACCATGCCGAACGTGTCGGCCGTGCCCGGGTACAGGCAGTCGGCGGCGGACCCGAGCTCGGCGATCTGTGTCTCGACGGAGCGGGCGATCGAGATCAGGCCCCGGAAGCGCTGCCGCAGCGGCTCGTCGATCGCCACCGTGCCGTCGGGGCCGTCGAGGTCGCCGGTGGTGACCTCGGTGAGCAGTTCCTGCGCCTCCCCGGTGACGCTGTCGACGAGCTCGACCACCGCGGCGGCCGGATCGTTGCCGAGGTGCGAGGCCTGGAAGGTGCCACCGAGGGTGGCCCGCCAGCCGCCGGCGTCGGCCACCTCCGCCTCGAAGGAGTGCTCCCAGCGGCCGAGCATCGTGTTGCAGTCCAGGTGCAGCACCTCGACGTCGAACGGACCGAGCTGGATCGGGTCCTGGTGGGTGTCGGTGTGGCCGGCGACCTGCAGCTGCCAGGTCGTGTCCACGGCGCCGCCGAGCTCCAGGCCGCTCGCGTCGCCACGCACCGGGCCGACACCGGAGAAGAAGTTGCTCACCTGCCCCTGCCCGAACTCGGTGACGATGATCCCGTCCGAGCTGCCGTCGAGCGTCCAGGTTCCGGAGCTCACCTCGTCGCCGGACACGAAGGCGTCGAAGCTCCCGCTCATCAGCGTGTTCATCGTCGCGGTCGCGTCCGGGAAGTTGCCGTCGACGACCCCGCTCGCTGCCAGGGTTCCGCTCCACGCTCCGTCACGGAACGGCTGGTCGGGCACGTCCTCGCTCGCCGCGTCGGACGCGGGAGCGAACGTCGCCAGCAGCGCGAGCGCGGCCACCGGGGCGAACATCCGGCGGCTGGTGCTGGAGTAGGCGGTGCTGAACCTCGACGAGACCGTGGCGCCCTCCACGAACGCGGTCGAGCGTGACAATAGTCAACGGCGGTTCGGCCCGGGGCTACTCGTCGGCGTTTTCCTGCTCCTGCGCCAGGGCGTCGGGGTCGATCAACCCGCCGGCGGCCGCCAGGGCGCTGGCGGTCATCACGGCCCGGTCGTAGACCACGCCGAAGTAGTGCTCCGCGATGGCCTCGTGCCCCGGCAACGGCGGTGGGCCCAGCGAGCGGGGCACGGCGGCCGGGTCGTTGGTGAGTCGCACGTCCGTCCGCGCGGCCGGCAGCCGCTCCGCCTCTCCCCAGAACTGCGCGCCGTCCTTGGGCTGCTTGGGGCGCTGCGAACGGTTGCGACGGTTGCGCTGCTGGGAGCGGTTACGACCCTTGGCGTTCCCGGAGCGACTGCCCTGCCCCTTCTGACCGCCGCCCTGGCCCTTCTGGCCGCCGCCCTGGCCACCCTGGCCCTTCTGGGTCTTGCCCCGGTTGCCCTGGCCCTTCTGGTTGCCGCCACGGCCACCTCGGCCCCGCTGGTTCCCGCCCCGGTTGCTCGAGCTCCGGCCGCCGGCCTTCTCGCCGCCGTCCTCACCGCTCTTGTCTGCCGGGCCGTCACCCTCGCCGGGCCCCCCGCGTTCACCCGAGCCCGACCGGCCCTGACCGCCCGTGCGCCCGGGGCTGCGCCGGCGTGAACCGTCGCCCTCGCCGTCGCCGTCCTTGCGGCCCGGGCCGTCGTCGCCGGCCTCACGGCTCCTGGTGCGACGGGCCGGGGCGGTGTCCTCGGCCTGCGTGGACTGCCGGGTGCGTGTGCGCTTGCGGACCCTCATGCGGCACCTCGTCGCGCGGTGGAGTCGCCGGACTCGGCGGTGAGCAGCGCCTCGGTGTCGATACCCAGTGCCCGCCGCAACTGGTCGGTGTCGAGGTCACCCACCGAACTGGACTTCGGCAGGGCGAGATCGGCGATCCGGCGCTTGCCCTCGACGACCTCCTCGACCCGCTCGTCCACGGTCCCGGGGACCACCAGGCGGTGGGCGACGACCGTCTTGGTCTGTCCGATGCGCCAGACCCGGTCACGTGCCTGATCCTCGACCGCCGGGTTCCACCAGCGGTCGTAGAGCACCACGTGGCTGGCGGCGGTGAGGTTGAGTCCGGTTCCCCCGGCCTTGAGTGACAGGACCAGGGCCCCGGGGCCCTCGCCCTCCTGGAACCCGCGGACCATCTTGTCGCGTGCGCCCCGCGAGAGCCCACCCCGGTAACAAAGGATCGGCTGGCCCGTGCGCTCGGAGAGGTGGGTGGCGAGCTTCTCCCCCCAGGTGGCGAAGTGGGTGAAGATCAGCATCCGTTCGCCGGACTCGAAGACGTTGTCGACGATCTCCTCGAGCCGCGCGAGCTTGCCGGACCGGCCCGCGAGGGCCTCGTCGTCGCCGGTGTAGGCGGCCGGGTGGTTGCAGATCTGCTTCAGGGCGGTGATCGCCGCCAGGACCGCGCCCTTGCGCTGGGTGGTGTCCTCCGCGTCCGCTCCGGAGACCACCAGCTCGTCGAGGACCGCCTGGTACAGGCCGATCTGCTCCGTGGTCATCGGGCAGTGGTCGAGCGCGTCGATGCGGTCGGGCAACTCCTCGGCGATGACCGGCTCGGCCTTGGTGCGACGGAAGACGAGCACCCCGTTGAGGGTCTTCAGGGCCGACTCCGCGCCCGACTCGGACTCCGCGGCCTTCTGCATCTGGGCCACGAACGTCGCGCGCTCCCCCAGCAGGCCGGGGTTGACGAAGTCCATCAGTGCCCACAGGTCGCCCAGACCGTTCTCGATCGGGGTGCCCGTCAGGACCAGGCGGGTCCGTGCCTCGAGACGACGCAACTGCTGCGCGGTCTCGCTGGCGGGGTTCTTGATCACCTGCGCCTCGTCGAGCACGACCTTGCCCCACTCCACCTCCGCGAGTGACTCGATGTCGCGGACCGCGGTTCCGTAGGTGGTCAGCAGCACGTCGGCCGAGGCGACCTCGTCGGCGATCTGGCTGGCCGCCGCGCGGCCGGTGCCGTGGTGGATGACCACGCGCAGCCCAGGGGTGAAGCGCGCGGCCTCCGCGGCCCAGTTGCCGACCACCGCCGGCGGGGCGATGACCAGCCCCGGCCCCTGGGCGGTCGTCGCCTTGAGGTGGGCGAGCATCGTGGGCGTCTTTCCCAGCCCCATGTCCAGGGCGAGGCACCCCCCGAGTCCCGCGCTGTCGAGGAACTCGAGCCAGGCCAGCGCGTCCGCCTGGTAGCTGCGCAGCTCCCCCTCGAAGCCCTCCGGACTGGTCGGGGGGTGCTCGGGGATCTCACGCGCACTTCTGAGCAGGTCGGCGGCCCAGCCCTCGCCGGCCACGGAGACCGGCTGGCCCAGGGCCGCGCCGTCGAGGCCGAGCGCGTAGCGGAGCATGTCCGCACCGGTGAGCTTCGTCTTCTGCTCGCGCTCGGCCAGGGCCTCCGCCGCCGCCTCGAGGTCCGCGTGGTCCACCTCGACCCAGCGGCCGTGGGAGCGCACGAGCGGCCGGGACTCGTTGGCGAGCCGAGAGATGTCCTCCGCGCTGAGCTCGACGTCGTCGAACACCGCGGACCAGCGCACGCTCGACAGTTGCTGCGCCCCCACGGTGGTCTCCTGCGTCTCCGTGGAGGTGACCCGCAGCGCCGGGGTGGCCTTCTTCTTCGACAGCGGCGGGACCCGGACCTCGAAGCCCGCGGCGACCAGGACCGGCCCGGTCGTGGTCATCAGATCCCATGCCTCGTCCTGGCTCAGGATCACCTGGCCGCGGCGACGGTCCTTGCCCCGGCGTAGCGGTTCGTAGAGGCCCTCGAGTCGTTCGAGTTCGCTCTTGAGCTGTTCCTTCTTGTCGTGTTTGGCCCGCGACATCGCCGCCTCGACGTGCTCCTCCTTGCGGCGGGGGTCTGCGGTCAGGGTGCGCAGATGCCAGGCGTCGCCCTCGTCGGGCGGGTCGAGCTGCAGGACCAGGCCGACCTTGGGGGCACCGGTGACACCGTCGGCCCAGGACTTCAGCCCCTTGGCGACCTCCGTGCCCTGCTGGTGGGGGGCCTCGAATCTGGAGCCGTCGAGGCGACCGAGGACCGCCTCGGCGACGTCCGAGGCGCTGTTGGGCTTCGGCGGGGGTGCGGGCACCTCGACCCGCCCTGCGGCGTTGCGGCAGATGGCGTCGACGAAGCCGGCCACGACCGCGCGGGTGACCGCGTGCGGCTCCCGTTGCCGCTCGAGCACGGCGATCACGCCCGGCATGGCCTTGGCCAGCCCCGCGAGCTCGTCGTGGTCGATCAGGGTGGGATCCCAGCGCACGGCGAAGTCCGACCGGTTGCCGGCGGCGTCACCGACCTTGTGCAGCTGGGGGACCATGCGTCCGTGGGCGACGAGCCGGACCGCCAGCGCCGCCGCCAGCCCCATCCACGGCACGCTCGGCGCGAGGCGCTCGTCCGGTTCCGCGGCCACCAGCGAGACCAGCCACCCCAGCGTGCTCTGCACCGGGGCTCCGAGGGCGTCCGCCTGGACCCCGCCGGGCAGCTTGACGTGCTCGTGCGGGACCCAGGCGTCGGCGGGTGCGCCCGCCTCCGTGAGCCGCTCGGCCACCTGCTGCGCGGGTTCCGGATCGGTGTCCCGGCCGCCGGCCCAGGCCACGATCTCACCGTGGTGCCAGGACAGCTGCAGCTGGGGGGTGGCGGTCCTGGCCGGCGGCTCGGTCGAGGCCTCCTCCCGGTCCGCGGAGCGTTCCGCGCGACCCTCCGGACCCACGTCGTGCCCCTCGTGCGGCGTCGGATCCTCCTCGGCGTCCGGGTCGGCCTCCGACCCCAGTGGCTCCCCCGTGAGCTCCGCCAGCACGTCGTCGATGCGCTCGCGCTCGTCCTCGAAGTCCGACAGAACCAGGGCCCGCTCCGGGCCGGACACCTCGTCGGCGAGCTTGGCGATCTTCTTCTGGACGTCACGACGCAGTGTCTGTAGCGCGTCGATCCACTCGTCCTCGTGCTCGTCGAGCACGTCGAGGTCGTCCTCGGAGGCGAGTCCGTCGAGGTGCGCCTGCGCGAGTTCGAGCGCCGCTTGCGTGCTCAGGGACACGCGGGGGGTCTTCGTGCTGATGGTTGCCTCTTTCGTGCTCGTCGCGCATCCCGCGCGTGAGATCGCACTGCAGGCCACGTCCTCGACGCCTGATGCTCCAGCGGCCCGCCGCGCGCTCTCGCCGCGCTCACGGACCCATCGCCGGACACGGGTGGCTTCCCCGCTGCTCGTGCCCGTCGTCCACGCCCGACCCGGTCGGGGCCGGGCGACTCCTGCCGGGAATACCTCCCGGCCACACCTCGGTGCGGTCCCGTGGGCCACAAGCCGGCGTCGGGCTTCGCCGCCGGACAGGATATGGCCCGCCCGGAATGCGCGATCCTGGCCACTGGGCCGTGTCGAGGGTACCGCCGCTGCGGCGACCGCGGGACCGGTGGTGCAGAAGAACAGGATACTGCCTGCCCGCACCCTCGCGCGGGACCCGGCCGGTGGGGGCGGGCGTGGCCGGCGAACGCGGCGACGCCCGCCCCCCCGGGCCGTTCTCAGCCCTCGGTCACCGGCTCCGGGCGCCCCGGCTGGCCGTCGAATTCGTGCCCCTGCTTGGGCACCAGCACCTTGCGCGTGAACTCGCAGATCACGGTGCCGTCCTGCTTGTAGCCGATGGTCCTGACCTTGACGATGCCGCGGTCGGGCTTCGACCGCGACTCGCGCTTCTCGAGCACCTCGGTCTCGGAGTAGATCGTGTCCCCGTGGAACGTTGGATTGGCGTGCTTGAGCGACTCGATCTCGAGGTTGGCGATCGCCCGACCCGAGACGTCCGGCACCGACTGCCCGAGCACGATCGAGTACACGAGGTTGCCGACCACCATGGCGTTGCCGTGGGGCGTGGCCGCCTTCGCGTAGTTGTCGTCGCTGTGCAGCGGGTGCTGGTTCATGGTGATCGAGCAGAAGAGGATGTCCTCGGCCTGCGTCACCGTCTTGCCGGGCCAGTGCTTGTAGACGTCTCCCTCCTGGAAGTCGTCGAAGAACCGGCCGAACTCGCGGGCCTCACCCATCGGCGTGCTCCTTGCGGTACTCGCCGCGCTCGTGGAAGGGCACCTCGTCCGGCGTCGGGCGTACCTCGAGGCCCTCCGCCTTGCCCTTCTCGAAGTTGGCCTCGGCCATCTTGCGGCTGGCCTCGTCGATCATCTCGTCGCCGAACATCACCGCGCCACGGGCCTCGTCGCCGGTGGCGTAGGCATAGGCGTCGAGGATGTCCTGCGCGCGTTCGAAGGCCTCCTGGCCGACGCCGTAGATCTCGTTGGCGGCCTCGACCTGCGCGGGGTGCAGCACCCACTTGCCGTCCAGCCCCAGGGTGCGGGAGCGCTTGGCCACCTCACGGAAACCCTCGACGTCCTTGACCTTCGCGTAGGGGCCGTCGATGGCCTGGATGCCCTCGTTGCGGGCGTGCACCAGGACCGTGTACAGCACCCAGTGCCAGTGGTCACCCGGGTAGTCGGGCTGGATGTCGCCCACGGTGAGGCTGGGCATGCCCAGTGCGGCGGCCATGTCGCCGGGCCCGAAGATGAAGGCCTCGGCGCGCTCGGAGGTCGCCAGGATGTCGCGGGCGTTGACCAGACCCTGCGCGTTCTCGATCTGGATCTCCAGACCGATGCGCCCGACGTCCCAGCCCTTCTCCATCTCGATCTGGGTGATGACGTGGTCGACGAACTGCACCTGGCCGGCGAACTGGACCTTGGGGATCATGATGCAGTCGAGGTGGTCGCCGGCGCCCTCGACCACCGTCAGCAGGTCACGCAGGGTCCACGGGGTGGTGCAGTCGTTGACCCGGACCACGCGCGTCTTTTCGCCCCAGTCGCCGTCCCGGAGCGCGGAGACGATGTTGTCGCGCGCCTCCGCCTTGGCGCTGGGGGCGACCGCGTCCTCGAGGTCGAGGAAGACCTGGTCGGCGGGAAGGCCCTGGGCCTTCTCGAGCATCTTGGTGTTGGAGCCCGGCACCGCGAGGCACGACCGGCGCGCACGCAACGGTCGGTCCTTTTGGCGCAGGGCGGGTGGGGTGAGTGCCACGAGTCTGCCTCCGTGATGTGGGGTCAGCGGTCCCGCGTGTCCAGCGGCTCCCTCGGGCCACGATGGCCGGACACGCCCGTTTCCGACGGCGGTTGCTTCGGGGACCGGGCACCGGCCATCCTGACGTACGTCGGACACCGTTGCGAAATCGGCGACCGGGCCGCTCGGACAGGGAGGGGCACCGCGAAACGTCGACAACTCGTCGCGCGGGCATCATCGGGCCGTAACAGGATGCGGGCAAGGTGGGCCTCGGCCATCGTACGAGGAGGGCCAGATGGAGTTGTGGGTGTGCCGGTGCTCGACCATGAACCACGTGTCGCACCGACGCTGTCAGTCGTGTGAGCAGCGGCGGCGAGCCGTGGTGCCCGACCGGGAGCGACCGGAGCGCACGACGACCGGCTAGCTCGGCCAGGCATGCCGCACCGTGGTTCCGGTGGTCGGCCGCTCGGCGGCCCGTTGCGACCTCACGACGACGGTTGCGTGACCGGATCCGTACCCCGCGACCCGGGGCAGGACGCTACGAGGACTCCCGGGGCTGCTGGCGGCGCTGCCAGCGCTCCCGCTCGGTGCGCAGTACCTCGGTGTGGTCCGGTGCGCTCCCACCGAGCCGGGAAGGCACCCACCACGCGCCCCCGGGCAGCCCGTCGGGATAGTCCTGCTGTGCATCTTCGAGCAGTTGCTCCACCCGCCGGCGCAACTCCTCGGTCACCTCGACGGGGTCGTCGTCGGGGCCCGAGTACAGGGGCTCTCCGTAACGCACCGTCACCGGCAGCCGCCACTTCGGACGTAGCCGCCGGCCCTTGGTGTGGAAGCGGTGCGATCCCCAACTCGCCGCGGGGATCAGGGGCACCCCGGCCTCGGCGGCCATCCGTGCGGCACCGCTCTTGAACGGCAGGAGGTCGAACGAGGGCGAGATGGTCTGTTCCGGCAGCACCAGCACGAGTTCACCCCGTCGCAGCGCGTCGACCGCGCTGGCGAGCGCGGCCAAACCCGAGCCGCGGTGCACCGGGATGTGTTCCGCACGCCGCATGACCGCGCCGAACACGGGGACACGGAACAAGACGTCCTTGGCGAGGATGCGCACGGGCCGACCCCAGGCCAGATAGGGGGCCCGACCGACCAGGAAGAAGTCCCAGTACGAGGTGTGGTTGGCCACGAGCACCGCACCCCCGAACCGCGGGACGTGGTCCACGCCCCGGGCATCGACACGCCAGCGCTGCAGGCCCATCAGGACGAACGCGACCCGGGCCGCGAAGCGGTAGACGAGCGAGGCCCCGGGGTTGCGCGGGTCGTCAGGTCGTGGCACCGGCCGCCGTCTCCTGGTTCGTCTGCCGGGGCGGACCCACGGCGTTCCTGGACGATAGGCGGCCTGCCGGCGTCCTGCGGGGCCACCCGGGGAACTGGCGGGACGGGCGGAGCGGGCCCGCCGGGTAGACCGGGACGGGGGACCCCGGGCGTTCCGACGGGCACCGCCCCATCAGCGTTCGGGCCGCGGCGGCTCGGGGATGGGTCACCTCCCCGATCACGAGGGCGCGCCCCCCGGGCCGGCGGCCGGTCCGTGCCCGTCCCCACCCGCGTTCCCCGAGGGCGGGGCCTGTCCGTCGCCGCGTTTCCAGCTGCGGGAACGCTCGCGCTCCTGTCGGACCACCTCGTCGTGGGCCGGTGCCCCACCGCCCAGCCGTTCCGGGACCCACCTGGCCCCGGCCGGCGTCCCGTCGGGGTAGTCGCGCTGGACCTCGTCGAGCAGCCGTCCCAACGCCGCGCGCAGGCGCTCGGTGGCCTCGACGGGGTCCTCGTCGGCGTCCATCTCGAGCGGTGGGCCGAAGCGCACCGTCACGGGCAGGCCGAACATCGGCCGCTTGGGCTGGCCCTTGGTCAACGCACGGTGGGTGCCCCACCCGATCACGGGCACGATCGGCGCGCCCGCGAGCTGGGCCATGCGCACGGCCCCCGTGCGCAGCGGGAGCAGATCGAGCGACCGCGAGATCGTCTGCTCCGGGGCCACCGCGACGAGGTCGCCGCCCGACAGCGCCTCCGCGGCGGCGTCGAAGGCACCGGCCCGGGCCGTGGCCGAGCTGCGGTCCACCGGAACCGCCTCCCCCCACCGCACGACCCACCCGACCCAGCGGCTCTGCCAGATCTCGCGCTTGGCCAGGAACCGCACGGGCCGACGCAGCCGGCGCACCGGCGCCCACGCGACCATCAGGAAGTCCAGATAGCTGTGGTGGTTGAAGGCCAGCACCGCACCGCTGCGACGCGGGACGTGCTCGAGCCCCTGCACGTCGATGCGCCAGCGCAGGAGGTTGACCAGGGTGATCACGATCGCCGCGATCACCCGCCATTTCCACGTCAGTCGCTGGGGGCCCATGGCGGAGAGCCTAACCCCGGACATGACGTCGGCGTCGAAAACCGGCGCCGCCGTTCAGCCCTCGAGGATCTCGTCCACCGCGTCGAGGAGCCGGTCGACGTTGGCGTGGGTCGCACCCTCCCCCATCAGACCCACCCGCCAGGCGCGGCCGGCGAAATTACCGAGCCCGCCGCCGACCTCGATGCCGTGGTCGGCCAGCAGTCGGCGTCGCACGGCCCCCTCGTCGACACCGTCGGGCCAGGCGAAGGAGGTCAACTGCGGCAGCCGGTGCCCCTCCTGGGCCAGCAGGGTCGCGTCCCGGTCCACGACGTGCTCCTGGAACAGTGCACCCACCTCGGCGTGCCGGGCCCAGCGCCGTTCGAGGCCCTCCTCGAGCACCAGACGCAGGCCCTCGTGCAGCCCCAACAGCGCGCTGATCGGCGCGGTGTGGTGGTAGGTGCGCTCGCTGCCCCACCATTTCCGGACCGCGGCGACGTCCAGGTACCACGAGCGCACCGGCGAGGAGCGACGCTCGATGACCGCTTCGGCCTTCGCCGAGAACGTGATCGGGGCGAGCCCGGGGGGAACCGAGAGGCACTTCTGGGTGCCCGCGTACACGACGTCGAGTCCCCAGCGGTCGGTCTCCAGCGGGACCCCCCCGACGGCCGTCACGGCGTCGACGAGCAGCAGCGCCTCGGTGTCCGCCACCAACCGGCCGATCTCCTCCAGCGGCTGCCACGCGCCGGTGGAGGTCTCGGCCTGCACGACCGCGACGAAGCGGGTCCCGGGATGCGCCCGCAGGGCCTCCTCGATGCGCTCCGGCGGGATGATCCGGCCCCACTCCTCTTCGATCGTGACGACCTCGGCACCCGCCCGGCGAGCCGTGTCGGCGATGCGGCCGCCGAAGACGCCGTTGACGCCGACGACCACCGTGTCGCCGGGTTCCACGAGGTTCACGACCGCGGTCTCCATGCCGGCCGAGCCGGTGCCCGAGACCGCGTAGGTCAGCGGATTCTGCGTCCGCAGTACGGCCCGCAGCATGGTCGAGACCTCGTCGGCGGCCCCGAGGAACCACGGGTCCATGTGGCCGATCATCCCCCGGGCCTGGGCCTCGGCGACGCGCGGGTGCACCGGGCTCGGGCCGGGGCCCAGCAGCAGGCGCTCGGGCGGGATGGCGGCGGCGATCTCCACGAACACGACCTCGTCACGGGGATGGTCTCGGCCTCGGAACGCTACCCGTGCTACCCCCGACCCGGGCTGTGACACCACACGCTCACCCGTGCACGCCCCGCGTCACACCTCGCCGGGCTGCGGCACCACACGCTCACCCCTGCACGCCCCGCGTCACACCTCGCCGGGCTGCGGCACCACACGCTCACCCGTGCACGCCCCGCGTCACACCACCCGCTGCATCCGCAGCCGGGAGCCGTCGGTGATGGAGGCCGCACCCCGCCCCAGGGCGATCGTGCCCGACCGCACCACCTCGCGGATGCCGTACGGCGTCACCAGCTCGATCATCGCCTCGAGCTTCTCCGGGTTCCCGGCCGCCTCGATCGTGATCGAGTCGTGGTCGACGTCGACGATCTTGGCCCGGAAGACGTCCGCGAGTTCGATCACCTGACTGCGGGTGGCCGGCTCGGCGGCGACCTTGACCAGCAGCAGCTCACGTTCGACGCTGTCGCCCTGTTCGAGCTCCTGGATCTTGAGCACGTTGACCAGCTTGTTGAGCTGCTTGGTGATCTGCTCGAGCTGGAGCGCCTCCGCGCCCACGACCACGGTCAGCCGGGAGACGGCCGGGTCCTCGGTCGGCCCCACGGCCAGCGAGTGGATGTTGTAGCCGCGACGCGCGAACATGCCGGCGATGCGCGTGAGCACGCCGGGCCGGTTCTCGACGAGGACGGAGAGCGTGTGTCGATCGTGCACCGGGGTTCTCCTGGCGATGGACGGACCGGGGCGAGACATCGTCCGGCGTGGTCGTGACGGGCGGTGGTGGCGTCAGTGGTGGCGGCAGTGGTGGCGCCGGTGGTGGCGCCGGTGGGGCGCGTCAGCCCTCCTGGGCGGCCAGTCTGGCCGTCCACTCCTCGACCGACTCGAGGATCTCGTCGTTACTGGCCCCCGCGGGGACCATCGGGAAGACCATCTCGTCGGGGTCGACCCGGCACTCGACGAGCACCGGCTGGTCGGTGATCTCGGCGGCCTTGGCCAGCGTGGTGTCGAGCTCGTCCACCGTCTGGACCCGGAAGCCGGGGATGCCGTAGGCGTCGGCGAGCTTCATCAGATCCGGGCAGTCCTGGGGGAGCGCGACCTGCGAGAGCCGGTCGGCGTAGAACAGGTGCTGCCACTGGCGCACCATGCCGAGGAAGCCGTTGTTGATAACGCAGAACACGACCGGGATGTCGTGCTGCACCGCCGAGGCGATCTCCTGGAACGTCATCTGGAAGCAGCCGTC
>SLRZ01000078.1 GCA_007130695.1 Nitriliruptoraceae bacterium
ATCGTGCCGGTCGTCGACGATCCGGCGGGAATCCGGCGGACGGTCGCGTCGCTGCACGGGCAGACCCTCGCACCCGGGCGTTTCGAGATCCTGGTGGTCGACAACGGTTCGGCCGACGGCACGGTCGCGGCCGCCCGGGCCGCGGCAGCGGCCGGCCCGGCCGAGGTGGCCGTGCTCGTCGAGGACCGGATGCGCACCTCCTATGCGGCCCGCAACGCCGGCATCGCCGCGGCCAACGGCGCCCTGCTGTGCTTCCTCGATGCGGACATGACCGCGCCGCCCGACTACCTGGAGACGGTGCTGACGGCGTTCGAGACCCACGACCTGGACTACGCCGGTTGTGCGGTCGAGGTCGAGGTGGCCCGCCCGACACCGGCCGCCGTGCACAACCGGCTGTTCGGGTTTCCCGTGGCGGACTACCTGGCCGCCCGTCAGTGGGTGCCCACCTGCTGTCTCACCGTCCGTCGCCGCGTGGTCGAGGCGGTGGGGCCCTTCGCGGCCGATCTTCCCTCCGGCGGCGATGCCGAGTTCGGTCGGCGCGTCGCGGCCGCCGGGTTCCGCCAGGGCCTCGTCGAGGGTGTCGCGTTGCGGCATCCGGCGCGGGAGTCGGTGGCCGCCCTCACCCGCAAGACACGGCGAACCGCCCGGGGTAAGGTCCGCCTCGCGGCCCGCGACCCCGACCACGCGGGGGTCGTGCGTGCCTACCGGTCGTGGTCGCGGCTGCGGCCCCTCGACCCGAGGTGGGTGCGCCGCCGGGCTGCCGAACTGGGGTTGCCGGTCTCCTGGCCGCGTGCGGTGGGGGTCGCCCTGGTGAAGTCGTGGCTCGACCTCGTCCGGCTCGCCACTGCCGCCGCGGAGCAGCGCCGCCTGCGTCGCTGAGCCTCAGCGACGCAGCACCCCGGCCACCCGTCGCCACATGTCGTGCGACGCCGCCTCCAGTCCGGCGGCCCGGTCGAGCAGGTCGGCGCGGCGGCGAGCGCGCTCGGCCGGGTCGAGCAATGCGCTGAGCGCGTCGAGGAGCGCCGCCGGGTCCCCGACGTCGAAGAGCAGGTCCCCACAGCCGTAGTCGGCCATCAGCGCCGGGTACTTGTGGCTCCAGCCCAGCGCGACGGCCGGCACCCCCTGGGCGAGGCTCGAGACCAGACCGTGGAAGCGGGACCCGACGACGAGGTCGCACACCCCGAGGATCCGCTTGACGTCCAGCGGGTCGTCCGGCTCGACGCGTTCGATCTCCCGCCCGAGCGAGGTCGACAGGGAGGCGATGAGCGAGACGTCCTTCTTGGTGTTGACGATCAGCGCGAACGGCTCCGTGCCGAGCCGGTCGAGTTCACGGAACGCCGCCAGCAACACCTCACGGTAGGCGTCGGCGGCCCCGGCCGGGACCCGGTCGATCATGCGGAAGTTCGGCACCACGCAGACCCGTTCGCCGTACCGCTGCCGCTGTGCGGTCGTGGGCTCCACGTGGACCAGTCCGGTGAAGTCCGGGGCCCGCTCAACGGGGGTGTCGGTGCCCAGCGAGGCGAGCGCGGTGAACGAGTCCCCGTCCCGGGCGAACGCGAGGTCGACGTGCGAGAGCAGATCGGCGCCGAGCCGCCGCGTCGCGGCGGTCTGGAACGGTCCGAACGCCTGGGGCAGCAGGACGATGCGCTTGCCCTGACGCCGCCAACGGCGGTAGGCGGCCACCCGCGCCTCGAAGGGTTCGCGCCGTTGCTGGTCCGAGTAGGCGAAGCCCGAGGCGTCGAGGACGGCCGAGACCTCCCGCTCGGCGACGAGGCCGAGGGGCTCGCGGACCCGTCGGGGGACGAGGTCGCCCGCGCGGAGCCCGACCGGTCCGAGCCGGTCGAACCACACCCGCTGGCGGACCCCGGCACGGGCGCGTGCCTCGTACGACGTCGCGTCCTGCGCCACCGACACGGTCCAACCGCGCAGATGGTCGGCCTGCTGCCGGGCGACGGCGTGCAGCATCAGTTCGGCGCCCTTGTTGATGTCGTTGACGCCGACGAGTTCGACGTGGTGCTGCACCCGTCACCCTCCGGTCCCGGTCCGGTCCGCCCGGGACCGTCCGCTGTACGCTCCCGGGTGACGGTAGAGGCTCGCCGGTCAGCGCCGCCCACCGCACGGACCACGCCCCGTTCGAGGTGCCATGCTCGACACCCTGCGCAAGTGCGCGGTCCTCGTGGGGCCGGGCATGCGGACCCGGTGGGTGGTCGTTCTGCTCCTGGCCCTGACGGTCAGCGCGCTGGAGGCACTCGGCGGGCTGGTGATCTATGCGCTGCTGACCCGTATCACGACGGCCGCGTCCGGGTTCGAGCTGCCGGTCCTCGGCGACCTCCACGACATCGCGCCCGGCCTGAGCGAGACGCAGCTGCTGCTGGTGATCGGTGCCGGCATCGCGCTGTTCTTCGTGACCCGGGCCGTGGTCATCGTCGTGCAGGCCTACGTCCAGCACCGGGTGGCGGAGAACGCGGGAGCGCGGTTGGCGACCCGGTTGGTCGAGGGCTATCTCGCGATGCCCTACACGGTCTACGTGCAGCGCAACTCCGCCGAACTCATCCGAAACGCCTACGACAACGTGCAGCGTTTCGTTCGCGAGGGGTTGGTCCCCGCGGTCAAGCTCGTCTCGCACCTGACCATCATCTTGGGCCTGCTGCTGGTGCTGCTGGGCACGAGTGCGATGGCCACGCTGTTCGCCGTCGCGTTCCTCGGCCCGCTGGCGGTGCTGATGCTTCGGGTCGTCCAGCCGCGCGTGAAGCGACTCGGCAGCATCGCCCAGGACACGGCACGGACCAGCATCAAGTCGGTCAACGAGGGGCTCGGCGGCTGGCGGGACATCCGGGTGCTCGGCCGCTCGGCGTACTTCGTGGACCAGTTCGCACACGCCCGCAACCGCCTGGCCCGTGCCCGCTACCTCAAGTCCACCGCACGCGAGGTCCCGCGGATCGTGCTCGAGACCGCGCTCATCCTGTTCGTCCTGGCCTTCCTCGGCGTCAGCATCCTCGTGCAGGGCGGCGCGCTGGAGGCGCTGCCGACGCTTGGCCTGTTCGGCTACGCGGCCGTGCGCATCCAGCCCTCGATCAACGAGGTCCTGTTCGCGCTCAACTCGCTGAAGTTCGTGGGCCCGGGCGTGGACGCGGTGTACGACGATCTCGCGTCGTTCGCCGACACGGAGCGGCAGGAGCCGCCGACCGGCCCGGTGCGGCCGTTGACCCGGCGCCTGGAGCTGTCGGACGTCGCGTTCCGCTACCCCGATACGGACACGGACGCCCTGAGCGGTATCGACCTCGACATCAACGCGGGGGAGTCGATCGGCATCGTGGGGCCAACCGGTGGGGGCAAGTCGACGCTGATCGACATCATCCTGGGCCTGCTGGAGCCGACGTCGGGAATGGTCACCGTCGACGGTGTCGACCTCCGCGAGTGCGTGTCCGAGTGGCACCGCTCCGTCGGGCTGGTGCCGCAGATGATCTTCCTCGCCGACGACACGCTGCGACGCAACATCGCGCTCGGCCTACCCGATGAACAGATCGACGAGCGGCGTCTGCGCGAGGCCGTGGCCATGGCGCAACTCGAGGCCTTCGTCGCCGCGCTGCCCGAGGGACTCGAGACCCAGGTCGGTGAGCGGGGGGTTCGTGTCTCGGGGGGCCAGCGTCAGCGCCTCGCGATCGCCCGCGCCCTGTACTGGCGCCCCACGGTGCTGATCTTCGACGAGGGCACCTCCGCGCTGGACAACGACACCGAGGCGGCATTGCTGGACGCGCTCGAGCACCTGCGGGGGCAGCGCACCATCATCACCGTCGCTCACCGGCTGACCACGGTGGAGAAGGCGGACCGGGTGGTGCTCGTCCGCGACGGGAAGGTCGTCGACGTCGGGCCCTACCCGGAGCTCGCGGCCCGGCACGCGAGCCTCCGCAGCTCGGTGGGGTGAGCGCGGTTACGGAGAGGTGGCGCAGCTAGCCTGCCACCCGGCGCACACCCGACGAGGACGCACATGAGTCCGCACCAGCCAGCCCGGGGGATCACGGGACCACCGCCGGGGATCGGGGTGGTCGGCTGCGGACGCATCGCCCGGATGTTCCACCTGCCGGTCCTGCGCGACGCGCCCGGGGTCCGGCTGGTGGCCGTCGCCGACCCCGACCCCGCGGCCCGGGCGGCGGTTGCCCGGATCGCGCCCGGCACCCCCACGGTGGACGGTGTGGACCGCCTGCTCGAGCACCCGGAAGTCGACGCGGTCGTGGTGTGCGTGCCCACGCATCTGCACGAGCCCGCCGCGGTCGCGGCCTTCGAGGCCGGCCGGCACGTGTACGTGGAGAAGCCGCTGGCCGCGGACCTCGCCGCGGCGGAGCGCATCGAGGCCGCGTGGCGTGCCAGCGGCCGGGTCGGCATGGTCGGGTTCAACTTCCGCTTCCATCCGCTGGCGGCCCGGGCCCGGGGCGTGCTGGACGCCGGCGGGCTCGGACGCCTCGTCGCGGTCCGGAGCCTGTTCGCCTCGGCACCACGGGAGCTGCCCGACTGGAAACGCGACCCGGCCACCGGCGGCGGTGCGCTGCTGGACCTCGCCACGCACCACCTCGACCTGCTGCCCCACCTCCTGCGAACCGAGGTGACGACGGTCGCCGCGTCGGTCTCCTCGGTCCGCACGACCGACGACACGGTGCAGTTGCAGCTGGGGCTCACGGCCGGGCCGGACCTGCAGTTGCTGGCCACGACCAGCGCCCCGCCGGCCGACCGCATCGAGCTGCTGGGTGACACCGCGAGCCTCGAGCTCGACCGGATGGCGCGACGCCGCCCCGTGCGCCGGGTTGCGGCCGGGCCCGCCGGGATCTCCGGGCGCCTGCGGGCGGCGACGGATGCGGTGCGCGAGGGCGCCGAGGTCGCCCGCGACGGACTGCGCCCCCCGGTCGAGCCCTCCTTCGCGACGTCGCTACGGGCCTTCGTCGCGGCCCTCGCCGACGGTGTCGCGCCGCCGGCGGCCGCGACGATCGCGGACGGGGTGCGGGTCGCCAGGATCGTCGCCGCGGCCGGTGAGTCGGCGCGGCGGGGGGAGCAGGTGGGCGTGGACGGGGTGCACGGGGCAGCGTGAGGGTCCTGCTGTGCAACGACGGCTCGACGCCCGCGGGCGGCGCGGAACTCTCGGCCCTTCGGCTGCGCACGCTGCTACGGGAGGCCGGCCACGAGGTACGGCTGTTGTCCTCCGACGCCTCCGACCGTCCCGGTGTCCCCGGCGCCGACGTGACCTGTGCGGGCACCACCCACCCGCGGCTGCGGGTGGCCGCCCAGACCGCGAACCCGGCGGCCGCGTGGGTGCTGCGCCGGGAGCTGGCCACGTTCCGGCCCGACGTCGTCCACCTGCGGATGTTCCTGACCCAGCTCTCGCCGCTGATCCTCCCCGTGCTGCGGCACACCCCGACGCTGTGGCAGATCGTCTACTACAAGGCCGTCTGCCCCCGGGGGACGAAGCTGTTGCCCGACGGGCGACGCTGCACGGTGCGGGCCGGCACCGTGTGCCTGCGTGAGGGCTGTGTCACCCCGCAGTCCTGGGCGCTGGACATGACCCAACAGCGGCTGTGGCGGGCCTGGGCCTCCGACATCGACCTGGCCGTCACCCTCAGCGAGACCATGCGCCGCCGGCTGGCCGAGAACGGGATGCGTGGGGTGGGGGTGCTCAGAAACGGCGTCACCGAACGGCCGGCCCGGCCGCCGCTGTCAGGCCCGCCGACGGTCGGGTTCGCGGGCCGACTGGTCGAGGAGAAGGGTGCGGACCTGTTGGTCCGGGCGGTCGCACGGCTGCGCGCCGTGGTCCCCGACGTTCGGCTGGTGATCGCGGGCGACGGACCGCAACGCCCCCGCCTCGAACGGCTGGCGGCAGACCTCGGGGTGGCGGATGCGACCACCTTCCTCGGGCACCTCGCCCGCGACGACGTGGAGCATCACCTCGACGCCGCCTGGGCGCAGGCCGTGCCCGGCCGTTGGGAGGAGCCGGGCGGCAACGTCACCCTCGAGGCCATGATGCGCGGCACCGCGGTGGTTGCCTCCGACCTCGGCGGCCCGGCGGAGGTCGTCGAACCGGGGCGCACCGGACTGCTGGCCGCACCTGGCTCGGTAGCCTCGCTGGCCGCCGCCCTGCACGAACTGCTCGGTGACCGTGCACGCGCCGAACAGCTTGGTGCGGCCGGCCGGGACGTCGCCCTGGAGCGCTACACCGAGCCCCGGGTCCTCGACCGGGTGCTACGTCTCTACGACGAACTGCTCCGTCGCACCACCGCCCTGCCCCTTGAAGGACACCGCCCGTGAGCGACACCCCCGAGCTGTCGGTCGTCGTGGTCACGCCTCACGACTTCCGGCAGATCCGGCGCACCGTCACCCACCTCGCCAGCCAGCGTCGGGCCGACGCCATCGAGCTGGTCCTGGTCGCCACCGATGAGGCCGCGATCGCGGACCACGACCCGGCCGAGCTGGTCCCGTTCGCGTCGGTGCGGCTGCTGCCGGTCGGCCCCATCGACAATGTCGACCGGGCGGCGGCCCGGGGGATGATCGAGGCGAGCGCCCCGATCGTGGCCTCGATCGAGGACCACGCCTACGTGCAGCCCGGTTGGGTGGAGGCGGTGCTGGACGCGTACTCGCAGGGACCGTGGGTCTCGGTCGGCTCGGTGATGGGCAACGCCAACCCGCGTCGGGGCCTGAGCTGGGCGAACCTGCTGCTGGGGTACGGCTGGTGGATCGACCCGTCCCAGGCCGGCGAACTCGACGACGTGCCGAGCCATAACGCTACCTACCGTCGCGCCGCGCTGGACCCGTTCGGGGAGGGACTGCCCGACCACGTCGGACGGGCCGGTGACCTCCACGACGCCCTCCGCGAGGCGGGCGGGCGGATGTGGCTGTGCGGTGAGGCGTCCATCACCCACGCCAACCCCTCGACCGTGCGGGCCACCGCCGACCTGCGTTTCCACGCGGGCCGGCTCTACGGTCACGAGCGGGCCACCACCGGGAACTGGTCGTGGCTGCTGCGCCTGCTCTACGCGCTGGCCGCCCCGCTGATCCCGCTGGTGCGGGCGAAGCGGCTGTACGAGGAGCACCTCGCACCCGGACGGGCGCTGGAGGGCCTGGTACCCCGCGCGCTGCCGGGCCTGCTGGCCGCGCTGGCCTTCGACGCCGCCGGCCAGGCGGCGGGCTACCTGCGGGGGCCGGGCAGGGCGCCGGAGGTCCTGGCGACCTTCGAGATGGACCGCCTCCAGCACCTCGACGCCCACGACCGGCGCCTGCTGCGACCGCGTTCGGTGGCCGGGTGAGCTCCGATGCCGCTGGCCCGCCGCGGGTCTCCGTGGTGGTCCCCTGCTACCGCAGCCCCGACCGGCTCACCGCTCTGCTCGACGCCCTGTGCGCGCAGGACCTCCCCACCGATGATTTCGAGGTGGTGGTCGTCGACGACGGCAGCCCGCAGCCGTTGGCGCCCGCCGCCGAGACCTTCGCCGACCGGCTGCGGATCCACGTCCACCGCCAGGCCAACGCCGGCCCCGCCACCGCCCGCAACACCGGCGCCGAGGTCGCG
>SLRZ01000025.1 GCA_007130695.1 Nitriliruptoraceae bacterium
CCTTCACGCTGTCGCACCTGCGCCTGGTGCGCTCACACGCGGTGGCGGACGCACCGGTCGTCCCGGGCCGGGCACGGCCGCTGGTGGTGTACTCGCACGGCTGGAGTTCGTTCCGTGGGGCCCAGTCGGGACTGATGGAATCCCTGGCGAGCCGGGGCTTCGTCGTGGCGGCCGTCGACCACACCCACGCATCACTGGCCAGTGTGTTCCCGGACGGCACGGTCCTCGGGCACGACCCGCGGACCCTGCCCGATCAGGCCGGCACCGAGGAGTACGAGGCGGCCTCGCGGCGCCTGGTCGAGACCTTCGCCGGCGACCTCGAGGCGGTCGTCGGGCACCTGCGTGCCGTGCGACCGCTCGGCGGCGCGGTGGACACCGGCAACCTCGGACTGATCGGGCACTCCACCGGGGGCGGCGCCGCCATCCTGGCGTGCGGCCGGCTGCGGTCCTGCAACGCGGTCGTGGGCTTCGACCCGTGGGTGGAGCCCCTGCGCGACGAGGCGGTCGGTGGCGGGCTCGAGCAGCCGCTGCTGTCGGTGCGGAGCGAGGAATGGGTCGCCACCGACAACGACGCCCGGCTGCGCCGCCTGCACGCCGCGTCCGGTCCCCACAGCGGCCGCGTGGCATTCGAGGGCACGCTGCACCGCGACTTCACCCTCGCACCGTTCGTGAGCCCGCTGGCAGCCCGACCCCTGGACGACGCGATGCCGCCACGGGAACTGCACGGACTCGTCGAGGAGTGGACGGTGGGGTTCCTGCGCCATCATCTGGCCGGTGCCCGCCTCGATCCGCTGGACGAACCGTTCGAGCATCCCCGGATGACGGTCGAACGGTGAGCCTCCGGCGCCGAGGTCAGCGCCGGTCGCGGAGGAACGGATAGTCCTCCCGCACCCGGCGGACGGTCGCCGGGTCGAGGTCGGCGAGCAGGATGGTCTCGTCGCGTGCGGCGGTGGCCAGCGCCTCGCCGTCGGGGGCCACGATCCGGCTGTCGCCCGCGTAGTCAAGCCCGTTGCCGCCGTGCCCGACCCGGTTGACGCCCACCACGTAGGCCTGGTTCTCCACGGCCCGGGCATCGAGCAGCACCCGCCAGTGGTCGCGGCGTGCCGCGGGCCAGTTCGCGACCACGAGGTAGGCGTCGGTGTCCCCGGCGGCGTCCCAGAAGACGTCCGCGAAGCGCAGGTCGTAACAGATCAGGGGGGTGATCCGTAGGCCCTCGACCTCGATGGTCACGGTGCCGTCACCCGGCGCGAAGTACTCGTCCTCGCCGGCGTAGGTGAACGGGTGGATCTTGGCGTAGCGGTGCACGGCCCCGTCGGGGGCGACCAGGCGGAAGGTGTTGGAGGGCCGTTGCGCGCCGGGGGCGAGCTCGGCCAGCGACCCCGCGAGCCAGATGTCGTGCTTCGCGGCCTGTTCGACCATCCAGGTGGTGGTCGGCCCGTCGGGCGCCTCGGCGGTCCGCTCGGTCGCCATCGAGAACCCGGTGGGGAACATCTCGGTGAGGCTGACCAGCCGGGCCCCGGTGGCGGCGGCCGTCGCGATCCGGGGCTCGAGCGACGCCCGGGTGGCGGCGGCGTCCTCCCAGGCGATGTCGTGCTGCACGGCGGCGATGCGCATCGAAGGTCCCCTAGCGGTGTTCGGTGAGGGCGGCCAGACGCTCGAGTCCCGCGTCGATGACCGCGTCGGGCTTGCAGAAGGCGAAGCGGACCAGGGAACGCACCGGGGCCGGGTCGTCCACGAACGCGGTGACCGGTACCGCGGCGACCCCGATCGCGCCGGGGGCCCACCGGCAGAAGTCCTCGGCGTCGTCGTGTCCGACCGGGGCCACATCGGCGACCGCGAAGTAGGTGCCCTGGGGCCGCTGGACGCCCAGGCCGAGCCCCTCCAGCCCGTCGCAGAGCCGGTCGCGCCGGCCGCGCAGCAGTTCGAGTTGGCGCCGGTAGGCGTCGTCGTCCTGGGCCAGCCCGACGGCGACGGCGTGCTGGAAGGGGGTCGCACCGGAGAAGGTCGCGTACTGCTTGACGATCCGCAAAGCCCGGGTCAGTGGCGGGGGTGCGCACGCCCAGCCGACCTTCCAGCCCGTGCACGAGAACGTCTTGGCTGCCGAGGAGATCGTCACCGTCCGGTCGCGCATGCCGGGACGGCCCGCCAGCGGTTGGTGCTCGCCCTCGTAGACGAGGTGTTCGTAGACCTCGTCGGTGACCGCGATGAGGTCGTGCTCGACGCACAGCCGGGCGATCTCGTCGAGCTCGGCGGCGTCGTAGACCAGCCCAGTGGGGTTGTGCGGCGAGTTGACGATCACCAGGCGGGTGCGTGGGCCGACGACGGCCGCCAGACGGTCGAGGTCGGGCCGCAGGTCACCGCCACGGACGGGGACCCGTCGCTGCACCCCGCCGGCCAGTGCGATCACGGCGCGGTAGGCGTCGTAGGCGGGCTCGAGCACCACCACCTCGTCACCGGCCTCGCACAGCGACTGGACCGCGGCCGACATCGCCTCCGTCGCGCCGAAGGTGATCGTGATCTCGTCGTCGGGGTCGTAGTCGAGGGCGTGAAAGCGGCGCTGGTGGTCGGCGACCGCGGCGCGCAGCGACGCCACACCGGGCCCCGGCGCGTACTGATTGTGGCCCTGTTCCATGGCGGTGACGGCCGCGGCCAGCACGGCCGGCGGCGGGTTCTCGTCGGGGAAGCCCTGACCGAGGTTGACCGCGTCGTGGGCGATGGCGAGGTCGGTCATCTCGCTGAACACGGTGGTGCCCAGGCCCTGCAGACGCGCGACGAGCTCCGGCTCACGGGTGGTGGGGCCCACGCTCACGGCTCCTGCAATGCTCGGTCGACGTGGGGCGAGCCTACGGGCTCGGGGCGCTGGCCGGAGGGTCCTCCTCCGGCGCCTCGGCCAGGCGCAGCGGGGGCGGCGAGGTCGGCGAGGGACTGCGGGCCGGTGGGGCGGGCATGCGCCGGGGCTCGGGTTCGAGGCCCTTGAGCCCGTTCCACAGCAGGTTGACGACGTGGGTGGCCACGACCTCCCGGGAGGGCTCGCGGACCTCCATCCACCATTCGCCGACCAGTGCGACCGCGCCGACGAGCATGCGCGCGTACATCGGCGCGGTGTCCTCGTCGAAACCACGTTCGGGGAACTCGTCGAGCAGCAGCCCCTCCGCGCTGGCGGCGACGTCGGCGATGACCGAGGCGAAGGTGCCGCCGCTCATGCCGGCGGGGGCGTCGCGGAGCAGGACCCGGAAGCCCTCCTCGCACTCCTCGATGTAGCCGAGGAACGCGTCCGCCGCGCCCTGGGCGGCCAGCTTGGGGTGGACGACGTCCAACGCCCCGGTGATGCGGGTGGTCAGCGAGGTGACCTCGCGGTCGACGACGACCGCGTACATCCCCTCCTTGCCGCCGAAGTGCTGGTAGATCACCGGCTTGGAGACCCCGGCGCGGTCGGCGATCTCCTCGACGGTGGCCGCCTCGAAGCCCCGTTCGGCGAACACGGTGCGGGCGACGCCGACGAGTTGCTCACGGCGCTCGTTGGCGCTCATGCGCACGCGCTTGGCGTCGCTCACCTCACAACCTTCGCGTCGGGGTCCGGACGGAAGGCCCCGGCCGGATGGTGTCAGTGCTTGGCGTTGGCGCGGACCCGGCGCTCGATCTGGTTCTTCGAGGGCACCTTGACGTCGCGCACGATCCGCAGGATCGCCAGCGTACGGATGACCACCCACGAGAGGTCGAATTCCCACCACCGCAGGCCGTGGCGGGCCGAGGCGGGGAAGGCGTGGTGGGCGTTGTGCCAGCCCTCACCGAACCCGATGAGCGCCATCGGCGCGTTGTTGCGCGCCTCGTCCTTGCTGTCGAAGGGCCGCGTCCCGAAGACGTGGCACACCGAGTTGATGGACCAGGTGACGTGGTGGAGCACGAAGATCCGTACCAGCGAGCCCCACAGGAACCCGGTCAGCGCGCCGGCCAGCGACATCGTGATCAGTCCACCGAGCACGGCGGGCAGCAGGAAGGTGGCCAGGGTCAGCCAGCCGAAGTTGCGCGAGATCTTGACCATGGCGGGTTCGTTCAGCAGGTCCGGCGCCCAGGTCTCGGCCTTGGTCGCGTCGTCGTGGAACATCCAGCCGATGTGCGCGAACCACATGCCCTTGAGCATCGCCTTGACGCCCTCGTCCGGCTCGAGGTGCGGCGAGTGGGGGTCGCCCACCTGGTCGGAGTAGGCGTGGTGGCGGCGATGGGTGGCCACCCAGTCGATCGCCGCACCCTGGACCGCCATGGAGCCCGCGACGGCGAGGGTCACCCGCAGCCACGAGGGCGCCTTGAAGCTCTTGTGCGTGAGCAGGCGGTGGAACCCGACGGTGATTCCGAGACCGGTGAAGAAGTAGAAGCCGGCCAGCAGGCCCACGTCCACGCCGCTGATGCCGTTGCCGTAGCCCCAGAACAGAGCGGCGGCGAGGCCGAGCAGTGGGATGGTGACGATGGCGATCATCGCCACGCGCTGCCAGAACAGCAGGCGCGGCGAGACACGCTCGACACCGCGGATCTGGGGCGCGTCGTTCGGTGATGGCTGGTTCGGTGCGGTGATCGTGGTCACGGTGCCTCGTTCTCCGGGTGGGCTGTCACATCAACCTACGTATGCGTAAGTTACGGTGCCGTAGGGTCGAGCGCAACCCCCACCGTCACGACCGCACACCGGCCCGGGCCCAGGCACCTCCGGTAGGCCACGAGGCGGCCGGGTCGACGGCGGTATCGTCACGCGACCCCCGTTGGAGCCCGCCCGTGCCACTGCCGACCGACGTCGCCGAGGTCGTCGCCCGCGCCACCTCGACGATCGAGGCCGCGCTGGACGGCCTGCGCCCGCGGCTGCTCGACGGCGCCGGCAACGAGGCCTGGCGCACCAAGCAGGACGGCACCCCGGTCACCGACGCCGACGAGGAGGCCCACGATCAGCTCGCCGACGCGATCGGCGCGGCCTTCCCCGACCACGCGATCCTGAGCGAGGAACGCAGCACCTCGGTGCCCGACGCCGACTGGTGCTGGGTGATCGACCCCATCGACGGCACCTCGAACTTCATCAGCGGCCTACCCTGGTGGTGCGTTTCGGTCGCGCTCACGCACCTCGGCGAGCCCGTCCTCGCCGTGGTGGACGCACCCGCCCTGGGCTCGCGCTGGACCGCCGTGCGTGGCGGCGGCGCCACGCGCGACGGGCGGGCCCTGTCGGTCCGCCCGCCGGTGGACTGGCGGGACAAGCGGCTGCGCCACGTGCCGCTGATGCTGACCACCGGCACGGCTCGTCGGGCACGCTCCGCCGGCATCCGGCTCAACCCCCGGGTGATGGGCTCCACCGCGCTCGACATCTGCTCGGTCGCCGACGGCACCGCCGCCGGCTCGCTCGCGATGGTCCCCCACGTGTGGGACGTCGCCGCCGCGAGCCTGCTGGTGACCGAGGCGGGCGGGGTCGTGGCCACCCTCGGCGGGGAACGGCTACTGCCACTGCGCCGTGGCGAGGACCACCGCGACCGGTCCGCCATCGTGGCCACCGGACCGACCAGAGGTTGGATCGACGAGGTGCTCGGCCCGCTCCCCCCGTGAGCGCCGCGGCCATCCGGGTAGCGGCGCGTCTACCATCCGTGGGGTCGACGGAGGAGCGCGCGGTGCGACCCAGCCGGAGGATCTGGACGGCCTGGACGTTGGCGCTGGTCGGCGGCCTCGCCGTCATCATCGCCGCGGTCCTCGTCCTCAACGACCCCTGCGCGGGCGGGGCGCCCTGCACCTCGACGAACGTGCGCCTGGCCACCGGCCTGGCGCTGGGTGGCACCGTCGTGGCGGTGGCCGGCGGGGCGGCCGCGACCTACCTGACGCTGCGAGGGTCCGAGGCGGCCGACCACGGCACCGGGGCCGACGTCCGACGGTGAGCTGACACCCCGGCCGGCACCAGATCCGCGTCCCGGCGGTCCCGGCGGTCGGGTTCCGTGCGGGCATGCACGACCTCGGCCTCGACCGGCCGGCGTGCGCCACGTCCACGCGCCTGCCGACTGGCGGGCCCGGCCGGCCACCGACGGTGCGCCACCCCGCAGATGAGGACACCCGCGGCGATGCCGCCGAGGTGCGCGGCGGCGCCACCCGGTGGCCGCTCGGCCGCGACCTGCACCCCCCAGCGCAGCAGCTCGAAGACCAGGACGGCGTGGAAGACCTGGCCCGGCCACAGGCGGCGCCGAGGCCCCCGCCGCGTCTCGAAGGGGGCGTGCCACCCCACCACGAGGCTGTAGGCGACGACCGCGTACACCATCGCCGACGCCCCGATCAGGGGCCGGTCGGTGAGATTGAGGCCGCCGTGGGCCAGCAGGCCCACCAGGTTTCCGCCCACCACCGCTCCCGCCAGGCGCAGCGGCCCGACGTAGCGTTCGAGCGATGGGGCGAACAGCGCCAGGATCACGGCGTTCGCCGCCAGGTGGAACCCGCCGTCGTGGGCGACCCACCACAGGATCAACTCCGGCGTCAGCCCGTCGCCCCAGGCCCAGGCGAGGCGTTCGGGTTCGGTGACCGGGTCGGCGCCCATCGTCACCGCGCCGACCACGGCCAGCAGGCCCAGCAGCGTCAGCGACAGCCACGGTGCCCGGCCGCCCGAGGACCTACGGACCCCCGCACGCAACGGGGCCGGGGTGTGGCGGGCGGGAGTCGGGTGGATGGATCGGTCCGGGTGCGGGGGAGGTGTCGGATCACGAGCATGCAGGGACGGCAACCGGCTCCCGTCGGCGGGCACCCGCGAACGGCCCCTGTCCCCCGCGCGCCGCCGGCCGTCAGGCCAGGGTGGGCGGCCCGGGAGCGCCCCCGCCCCCGGCCGGACAGGGGTTGCGCTACTGGAACAGGTCGCGAATCTGCTCGACCACGCGGTCGACGATGCCCTGGGTGGTCTCCTCGTCGAACGTCGGGGCCGTGCCGTCCTCGTCCTCGGCCGCGTCCTCGACGGCTCGCTCCCGCTCGGCCAACGCGTTCTGACGTTCCTCGAGGGCGGCCTCACGTTCATCCAGCGCGGCGGCACGGGCGTCGAGGGCCTCGCGCTGGGTCTCGATGTCGTCGGCACGCTGGCCCGCGGCGGCCTCGGCCTCGTCGAGGCGCGCCTCGAGGTCGGCGATCTGTGCGTCGCGCTCCTCGAGCGCCGCTTCCAGGTCGTCGACCTCCTCCTGCATCGCGGCGAGTTCGGACGCACCGTCGTCGCCCGTCCCCAGCGCCACGACGACGAAGGCGATCACGAACCCGACCAGGGCGGCGACCAGGGCGATCGCGACCATCTTGCCGCGACCCGGCCCCGCAGGGGGGACGTCGTCATCCTCGGTCGGCGCGGCCGTCCGGTCGTCACCGGCCGTCGGATTCGCATCCTCGCGCAGGGGCGCCTCACCTTCCCAGGCACTGATCCGCTGCGTGGGCTCCCCGCCCGCGTCCGTCCCGGGCCCGTCGATCCGCCGGGTGGCGTCGTCTCCCGGACGTTCCTGGTCGCTGATGGCTCGACTCCCCTCCGAATAGGTCCGCCAACCAGTCAAGCAGCCTGCCGGCC
>SLRZ01000218.1 GCA_007130695.1 Nitriliruptoraceae bacterium
AGGGCCCCAGTAGACGACTGGGTCGATAGGCCGGAAGTGGAAGCGTGGCAACACGTGGAGCTGACCGGTACTAATAGCCCGAGGACTTGCCGTACTCGCGCTCGCGCTCGCTATGGAGTTCCAGAGATCGTTCGTCCCTCTACGGGGCAGGCGAGCTGGATACACCGACCCCCGTTTCACGGGAGTCGACCGTCCCACGGGACGGATATGACAACGACCACACAGCTGGTCCACAGATCGTCCACGAAGCCACAAGATTTCCCGTGGCTATTGCGGAGGGGACACACCCGGCAACATTCCGAACCCGGAAGTTAAGCCCTCCAGCGCCGATGGTACTGCCGGGGCAACCCGGTGGAAGAGTAGGTCGCCGCGGGATCCATTCACGTTCGAGGCCGCCCCATCCGTGGGGCGGCCTCGAACTATGTTCAGGGGTCATGGGACCACTGTGCCGCCGGCTTCAGGGGTCAGGAGGGCCAGGGCCCGCCGACCGATCTGCTGAAGCGGGTGTGCCGTGACGCCGTCCGGGCGGTGCTTTGGACGACACCCACCCGGACCTGGACGTCGTGCCTTGCCCCGGGTGCCGGCTGGGTCCACGATGGCCCTACCCTCGGTGGCGGTCAGGGCCACGACGCTGGTTCCTCCCGCAGGTCCTCGGATCCGAGGCAGCTGGCCCACGGGCCCGACGCCCAAAACGTCAAGCGTCAGTCGACAGTTTCTGTGAAGGACTCCACGGTGCCCGACACGCCCTCCGCACCCCGCCGAGACGGCGACGACCGCTCCGGTCGACGGCCCGCGGGGCCCGGCGCCCGGGGCGGCGGTGCACGGCCGGGGCGACCACAGGGGGAGGATCCCTTCAAGGACCTGCCTCGTGGCCGGCACGAACCCGCCGGTATCGAACGCGCCCGACGGACACAGGGCGCGCCCCCGCGGCCCGGCCGGTCCAAGGAACCAGCGCCCGCCCGGCCGCCGATGCCGGTCGACGAGGAACCGCGGCTGCCCAAGGCCGTGCGACGCGAGATCGACCGGGTGCTCGGGCGGGGCGACCGCGCCCGTGACGTCGCGCTCGCGCTCAGCATCGGCGGCGAGGCGATCGACCTCGAACAGCCGGAGATCGCGCTGGAAGTGCTCGCGTGGGCCAAACACGTCGCGCCGCGCATCCCTGCCGTTCGGGAGGCCTACGGCATCGCCCGTTACCTCGACGAAGACTGGGCCGGGGCGCTCACCGAACTGCAGGCCTACCGCCGGATGACCGGGCGTGTGGACCAGAACCACGTCATCGCCGACTGCCTCCGTGGCCTCGGCCGTGAACTCGACCGCGTCGCCGAGATCGTCGAGGAACTCCTCGCCGAGGAACGTGCACCCGAGGACCGCCGCGCCGAAGGGGTCGTCGTCTGGGCGTCCGCACTCGCCGACGAAGGCGACGTCGGGGCCGCCCGTGCGCTGCTGCGCCGGTTTCTGGACCGACCCGGCAAGGCCGACCAGCCACACGACCTACGGGTCCGCGTCCTGGCCGCCTCCCTCGCGGAACGCGACGGCGACCACGACGACGCCCGTCGTCAGCGGGCCATCGTGGCCAAGTGCGACCCCGAACTCTTCGAGAACCTCGCGGACGCGCCGGAGGCCTGAAGGAAGACCCACCGTGGTCGGCCATCGTCCCATCGTTCGTGCTCGGACGACGCTCCGGCACGTCCCCCCGTTCCGTGGGTGGAGACCAGGCACCGCCCGAGGGGGCTGACTGGTCAAGGGTGCGGGTGCGGGCCGCCGGGGCTCACCCGACCTCGGTGAGCGGGCCGCCGGGGCTCACCCGACGTCGGTGAGCGTGCCGTCGTCACGTCGCTGGAAGTAGCGCACCAGTCCCGCCGCGTTGGAACCGACCCCGGAGAGCAACTCGAGTCGGCCGGCGGCGTCGGGGTCCTCGGCCAACACGGCCGCATCGACCTCGTCGGCGAAGCGGCGGCGGAGGGTCTCGGCGACGTGATCGAGCTCAGTGCCCGTGGGGGCCGCACCGACCTCCGCGAGGGCCTCGTAGTACGCCGCTTCCGCGGTCGACGCCCACAGCCGCAGCCGGTCCTCGGCCTCCGCGAGCGCGTCCTCTGGTGGGTCCACCGGCCCGTAGTGGGCCAGATACACCCGCGACGGGGAACGCTCGCGGTACCGGCCCAAAGAGTGCAGCGCGGCCTCGAGATGGAAGTCCGCGGGCGGGGTGGCCGGCCGCAGGTGGGTCATCCCTGGCAGCTTCACGCCCACCGAGTCGCCCGAGAAGACGGCGTCCGTCCCCGAATCGTGGACTCCGACGTGGTGCTTGGCGTGGCCGGGGGTGTAGAGCAACTCCAGTGTGCGCCCGCCACCGAGGTCGATGGTGTCCCCGTCGGCGACGCCGACGATGCGCTGGGCGTCGATGGGTGTGCAGGCCCCGTAGACATGGTCGAACAGGTCGCCGTACACCTGCCGCGCTGAACGGTTCAGGCGCGAGGGATCGTGCAGGTGGCGGGCACCGACCTCGCTGACCACCACCGTCGCGTTGGGGAAGGCCGCGGCCACGTCGCCGGCCCCTCCGGCATGGTCGAGGTGGATGTGGGTGAGCACGAGATAGGCGAGATCGTCGGGTTCCATGCCCAGACTCCGCAGGCCCGCGACCAGCGTCTCGATGGGCTTCGCCGGACCGCACTCGATCAGGGTGGGGCGGGGTGCGTCGAGGAGGTAGCCGGCGGTGACGTTGCTCATGCCGCCCGTCATCGTGTCCAGAGCGATGATGCCGTCGTCGTAGCGCTCGATCGTGGGCGGGGGCTCCGCCGAACGGGGGTCCGGTCCGGCCGACGGTCCGACACGGTGCCGGGCGGTCCCGCCCCTGGGCTCGGGGGCGTCGTCGGGCCCAGGTCGATCCTTGCCGCCGGGCTGCTCTGACATCGCACGGACTCCTCGCCACTTCACCGGTGGGCGTCGCGTACCCGACGCTAGTGATCGAGCGGCCCCGGTGGGCGGCGCATCGCCAGATGTGCCGCCGAACGTTTCGCGCCATATCGTTCCGTTGCCAGTCACACCGAGGGAGTGGAGGGGACCGTGACCATCGCCGTCCGGTCAGAGCACGACGAGCTGTCGGAGACCGTCCGCCGCTGGTGCGAGCAGCACGTCGACGGTGCGGTCCGTCGTGGTGGGACCTCCGCTGCCGACCCGGCCACCACCGACCCCGCCCGTCCACCGACGACCGGACTGCCGACCTCCCTCTGGGAGGGGCTGGTCGACCAGGGACTGGTCGGCATCCACCTGCCACCGGACGCCGGGGGAGAGGGCTACGGGCACGAGGAGCTCGCGGTGGTCCTCGAGCAGCTCGGTCGGGCGCTGTTGCCCGGGCCCTACCTGCCCACCGTCCTGGCCAGCAGCCTCCTGGGGCGCTGCAGCGGGCAGGCGGCCGGTCAGGCCCGGGCCCGGCTGGCTGCGGGGGCGACCGCCGCGGTCGGCCTGGCGACGACCGGCCTCCTCGAGCTGCGTGAGGACGGTCGCGAGTTGGTGCTGTCCGGGCGCACGACGGTGCTCGGGGGCACCGGCGCCGAACTGCTCGTGCTGCCGGCCTCCCACGACGGCGCGACCCGCTGGGTCCTGGTCGAGACGGGCGAGGTCAGCGATGAACCGCTCGACAGCCTCGACGTCACCCGGCCGGCGACCCAGGTGGTGGCCGACGGGGTGCGCCTCGCCACCGATCGCGTGCTGGAGGAGCTCGAGCCCGCCCTCGTCCACGAGTTCGCCGTGGCGCTGGCCGCGGCGGAGGCGGCGGGCATCGCCGACTGGTGCCTGCAGACCGCCACCGCCTACGCCAAGACCCGGGAACAGTTCGGCCGACCGATCGGGCAGTTCCAGGGCACCAAGCACCGGTGTGCGGAGATCCTCGTCGACGTCGAACGCGTCCGGGCCGTCGCCTGGGACGCGGTCCGGGCCCTCGACGATGAGGAGGCGCGCCCGCTGGCCGCTGCCGCTGCGGCCGTGATCGGACTCGAGTCGACCGTCCGCGCCGCCGAGGAGGCGATCCAGGTCCTGGGGGGCATCGGCTACACCTGGGAGCACGAGGCCCACCTCTACCTGCGCCGGGCCGTGAGCCTGCGCGCGCTGGTGGGCGGCGACCTCGACGCCTGGCGACGGGGGGCCGCCCGGGCCGCGCTCGCCGGCCGGCGCCGGGAGCTACGCCTCGAACTCGGTGGGGACGCCGACGACGCCACCCGCACCGCCATCCGGCGCGAGATCCGCGCCGCCGCGGATCTCGAGGGTCAGGCCCGTCGCGACCACCTCGCCGATGCCGGCCTTCTCGCCCCGCACTGGCCGAACCCGTACGGCCGTGAAGCCGACGCACGTGAGCAACTGATCATCGACGAGGAGCTCGCCGCCGCCGGGGTCGGACGGCCGATTCTCGCGATCGGCGCCTGGGCGGCACCCACCATAATCGCCCACGGCACCGACGAGCAGCGGGAGCGCTTCATCCGCCCGACGCTGACGGGCGAGGTCTTCTGGTGCCAGCTGTTCTCGGAACCCGAGGCGGGATCCGACCTCGCCGCCCTGCGGACCCGGGCGAGGCCCGTCGAGGGCGGGTGGCGCCTGCAGGGACAGAAGGTCTGGACCTCGCTGGCGCAGGTGGCGAACTGGGGGATCTGCCTGGCCCGCACCAACCCCGACGCCCCCAAGCACCGGGGGATCACGTACTTCCTCGTCGACATGGCCAGCGAGGGCATCGAGATCCGACCGATCCGTGACATCACCGGGGCGGAGGACTTCAACGAGGTGCTGCTCGACGACGTGTTCGTGCCCGACGAGCTCGTGGTCGGGACGGTCGACGACGGTTGGAGCCTGGCGCGCACGACCCTCGCCAACGAGCGGGTGGGCCTGAGCGACACCTCCACCTGGGGCAGCGACGTCAGCGGGGTGCTCGCGCAGGTCCGCACCGCCGACGACCAGGCCCGCGGCCAGGCCGAAGGCGCCACCGATGCCGGGTCGGCCCCGGACCCCGCAGCCCGCGCCTGTCTCGAACGTGACCTCGGCCAGCTCGTCTGCGAGGGCCAGACCCTGCGGCTGCTCGGCTTCCGCATCACGTTGCGCCACCTCACCGGGACCGACCCGGGACCGACCGCGAACGTCCGCAAGCTGGTGAGCATGCAGCACAGCCAGGACGTGGCCGAGGCCGGTCACCGGCTGCTGGGCCCCCGGGCGGGCCTCGCCGTCGACGACGGTGCACGCTGGGGACGGGAGTACCTCGCCGCCCGTGCCTACACCATCGGGGGCGGCACCACCGAGGTGCTGCGCAACCAGATCGCCGAACGGCTGCTGGGCCTCCCGCGCGACCCGTGAGCCCCGTCAGGGCCACAGTTACGTCACAACGCCAGTCGCGTCACGGCCTGGGTTGCACCACGAGACCTGACCGCGGCCCGTGAGGCACCACCATGACGCGGCCGCGGCCCGGATGCGGACCGTGCCCGGCGCGGATCCGTCTCCCTGCGGGACTCAGAGCTCGTCGTAGGGGTCGAGCTCCGGATCCTCCTCGTCGGTGGGGTCGTCCTCTGCCGGGTGGCGGTCGCCCGGCAGCGCGACGTGCAGCAGCGCCTGTCCGGGCTGGACGAGCGGCAACGTCGTCGAGCCGATGACGTAGCCCTCCTCCTCGGCCTCGTGGACGTTGTGTTCCGCACCCATCGGGCTCACGGTGGTCCACAGCGGCTGGCCCGCCGAGACGTGGTCGCCGGGTTCGACGTGCATCTCCAGCATCCCGCCCCGGTCGGCACGCAGCCAGCGGGACTCGTGCAGCACCATCGGTGACTCGTGCGCCGGCGGTGGGGCCTCGTCGATCATGTCGAGGCGGGCGAGCACACGCAGCACCCCGCGGCGGGCCACGTCGATCGCGTCGGTGTCGAAGCGGTGGGGACCGCCTCCCTCGAACGTGAGCACGGGCACGTCGCGGTCGGCCGCCACCGCTCGCAGGGACCCCTCCCGCAGGCGGGCGTCGAGGACGAACGGCGCCCCGAACGCCACGGCGAGCCCCAGGGAGTCCTCGTCGGAGGTGTCCAGCCGGATCTGGGGGACGTTGAACCGGTGGTTGGCGGCCGTGTGCAGATCGATCCCCGCGTCGCTGCCGGCGATGACCTCCTCGAGGACCAGTCGGGCGATCCGGGCGGCCATGGACCCGCTGTGCGATCCCGGGAAGGCCCGGTTGAGGTCGCGGCGGTCCGGCAGGTAGCGCGAACCCATCTGCACGCCCAGGACGTTGACGATCGGCACGACCATGAGGATGCCGCGCAACTCGGACGCATCGACGGTGTCGAGGAGTTGCCGGCACGCGGCGATGCCGTTGAGTTCGTCACCGTGGACGGCCGCGGTGACGAAGACCCGGGGCCCGTCATCGACGCCGTTGAGCACGGCCATGGGCAGGGTGGTGCGGTCGCCCGTGTACCACTCGGAGGCGGCGGGGGCGACGTCGCGTCGTTCGCCCGGTTCGACGGTGACCCCGGCGACGGTGACCGACTCGTTCACGCGGGCTCCTCGGCGTCGGAGATCGCGTCCTCCTCGTCGTCGGTGCGGGCCCGCGGCGGGGTCGAGGTCACCAGGTAGCCCGCAGCCGGATCGACCACGCAGTGGCCGGCCAGCGAGAGCCGGCCGAGCAGCATGCGGAAGTTCATCCCCTCCCGGGAGGTCAGGGTGACGTCGGTCGCGACGTCGACCGGCCCGCACACGATGCGGGTCTGTACCACCGGACGCAGTTCGGGGCGGGCCCGGGTGTCGCGGACCCGGCGGTGGCCGACGACCGGGGCGTCGATCACCCGGCGCTCGGGGGCGTCCCGGCGCCCGACGAGCAGGGTCAGCCGGACCAGCGGCACCAGCTCTCCCTTGTGGGCGTGGACACCGATCTCCTCGAGCTCCTCGACGTGCAGGGCGCTGGTTCGCGCGCCGGTGTCGAGCTTGGCCCGCATCCGCACGCCCCACTCGGGCAGCAGGACCTGTTCCTTCCAACCCAGCCGGGGCAGGTCGGTAGCTCGCTCGGCAGGGCGCACGTCGTCCTCTTCGTCGTTGCTCGGCGTCACGGGTGTCGCGGGTGTGGCGGGCAGCGTAGGCCGTGTGCGCGGGCCCCCACGGCAGGCACGGCGACGGATGGACCGGGGCCGGCGGACGGGGCTGGGGCCCGTGCGCTACCGGGTGCGCGACCCACGTGGCGGATGAAAGGGGTCCTTGCCGCGCCGTTGGCGGCCCCGGTCCAGGATCAGGATCAGCACGACGCCGGCCACGAAACCGGCGGCATGGGCCTCATAGGCGACCCCGCCGCCCGCCGCCGGGGCCTGGGCCGCGTTCAACTGGAACACGAACCAGCCGCCGAGCAGTACCCATGCCGGCATCGTCACGATCGCGAAGATCAGCCAGAAACTGCGGA
>SLRZ01000284.1 GCA_007130695.1 Nitriliruptoraceae bacterium
CGGCCGTCGCGTCGTGCCGGGTGGAGTCCTACGCTCTGGGCATGGCCTCCGTACCGATCTCCCGACGGGTCTCGATCCCCGAGTCCGAACTCGACGTCCGCGCGTCGCGTTCGGGGGGACCGGGCGGACAGAGCGTCAACACCACCGACAGCAAGGTCGAACTGCGGTGGGACGTGACCAACACCCGGGCCCTGACGCCTGAACAGCGGGCGCGGGTGCTCGAACGGCTCGCCAACCGCATCACCGACGACGGCGTGCTGCTGCTGCGGTCGAGTGAGCACAAGAGCCAGCACCGCAACCGGGAAGCGGCCGTCTCCCGCCTGCAGGCGCTGCTCCGCGAGGCGATCGAACCGCCGAAGCGCCGGCGCCCGACGAAACGTTCGAAGGGGGCCCACGAACGGCGGATCCGCCAGAAGAAACACCGTGGGGAGATCAAGCGCCTGCGCAAGAACCCGCCGACCTGACCAACGAAACCGCCGACCGGACGTGCGGCCCGTCGCCCGGACGATCTACCTGCCGGTCTCGAGCGAACTGCCGTCCGGACGGCGTCACTGGGACGAAGGAACCGCCGGCAGGACAGGGTCACCCGGTCCCGGGGACCGCCGGCAGGACGGGGGCACCGGGCCAGGGAACAGCCGGCAGGACGGGGTCGCCGCTCGAACGAGCCTCCCGGCCACGATTGCATGCGGGCCACCCCCGGGAACGACCCAGCACTTGCATACCTATGCGGCGTTATGCACAATGGCCGCTTCGGTACGGATGAGGAGAACCAGTCGTGGCACACAAGGTCGGCATCGTCGGCGCCTCCGGGTACGGGGGCGCCGAACTCGTGCGCCTGCTGGAGGCCCACCCGGACCTCGACCTCGAGGTCGTGGCGGCGCACAGCCAGGCGGGCGAACCCGTCAGTTCGCTGTACCCGAACCTCGCGGGTGACCGGGTGTTCGACGAGGTCGACCTCGGTCGCCTCATCGGGCTCGATCTGGTCTTCCTCGCCACGCCGCACGGGCCCTCACTGCAACTCGGTGGCGCCCTGCGGCACGCGGACACGCGGGTGGTCGACCTCTCGGGCGGGTTCCGCCTGACCGCCCAGGACTTCTCCAGTTGGTACGGCGAGGAGCACCCGACCCCCGACCTCACGCCCACACCGGGGGTCGCGACCCCGACGGGCGAGCCGGACCGGGCCGTCTACGGGCTGCCCGAGATGTTCCGGGACTCCATCCGAGGGTCCTCCTTCGTGGCCAACCCCGGCTGCTACCCGACGGCGGCCCTGCTGGGCCTCGCGCCGCTCGCGCCGCTGTTGGAAGCCGGCAGCGTGGTCATCGACGGCAAGAGCGGCAGTTCGGGGGCCGGTCGGGCCGCGGCCGACCGGTTGCACTTCTCCCACGTGCACGGGGACCTCACCGCCTACGGCGCGCCCGCACACCGTCACACCGGGGAGATCGAGACCTGGCTGCCGGGCGACCTCGGGCCGGTCAGCTTCACCCCGCATCTCATCCCGATGAGCCGCGGGCTGTTCATCACCGGCTACGGCAGCACCACCGACGGCGTCGGCCCCGACGAGGTCGCCGACGCGCTGCACACGGCCTACGACGACGAGCCGTTCGTGCACGTCCTGGCCGCCGGCACGTTCCCGCACACCAAGGCCCTGGCCGGGTCCAACGGCGTCCAGGTCTCGGCGGTCGTCGACGAGCGGGCCGGTCGCGTGCTGGTCACCTGCGCCATCGACAACCTCGGCAAGGGGGCCGCCGGCCAGGCCCTGCAGAACGCCAACCTCATGCTGGGCCTGCCGGAGCAGACCGCACTGAGCGCGCTCGGGGTCTACCCGTGACCACGCTGCCGTGGGGGCCCGCCGACCGTTCGGGGCTCGTGTCCGTCGAGGGCGGCGTCACCGCCGTCGAGGGCATCCGGGCGTCCGGGGTCGTCAGTGGGGTCAAGCCCTCCGGCCGTGCAGACCTCGCGTTGGTCGCCGCAGACGGGCCCGCGACCGCGGCGGTGGTGACCACCACGAACCTGGTCAAGGCCTCGTCCTGCCGACTGACGGAGGCCCACGCCGCCGACGGCCGGGCCCGCGCGATCGTGATCAACTCGGGCAACGCCAACGTCGCCACGCCCCGCGGCGAGGAGCACACCCGGCAGCTGGCCGATGTGGTGGCCGGGCGCCTGGACGTCGACGCTACCGAGGTGCTGGTCATGTCCACCGGCGTCATCGGGGTGCCGCTGCCGATCGAGCGCATCGAGTCGGCGGTGCCCGACCTCGTCGAGGCGCTGGCCCCCGACGGTGGGCACCGTGCGGCCGAGGCCATGCTCACCACCGACACCCGCACCAAGGAGGTCGCCTACCGGGTCGCCGACGGCCAGGGCGGCACCTGCACCGTGGCCGGCATGGCCAAGGGCGTGGGGATGATCGAGCCGGCGATGGCGACGCTGCTGGTGGTACTGACCACCGACGCCCCCCTGGGTGCCACGGTGCTGCGCCGCGTCGTTCGGCAGGCCGTGAAGTCGACCTTCAACCGGATCAGCATCGACGGTGACGGCTCGACCAGCGACACGGTGGCGATGCTGGCCACCGGCGGTGCGGCGCAGCCGCCCGGCCTCGAGGCCATCACCCGCGCCACCGAGGCCGTCTGCGCGGACCTGGCCCACGACGTGATCTCCGACGGGGAGGGCGCGAGCCGCGTGGCCGCCGTCACCGTCCACGGCGCCCCGACCGAGGACGAGGCGGAGCGCATCGCCCGGTCCGTGGCGACCTCCCTGCTGGTGCGCGCGGCCATCCACGGGGCGGACCCCAACTGGGGCCGGATCCTGATGTCGATGGGCAACGCCGGGGTGGACTTCGATCCCGGCCGGGTCAGCGTCGCCTGCGGGGGCGTGACCGTCTGCCGCTTCGGGGTCGCCGCGAGCTTCGACCGCGGCAGCGCTGCGGCCGCCATGCGCCGCGACGAGGTCGAGATCGACATCGACCTCGGCGCCGGGGACGCCCGGGCGACCATGCTGACCTGCGACCTGACCCCCGAGTACGTGCGCTTCAACGCCGAATACACGACCTGACATCCCCGCAACAGGGCGGCGTGACACCGCCGGCCCCCCGCAAGGAGCACGATGGACCCCCAGGGCGAGCACCCCACCGGAGCGGAGCGCATCGGCGCCGCCCAGGAGAAGGCGGCGGTGCTGCGCGAGGCACTGCCGTGGATCACCCGCTTCCACGGCCAGACCGTCGTGATCAAGTACGGCGGCAACGCGATGGTCGACGACGAACTCAAGCGTTCCTTCGCGGCCGACGTCGCGCTGCTGCACTTCGTGGGGCTGCGTCCCGTGGTCGTCCACGGCGGGGGCCCGCAGATCAGTCACCTCGCCGGGGAACTCGGGGTGGACTCGACGTTCATCGGCGGGCTGCGGGTCACCGACGCCGCGATGATGGGCGTGGTCCGTATGGCGCTGCTCGGGCAGGTCAACCCCGAGGTCGTCGGGCTGATCCAGGCGGCGGGCGCGCCGGCGGTCGGGGTCGCCGGCACGGACGCCGGCCTGCTGCAGGTCCGTCCCGCCACCGGGCCCGACGGGGAGGATCTCGGCCTGGTCGGCGAGGTCGACGAGGTCCGCGCCAGGTACCTCACCGATCTCCTGGCCGACGGTTTCCTGCCGGTGGTCGCCACGGTGGGGCGCGACGCCGACGGCGCCGAACGCAACGTCAACGCCGATGTCGCGGCCGGCGCGATCGCCGCCGCGCTGGGCGCGACCAAACTGGTCTACCTGACCGACGTTCCCGGCCTGTACACGGAGTTCGGTGATCCGGACCGCGAGGCACTGGTGAGCGAGGTCACCGCCGGTTCGCTGGAGACGATGCTGGCCGAGGACCACCTGCACACGGGGATGCGCCCGAAGATCCGCTCGATCGTCGACGCGATCCGGGCCGGGGTGCCCCAGGCCCACATCCTCGACGGCCGGGTCCTGCACGCCGTGCTGATCGAGATCTTCACCGACGAAGGGGTCGGGACGATGATCACCTCCGGCGGGCTGGACGCCACGTCCGCCACCACCGAGCCGCGCTCACCCGCGGGGCTGCCCGACCGCGACGCGGGGAGTCCCGGATGGAGCTGACCGACCGCGCCGCGGGCGTGCTGATGTCGACCTACCCGCCCGCCGACCTCGCGTTCGAGCGGGGGCGTGGCGCAGCGCTGTTCGACAGCGACGGGGCCGCCTGGCTGGACTTCCTGTGCGGGCTCGCGGTGACCAGCCTGGGCCACGCCCACCCGGCCGTGACCAGGGCGGTCAGCGACCAGGCCACCAGGCTGGTGCACACGTCGAACCTGTTCGTCACCGAACCCGCGGTCGCACTCGCCGAACGGCTCCGCCGCCTCACCGGGTGGGTCGACGCCCGGACGTTCTTCACCCAGTGCGGCGCGAGCGCGAACGAGGCCGCCATCAAGTTGGCCCGAAAGCACGGTCGCCGGACCCATCCCGACAAGGTGCGCGTGGTCACCCTCGAGGGCTCCTTCCACGGGCGGACCCTGGCGACCCTCGAGGCGACCGGCCAGCCCGACAAGCACGAGCCGTTCCGTCCCCTGATCGGCTACGTCGACACCGTCGCGCACGATGACCCCGAGGCACTGTCCGCCGCCGTCACCGAGGACCACTGCGCCGTCCTGCTCGAGCCGATCCAGGGCGAGGGTGGCGTGCGCGTCATCGACGACGCGGTCCTGCGGGCCGCCCGCGACGCCTGTGACCGCGTCGGGGCACTGCTCATCTACGACGAGGTCCAGACCGGAGTCGGGCGCACCGGACCGTGGTTCGCCTTCCAGGACGGCCCCGTCACCCCGGACGTGCTCACGCTCGCCAAGGCCCTGGCCAACGGGCTGCCCATCGGCGCCTGCGTCGCCCGGGGTGCGGCGGGGGAGGTGTTCGAGCCCGGCGATCACGCCACCACCTTCGGCGGCAACCCGGTCACCTGCGCCGCCGCCAACGCCGTGGTCGACACCATCGAGTCGGAGAACCTGCTGACCACGGCCGCCGCCCGTTCGCGCCGGCTCGTCGAAGGGCTCGAGCGGCTGATCGACACCCACGACCTCGCCGTCGGGGTCCGGGGGCGCGGCCTGCTGCTCGGCCTCGAACTGGCCCGACCGGTGGCCGGCGAGATCCAGGCCGCCTGTCGACGACGACACCTCATCGTCAATGCCGTCGCCCCCGACGTGGTGCGTCTCGCGCCGCCGCTGATCGTCGAGCGGGCCGAGGTCGACCTGGCGTTGGCCGGCCTGGGGGAGGCCCTGGCCGAGGTCGCCGACGACACGCCCGGCACGGACGGGGGCGCCTCGTGAGTCCCCACCGCATCCTCGTCGTCGAGGACGACACCCACGTCGTCGCGATGCTCCGCGAGGTCCTGCACCAGGAGGGCTTCGAGGTCGACACCGCCCAGGACGGGCTCGCGGGGCTGCTGGCGCTCAACACCATCGACGCGGACGCGGTCCTGCTCGACATCATGATGCCCGACGTCGACGGCGTCCGGGTGATCCAGCAGTTGCTCGAGGAGCACGGGGGCGTGCTGCCCGTGCCGGTCATCGTCATCACCGGCTCACCCGACGGCGCCCGGCGTTGCCGTGACCTGCTCGGTGACGACGAGGTCTTCACCAAGCCCTTCGATCCGGGCGCGCTGGTGGATCACCTGCGCAGCCGCCTGTCCCTGTAGAAGCGAAAGGCCGCACCATGCGCCATTTCCTCAGTGTCGACGACGTCACGGGTGACGAGCTGCTCGCGCTCCTCGACCGCGCCGACGAGCTCAAGGCCGAACGGGCCGCGCGGCATCGGGCCGGCTCGTCGCTGGTTGGCGACCAACTGCAGGGCCGCAGCGTGGCACTGGTCTTCGAGAAGCCCTCCCTGCGCACCCGAGCGTCCTTCGAGGTCGGGGTCCACGAACTCGGCGGCAAGGCGCTGCCGATGTGGGACGGGGAGGTCGGCCTCGGCCGGCGGGAGGCGGTTGCCGACGTCGGCGCCGTCCTCGGCCGCTACGTCCACGCGATCGTGATCCGCACGTTCGGGCAGGACGACCTCGAGGAGCTCGCCGCGGCGGCGGGGGTCCCGGTCGTCAACGCGCTGACCGACCACGAACACCCCTGTCAGGCGCTGGCCGACCTGCAGACCGTGCGCGAGCACCACGGTGAGCTCGCCGGCCGCACGCTGACCTACGTGGGTGACGGCAACAACGTCGCCCATTCGCTGCTGCTCGCCGGGGCGAAGGTCGGGCTCTCGGTCCGCATCGCCCACCCCGAGGGGTACGCCCCCGCCCCCGACGTCGTCGCGGCCGCCCAGCGCCACGCCGGCGCCAGCGGCGCCGAGGTCGTGGTCACCACCGACCCGCGGGCCGCCGTCGACGGCGCCGACGCGGTCTACACCGACGTGTGGGCCTCGATGGGCCAGGAGTCCGAGGCAGCGGAACGCGCCGCGAAGTTCGCCGACTTCCAGGTCACCCCGCAGCTGATGGCGCACGCCGCGGACGGGGCGGTCTTCCTGCACTGCCTCCCGGCCCACCGCGGCGAGGAGGTCGCCGCGGAGGTCATGGCCTCGCCCGCCGCGCGGGTCTTCGACCAGGCCGAGAACCGCCTGCACGCGCAGAAGGCCCTGCTGGCCACCCTGCTCGGCTGACGAACCCGAAAGGCCACCCGTGCCCACCGACAAGCTCGAACGCCAGCAGCTGCTCCGCCGGCTGCTGGCCGAGCACGACCTGCGTTCCCAGGCGGAGGTCCGCTCCGTGCTGGCCGCCCACGGGCTCGACGCGCACCAGGCCACCGTCTCGCGGGACCTCGACGAGCTCGGGGCCGTCAAGGTCCGCGGCGCCGGCGGGGAGCTGATCTACCGGCTGACCGCGGAGCCCGGCCCCGGCCACGCCCGCAGCCGCCTCGACGAGGTACTGCGGCAGTTCGTCACCTCCGTGCGCTCCAGCAGCAACCTCGCGGTGCTGCGGACCCCGCCGGCCTGCGCCAACCCCGTCGCCTCGGCGATCGACCTTGCGGAGCTGCCGGGCGTGCTCGCTACCGTCTCGGGTGACGACACGGTCCTCGTGGTGGCCGAGGACGGCATCCCCGGCGCCGAGCTCGCCGAGCGCTTCCGGGCGAAGCTCAGCGCCGCCCCCTGATCCCGTCTGCCCCGACCGCTTTTCCCTCCATCCGTTGATCTGCAAGGAGTTCCCATGAGCAAGCCCCGCGTCGTTCTCGCCTACTCCGGTGGGCTCGACACCTCCGTGGCCATCGAATGGATGAAGGAGCACAAGGGCGTCGACGTGGTCGCCTGCGCCGTCGACGTCGGCCAGGGGGTGGACGATCTCGACGAGATCAAGCAGCGCGCCCTGGACTGCGGCGCGGTCGAGGCGGTGGTCGTCGACGCCCGCGACGAGTTCGCCGAGCAGTTCGTCGCGCCGGCCCTGAAGGCCAACGCGATGTACATGAACAAGTACCCGCTGGTCTCCGCGTTGTCGCGACCGCTGATCGTCAAGCACCTCGTGCGGGTGGCCCGCGAGACCGGCGCCGTCGGGGTCGCCCACGGCTGCACCGGCAAGGGCAACGACCAGGTGCGCTTCGAGGTCGGCACGATGTGCCTCGCCCCCGAGCTCGACAACTACGCGCCGATCCGTGAGTGGGGCCTGTCGAGGGACGCGGCGATCGACTACGGGATCGAGCGCAACATCCCGATCCCGGTGACCTCCAAGGAGTCGCCGTACTCGATCGACGAGAACGCCTGGGGCCGCACCGTGGAGTGCGGGATTCTCGAGGACCCCTGGGCCGCCCCGCCCGAGGACGCCTTCGAGCGCACCGTCGCGATCGCCGACGCGCCCGACGAGCCCGAGGAGGTCATCATCGCCTTCGAGAACGGGCTGCCGGTGAGCCTCGACGGCAAGCAGCTGCCCCTGGCCGAGCTCATCGCCGAGATCGACCGCCGCGCCGGCGCGCACGGCGTGGGCCGCATCGACATGCTCGAGGACCGGCTGGTCGGCATCAAGAGCCGCGAGCTGTACGAGTGCCCGGGCGCGATCGCGTTGATCACCGCCCACCGCGAGCTCGAGGACCTCTGCCTCGAGCAGGAGCTCGCCGAGCACAAGCGCACCGAGGAGGGCCGCTACGCCCAGCTGATCTACAACGGGCTGTGGTGGGGACCGCTCAAGAAGGCGATCGACGCCTTCATGGAGGAGGCCAACCGCTACGTCAACGGCGAGATCCGCCTCCAGCTGTTCAAGGGCCACGCCACGGTCACGGGTCGGCGCAGCGAGACCTCCGGGCTGTACAACTACGACCTCGCGACCTACGACGCGGACGACCAGTTCGACCAGTCGCTGGCCGAGGGCTTCGTCAAGCTCTGGGGCCTGCCGCTGAAGACCTGGGCGGCCCGCTTCCGCGACCAGGATCAGGAGCTGTGAGCGACCCGCGCGAGGACGCCACCGACGCCGGGCGGCTGTGGGGCGGCCGGTTCGCCACGGGCCCCGACGAGGCCGCCTGGGCACTTGGCGTGTCGACGGCGTTCGATCGCAAGCTGTGGCGTGAGGACCTCGCCGGGTCGCGGGCGCACGCCCGCGAGCTGCACCGCATCGGGGTCCTCGACGCCGACGAGCTCGAGGCGATGCTCTCGGCACTGGACCGGTGCGGGCAGCTGTTCGCCGCCGACGAGTTCCCGCTCCTGCCGAGCGACGAGGACGTGCACGGCGCGATCGAGCGCTGGCTCGTCGACGAACTCGGTCCGCTGGGCGGCAAGCTCCGGGCGGGACGGTCGCGCAACGACCAGATCGCCAACGACCTGCGCCTGTGGTGCCGGTCGGCCTGTGACGGGCTGGTCGGGCTGATCGGCGAACTGCAGGAGGCGCTGGCCGGACAGGCCGCCGACCACCTGGAGTGGCTCGCCCCCGGCTACACCCACCTGCAGCGTGGCCAGCCGGTCCTGCTCAGCCACCACCTGCTCGCCTACGTGTGGATGCTCGACCGGGACGCCGGCCGGCTCCGCGACGCCCGGGCGCGCCTCGACGCGTCCGTCCTGGGGTCGGGCGCGTTGGCCGGCACCACGCTCGGCCTCGACCCGGCCCGCTACGCCGAGGATCTGGGCTTCGCCGCGGTCGCCGAGAACTCGATGGACGCGGTCGCCTCGCGGGACTTCGCGATCGAGGTGGTCTCGGCGTGCGCGATCCTCGCCGTGCACCTCTCGCGCCTGGGGGAGGAGATCGTGTTGTGGGCGACCTCCGAGCTTGGCTTCGCCCGTGTGGGCGACGCGTTCTCGACGGGCTCCTCGATCATGCCCCAGAAGCGCAACCCGGACGTCGCCGAACTGGTCCGCGGCAAGGCCGGTCGGGTCGTGGGTGACCTGGTGAGCCTGCTGACCCTGGTCAAGGGCCTACCGATGACCTACGACCGGGACCTGCAGGAGGACAAGGAACCGGTCTTCGACGCCGTCGACACCCTGCGACTGGTCCTGCCGGCGATCACCGGCACCGTCGCCTCGCTGTCGTTCGACCGGGACCGCCTGGAACAGGCCGCGATGGGCGGGTTCGCGCTGGCCACCGACCTCGCCGAGGAGCTCGTCCGCCGGGGTGTGCCGTTCCGCGAGGCCCACGAGGTGGTCGGCGAGGTCGTGCGCCTGGCCGAGTCGCGGGGGGTCGACCTCGACGGGCTCGATCCCGACGAGCTCGCCGAGGCCCATCCCGCGCTCGACCCGGGGGTCGCCGACCTCCTCGACGCCCGGGCCGCCGTGGACCGTCGCGACGCGAACCTCGGGACCGCGACCTCGTCGGTACGGACACAGCTCGACCGGGCACGTGCGGCGGCGGCCGCGAACCGGGCCGCCATCTAGCCTCGGTCGGGCGGAGCGAAAGGACCGGATTCGTGCCGAGGCGCAACGACGAGGTCGCGCGGCTGCTGGGCGAGCTCGCCAAGTTGACCGAGATCGACGAGGGCAGCCCTCAGGCCTTCCGGGTCCGTGCCTACGACAACGCCCGTCGGGCCGTGGAGCAGCTCACCACGGACGTGTCCGGCCTGAGTGCGGGCGAGCTGGCCGGAGTCAAGGGCATCGGCAAGTCCATCGCCGGCCGCATCCGCGAGTACGTCGACACCGGCACCATCGGCAAACTCGAGGAACTGCGCGACAAGCACCCGGTCGGCAAGCTCGAGCTGCTGCGGATCCCGGGCCTGGGCGCGAAGTCGGTCGAGCTACTGGCCTCCGAACTGGGGGTCACCGACCTCGCCGGGCTCGAGGCGGCCCTCGAGGACGGGCGGATCGCCGAGCTGCCCGGCATGGGACGGAAGACGGCCGACAATCTGCGGCGGAGCATCGGCCAGCTCGAACTGTCCTCGAAGCAGACCCGCATCGACCTCTACGTCGCGGTGCCCACGGCCGAACGCATCGTGACCGAACTGCGGGGTGTCGACGGCGTGGTCGACGCGGCCTACGCCGGCAGCGTGCGCCGGTTCAAGGAGAAGATCGGTGACCTCGACGTGCTGGTCGCGACCGACGATCCCGCGCCGGTCACCGCAGCGTTCCTGGACCTCGACGACATCGAGACCGTGCTCGGCTCGGGTGAGACCAAGTCGTCGGTGCTCACGCGCGAGGGGCTGCAGGTCGACCTGCGGGTCGTACCGCCCGAGAGCTTCGGCGCCGCACTGCTGTACTTCACCGGGTCCAAGGCGCACAACATCCGGCTGCGGCAGCGGGCCCTGCGCCGCGGGCTGACGCTGAACGAGTACTCCCTCGCACGCCTCCCGCAGGAGACGGCCGAGGCGGTGGCCGACGAGGCGAAGGACCAGGTTGCCGAGCCGGCCGACGACACCGAGGACCAGGCCGTCGAGCCGTCCGCACCCCCCGATGTGTCCTGGCGCGACCTCGAGGTGGTCGCGCAGCGAAGCGAGGAGGAGATCTACGCCGCGCTCGACCTGCCCTGGATCCCCTCCGAACTGCGCGAGGACGACGGGGAGATCGAGCAGGGGGAGCGCGACGAACTGCCGCGGCTGGTGACCCGTCAGGATCTGCGGGGCGACCTGCACGACCACACCGACCGGTCCGGCGATGGCCGTGACCCCCTCGAGGACCTGGTGGCCGGTGCCGTCGAGCGCGGGCACGAGTATCTCGCGATCACCGACCACGCCGAGGACCTCACGATCAACGGCATCTCCCGCGACGAGATGCTGGACCAACGCGAACAGCTGCGGGAACTCGAGCAGCAGCGCGGCGACATCCGCCTGCTGCACGGTGCGGAGCTCAACATCGGGGTGGACGGCAGCCTCGACTACGACGACGAGTTCCTCGCCGGGTTCGACTGGCTGGTCGCCAGCGTCCATTCCCACTTCGGCCGTGGTGTCGAGGAGCAGACACGACGGATCCTCGCGGCGATCCGGCACCCCAGCGTGACCGCGATCGGGCATTTGCAGGGACGGATGCTCGGGAAACGTCCGGGCATCGAACTCGATCTCGATGCGGTCCTCGACGCGGCCGCCGAGACCGGCACCGCCATCGAGATCAACGCCAACCTGCGGCGGCTGGACGCCAACGCCCAGGTGATCCGCGAGGGCGGGGCCCGGGGGGTGAACTTCGTCATCTCCACCGATGCCCACGCCGTCCACGAACTCGACAACCTACGCCACGGCGTGGCCAACGCGCGTCGGGGACGGCTCGACCGCGACCGGGTGGCCAACACCTGGCCGCTGCCGACGTTCGAGTCCTGGATCGAGGACGTGCGTTCGTAGATGGCGCCATCGTCCGAGGCCAGCCACCTCCCGCCGCTCGAGCGCGACGTGTTGCGCGGGCGTGCCGAGGTGGTGGCGCCCGCACTGCTCGGCACGCTGCTCGTGCGTATCGAGTCGGACGGTTCCCGCAGTGTCGCGCGCATCGTGGAGACCGAGGCCTACCGCCAGGACGATCCGGCCAGCCACAGCCACGCCGGGCGCACCCCACGCACGGAGCCGATGTTCGCGGCGCCCGGGACCGCCTACGTCTACCGCTCCTACGGCGTCCACTGGTGCTGCAACGTCACCGTCGAGGAGGAGGGGGTGGGCGCCGCAGTGCTGCTGCGTGCGGCCCGACTCCTGCGGGGCCACGAGCTCGTCCGACCCCGCCGCGTGGCCGCGAAACAGGACCGTGACCTGTTACGGGGCCCCGGGAGGCTGACCCAGGCCCTCGGCATCGACGGACCGCGCCACGATCGCACGGACCTGCTCGACCCGCGGAACACGGTCCTGCTCGCCGACGACGGGTGGCGCCCACCGCAGACGGCGGTGCGGGCCGGCGGTCGAGTGGGGGTGCGGCTGGCGGCGGGGGTCCCGTGGCGCTTCTGGATCGCGGGCCAGCCGGAGGTCAGCCCCTATCGGCCACATCCGCGCGCCGAACGCCCCACCTGAGCGAGCGACGGGTGACCGGCAGGGATCTGCGCCCCGGGCGGCGAATTCCTTGGATGAGAGGTGGCGGCCCTTCGTGGGGAGGGGCCGCGACCTTCTCCCGACGGACCCACCAGCGGGACGCCGTCGGCAGCCAGGGAGATCGAGGGAGACGGCTGGTTCCGGCCGATCCGGATCCAGCGACCGGAACGGTTCCCGACGGTGTTCGACGACGCCGACGGGAGACGACATGCACGGTGCGATGATCCGTACGGGAGCGGCACTGTCCGCCTTGGCCATGATCCTGGTCGCCTGCGGGCAACACCCGGGCGTCCACGTCGAGGGTGACCCCGCGGCCGGGGGCACACAGCAGACCGACGACGGCATGGGCGGCGAGGTGGCCTCGGCACCCACCGACGACACCGGGCTGGACGACGGCGACGGTGCCGAGGTCTCGGACCCGGACGCGTCCACCACCGACGATGACACCGCGACGACCACCACCGACGACGGGTCCGGCAACGGCCGGGCCACCGACGACGGAAACGGCGGCGGCCGTGGTGGCGGCGACGGCAACGGCGGTGGTGACGGCGGCGGCGACGGGGGTGATGCCGAGAGCCAGGGCCAGATCGAGCCCCAGGGCTCCGACCGCACCGGTGTCGACGACGACACCATCCGGTTCGCCACCCATGCACCGGTGACCGGTGCGGCACCGCTGCCCTCCGAGTCGTTCCAGCAGTCCGCCGATCTGTACTGGCGCTGGCTGTTCGACGAGAAGGGCGAGACCGTCCTCGGACGGACGAACATCGAGCAGGAGTTCGCCGACGACCGCTATGAGCCCGCCACGGCCCGGCAGGTCTGCCGGGAGCTCGCCAGCCGCAACTTCGTCCTCTACGGCGGTGGGGGCACCGACCAGATCCAGGCCTGCGGGCAGCTCGCGGCGCAACTGCAGGTCCCCTACTTCTCTCCCGGCGTGACCGAGGCCGGCCTCACCGACAACCCCTGGTACTTCGCCGCGTCCATGACCTACCGCCAGCAGGGAGAACTGCTCGCCGAGTACGTCGCCGCCGAGTTCCCCGGCAAGGCGGTGGGCGCGATCCTGACCCAGACCCCCAACTTCGACGACGCGGTTGCCGGTTGGGAGGCGGGGGTCTCGGCCGTCGGGCTCGACGACCGCGGCACGCTGCGCCACCCGCGTGGCCAGACCGGTTGGTACGCCGACATGGCCAACGAACTCGCGAGCCGTGGCGTGGAGGTGCTCTACATACTGACCTCGCCGCTGGACTACATCCGCTTCGCCCAGGTCGCCAACGACCAGGGACACGACTTCCAGTACGTGGGCGTGGGCATCTCCATGGGCCTCAACGCGGTCCTGGGCAGCGGCTGCCCGGAGGTCGACGGGGGACGGTTCTTCTCGCCCTTCCCGGCCCTGGAGACCGCCGATGACATCGATCCGGAGTTCAATCGGGCCGCGGACAAGTTCGGGACGCCCAACGACGACATCGCCTGGGCGATCTGGGGCTCGTCGGCGAACATGCACCGGCTGCTCGAGCGGTACGGCGAACGGTTCGGCAACGACCTCACCCGGGAGGACTTCCGTGCCCTGGTCGAGGGCACCGACCAGGTCGAGGGTGGGGTCTTCCCGCCGGTGAACTACACGCCCGACAACCACTTCGGCGGACAGGGCGTGCACGTGCTGCGGGCGGACTGTGGCGTCGAGGAGTACCTCGACGACGGGACCTTCAAGACGGGCTTCTAGCGCCGACGCCAGTGGACCGGCCGGCCATCTGGCCGGGAAAGGCTGATGAACCGCGTCCGAACGGCCGCTGACCGGCCCGTGACCGCCCGGACGGGATCGCGGGGAAGGTCTGACCGTGACCTCCGGCGAATCCATTCGTTGAGGGGTGTAACAACCCGCCACCACGCGCCTTTCCGACCGGCGCAAACCGGAGGCCGACACACATGACCCTGACGCTGCACCCCAGGCTCCGAGCCCTGGTCAGTGGCCTGGCGCTGATGGCGCTGGCCCTGGCCGGCGCACTCGTCGCCTTCAGCCCCGCCGTCGCGGACGACGACTTCGAGGACGACCTCGGGGGAGAGGCGGGCGCGCCGGGTGGCGACCTCGAGGAACAGGACCTCGAGGTTGCCGAGTCGGCCCTCTACGCCCACCCGTTCACCGATGCCCTGCCGCCGACGCTGACCAACAGCGTGCCGCCGCAGGTCGTCTGCGTGGTCCAGCCCGATCTGTGTCCCGAGGAACTGCGGCCGGTCACCGACGTCGTCGGTGAGGCCATCGACACGACCCAGGAGGAGGCCGAGGTCTCCCCGGTCCAGCCCGTGCCCGAGGGCACCGTCGCCGTCGGTTACTTCGCCGGCTTCGACCGCTACCAGTCCGCGGTGAAGTTCGAGCTGCCGGCCCTGCCCGAAGGCGAGGAGGTCGTCTCCTTCAACGTCTCCTTCCCCCAGGAGGAGCCCACCTACGACCTGAACTCGCCCGCCTTCCGGGAGGCCGTGCAGGCCGCGATGGTCGCCGTCGGCGACCAGGACCCTGGCGTCGTCGTGGAGCGGCTCGGCGACATCGCGGAGCAGGACCCGGTCGAGTTCGACAGTGACGCCATCCGCATGGAGGCGTGCCCGCTGACCGAGCCGTTCGAGCCCGAAGGCGCGCCGCAGGCCCAGCACTCCGACGACATGCCCCGCCAGGAGGGCCCCGACGAGGACACCCTCGGGGACCCGGCCGTGGACTGCATGCTCGGTGGGACCGGGACCTACAACGAGGAGACCGAGGCCTGGGAGTTCGACCTCGCCTTCGCCGCAGACGCCTGGGCGTCCGGTGAGCTCGACAACAACGGCGTGCTGATCAGCCCCGTCGGCGTGGGCAACCTCGCCTACGGCGACCCCGACCTGACCACCAACGCCCAGGTGACGGTCGCCATCGAGGACGTCACGGTGGCCGTCGACACCGCCGAGCCCCCGCCGGAGGTCGGCGAACTCGAGGAGCCGGGCGAACTCGGTGAGCCGATGGAGTCCGACGACATGGCCCTCGAGGACGGCGGCGACTCCTTCGACGCCGGCTCCGCCGACGACGGTGCGGACTTCGACGACGGCGGGTCGGCCGACGCACCCTCGGTCGCCGACGGCGCCGAGAGCCCCGACGACGGCATGGCCGGCGACGGACCGGTCGACGACCCCGAGGTCGCCGGCGACCCCGAGCTCGAACAGGCCGCACCGGTGGGCGCCGAGCCCGGCAGCCCCTGGTGGGTCTGGCTCCTGGTCCCCGCATTCGCCGGAGGCGCCTACCTGGTCGGCAACGCCATGACCGCCTCGCCCCTGGCCGCTCTGGCCGGCGGGGAACGCCCCGGTGCGATGTCCCGACTGATCGCCAGCCGTAGCGGCGGGGGACCGACACCCGCCTAGCGAGCCACAGCAGGCGCCGCGTCGCTGGCCGACGCGGGCCCCCGCCTGCCCGGTACGGCACCACCTGCGCCACCGCAAGCCCCTTCAGAACCAGCGAACCGTGAGACCGGAGAGAGCCACCATGTCAGTGAAGATGCTCCGCACGATGGCCGCACCACTGGTGCTCGCCCTCGTGCTGGCCGCCTGCGGCCAGCACCCGGGTGTGCACGTCGAGGGCGACTCCCTCGCCGGCGGCACCAACGGCGAGGTCGACGACGGCATGAACGGCGGGTCGGGCCAGGTGGACGACGACGGCATGGCCATCGACGGTGACGGCGCCGAGGTCGACGACGACTTCGACGTCGACGGTGACGGCGACGGTGGCGGCACCGGCGACGGTGGGGGCGACGGCGGCGACGGCGGGAACGGCGGTGGTGGTGGCGGTGACGCCGACACCAGCGACGACGGCGGCAACGGCGGCGGTGACGGCGACGCCCAGCAGCAGGGCACGCAGGAGCCGCAGGGCTCCGACCGCACCGGCGTCGACGACGACACCATCACCGTGGGCGTCCACGCCCCGGTGACCGGTGCCGCGCCGCTGCCCTCCGAGGCCTTCAACGAGGCCGGTGACCTCTACTGGAACTGGGTCACCGAAGAGAAGGGCGAGTCGATCCTCGGCCGCGACAACGTCGAGGTCGTCTTCGCCGACGACCGTTACGAACCCGCGACCGCGCGCCAGGTCTGCCGTGAACTCGGCAGCCGGGCGTTCCTGGTCGTCGGCGGCGGCGGTACCGACCAGATCCAGGCCTGCGGGCAGCTCGCCGCGCAGACCCAGGTGCCCTACTTCTCGCCGGGCGTCACCGAGGCGGGCCTCGAGGGCAACCCCTGGTACTTCGCGGCTTCGATGACCTACCCGCAGCAGGGCGAGCTCCTCGCCGAGATGGTCCGTGACCGCTTCGGCGACGCCAAGACCGGTGCCGTCGTGACCCAGACGCCGAACTTCGACGGTGCCGTGCAGGGTTGGGAGCGCGGCGTGCAGCAACACAACGTCAACTACGCGACGACCCTGCGTCACCCCCGTGGGCAGAGTGGCTGGTATGCGGATTTCGCCAACCAGCTCGGTGATGCCGGCGTCGAGGTCGTCTACGTCAACACCAGCCCGCTGGACTACATCCGCTTCGCCCAGGTCGCCAGTGACCAGGGCCACGACTTCCAGTTCGTCGGCGTCGGTGTGACCATGGGCCTCAACGCGGTCCTCGACAACGGTTGCGACCACGTCGACGGCGGCCTGTTCTTCTCGCCGTTCCCCGCGCTCGAGTCGATCGACGACATGGATCCCGAGTTCCGTCAGGCGGCCGACACCTACGGTGTGCCGGCCACCGACCTCGCGATGGCGATCTGGGGAATATCCAAGGCCCAGCACGAACTGTTCAGGAAGTACGAGAACACCTTCGGGACCGATCTGACCCGCGAGGACTTCCGGGCCGTCGTCGAATCGGCGGGCACGGTCGAGACCGGCGTCTTTCCCCCGGTGAACTACTCGCCCGACGTAGACTTCGGCGGGCAGGGAGTGCACATCCTCGAGGCGGACTGCTCCGCCGGGGAGTACCGCAACGCGGGCTCGATGTAGCAACACACGTCACGCAAGTACGGCACGCGCGGGCGAACAGGTCACCCGTGTTCGAAGCCGCCATTTCGATGGGAAGGGCCACCTGGTGACCCAGCAGACCAAGGAGCCCACGCAAGGGGGGAGCGGGGCCGACGCAGCCAAGGATGACCAGGACCCCCCCGGGTCGTCACCGCTCGACAGCCTCAAGGCGATGTTCGAGGGTGGCGGCCTGGAGAGCCTGGTCGCGAGCCACCGGACCAAGATGATCTGGGGCGGGGCGATCCTGGTCGTCCTCGCCCTGATGGGACTCTCCCCGCTGAACCCGGGGCGGGTCCTGGTCAGCGGGATCCGTGAGGGGGCGGTCTATGCCCTCGTGGGTCTCGGCCTCGCGCTGATCTACACCTCCACACGGGTCCTGAACTTCGCCCAGGGGGAGTTCGGCAGCACCGCGGCCTACGTCATCGTCGCCATCCTCATCGGTGGCAATCTCGGCCGGGACGTCAACCCCGACGAGGTCACGGTGACCTACATGGTCGGCATGGCGCTCGTGGCCGTGATCGTCGGTGCCGGCCTGGCGGTGGCGATCAACCTGTTCATCATCCGCCGGCTGAACTCGGCCTTCGCGAGCCTCGTGGCGACCGCGGCGATCTTCGTGCTGCTGCAGGGCATCCAGTTCGTGGTGTTCGGGCCTCGGCGGACCTTCCCGCGCATCATCGAGGGCAACGCGTTCCCACTGTTCGGCACGCAGATCAGCTACCAGGAGGTCTTCATCACGGTCGTGCTGGTCACGGTCGCGGTGCTGCTGGCCGGCCTGTTCCGCACCCCGTTGGGTGTGGCGCTGCTCGCCTCCGCCCAGGAGCCCTACGCCGCTTCGCTCTACGGTGTCTCACCGAAGGCGATGTCGTCGCTGGCCTGGGGCACCGCCGGCGCGCTCGGAGGGGTGGCCGGGCTGCTCGCGGGGGGCATCTTCCGCGGCATCGAGCCCGGGTTCATGACCACCGACTATCTCATCCCCGCCTTCACCGGCGCCGTCCTCGGCGGGATCACCTCCATGACCGGAGCCGTGGTTGGTGCACTGCTGCTCGGCCTCACCGTCGCGGCGGCGCAACAGCTCGTCACCGGCTACCAGCTCGACGCGTACGTCCCGAACGCGCCCATCGCGGCGTCGTTCCTCGTGCTGCTGATCGTGCTGGCGGTCCGTCCGACGGGCCTGCTCGGGAAGGACGCCTGAAGATGGCCGAGACCCTCGCCCCCGCCCAGCCCTCCACGCACCAGGGCGGCCCCACCGAGCCGCCCCGTCGGTGGCGGCCGGGCCCTGCCGGGATGATCGCCCGGTTCGCGGTCCTGGCGGTACTGATCGCCTTCGTGGCCTCGACACCGCTGCTGATGCCCGACATCCAGGTCAACATCCTCACGCGCGTGGTCACGTTCGTGATCGTCGCGCTGAGCCTCAACATCCTGATCGGCTACACGGGCCAGATCTCCCTCGGCCATTCGGCGTTCATGGGGGTGGGCGCCTTCACCGCCGGCATCGTGATCACCAACGTCGGGCTGCCGTGGATCTTCGCCCAGGCGATCGCCATCGTCGTGGGCGGCCTCGCGGCGCTGATCCTCGGCTTCGTGGCCCTGCGGGTGAAGGGGCTCTACCTGGCGCTGGTCACGCTCGCCTACGGCCTGTTCGCCCAGTTCGTGATCTTCCCCCTGGGACCGATCAGCCGGGGCGGGGCCGGGATGCCCGCCGATCGGCCCGAGTGGGCGATGGGCGACGAGGCCTATGCGTACGTGTGCCTCGGTGCGCTCGCGCTCGTCTGGGTCCTCGACTGGCGCTTGACCAGTTCCCGAGCCGGCCGCGCGATCCAGGCCCTGCGTGACTCGGAGAAGGTGGCGGCCTCCTGGGGCATCAACGTCACCGCCCACAAGCTGCTGGCCTTCGTGCTCTCCGGCGCGATCGCCGGGCTCGCCGGCGGCCTGTTCGCCGGGATCGAGCAGTTGGTCTCGCCGATCACGTTCGATTTCCAGCTGTCGCTGCTGTTCCTCTTCATGGCGGTCATCGGTGGTGCCGGTTCCCGGCCCGGTGTGGTCGTGGGCGCGGTGCTGCTCGGCATCCTGCCGTTCTTCCTCGACGTGGCGGAGGCCAACTGGGGCTTCCCCCTCGACGGTGGTGCCGCAGGGCTCGTCGGCGCGCTGCTCGTGCTGATCGTGCTCCTGTGGTTTCGGGGCGGGATCGCACAACTGCTCGCCGGCCCCTTCCGCTGGCTGAGTTTCAAGCCGTTCAGGTCCGCCGGTGGCGACGACAGCGGCGCCGTGGAGGCAGGAGGTAGCGATGCCCGTCCTTAGCGCACGTGCGGTCTCGATCCGCTTCGGCGGGCTGCAGGCCCTCGCCGACGTGAACTTCGAGGTCAACGACAACGAGATCGTCGGACTCATCGGCCCCAACGGCGCCGGCAAGACGACCTTCTTCAACTGCATCACGGGCTTCTACACGCCCACCGAGGGTGACGTGTTCATCCGCGGTGAACGCGTCACCGACCTGCGCCCGGATCAGCGCACCATCCAGGGGGTGGGCCGGACCTTCCAGCACGTCGGACTCGTCCGCTCCTTCACGGTGCTGGAGAACGTCATGGTCGCCCAGCACCGGAAGGTCAAGTACGGCCTGTTCTCCGGCCTGACCGGGATGCCGTGGACGCTCGAGGAGGAGAAGGTCCTGCGCTCGCGCGCCTACGAGGTCCTCGACTACATGGGGCTGACCCACCTCGCCGACGAGAAGCCCTCCGGGCTGTCCTACGGGATGCTCAAGCAGGTGGAGGTCGCCGCCGTCCTGGGGACCGATCCCGACGTGCTGATGCTCGATGAACCGCTGGCCGGCCTCGGCCCCGAGGAGAGTGACGAGTTCGGTCAGCGCCTGTTGGAGATGCGCCGCGACCTGTCGCTGACGATCGTGGTCATCGAACACCACGTCCCGTTCATGCTGCGGGTGTGCGACTACATCTACGTGCTCAACTTCGGACGCCTGCTGGCCGAGGGCAAGCCCGAGGCCATCCGCCAGAACCGCGACGTCGCCGAGGCCTACCTCGGTGAGGGCGCGGCGACGCTGGCCTGAGGAGGTCACCCGTGTCAGAGGACGAAGAGGCCGTCGAACTCGACCACGTCGAGTGGTACGTCGACGACGACGGCACCGAATTCTTCCACCACGCCGGACACCGCTACGAGCTCGGTGAGGACGGCTACGCGTACGACGCCGGCCCCGTCGGGGACGCCACGTCCTCCGGTGCCGACCAGGCCCCGATGGGGCCGGACGCGGACGCGACCACCGAGATGCCGGTTGCGGCGGCACCGACCACCCAGTTGCCGGCGGCATCCGCCGGAGACGACGGGGCCGGCGACGGGACCGTGCGCATCTCCACCGACGACAATGGTGGCGGCTCGCAGATGGCCTCGGTCGTCGCGCCGCCGCAAGGCGTGGACCGCTCCTCGGCCGCGGGCAACGGCCACCGCGAACCCGGCGACGTCATGCTGCGCATCCGTGGACTGCGGTCGGGCTACGGCAACCTGCCCGTCCTCCACGGGGTCGACTTCGACATCGAACGGGGTTCCACGGCGGTGCTGCTCGGCCTCAACGGTGCCGGCAAGACCACCACCGCCACCAACATCTGCGGATCGTTGGGCGTCTGGGACGGATCGATCGAACTCGACGGCCAGGACATCGCCGGTTGGGGGATCAAGAAGTCGGTCGACGCCGGTGTCGTGATGGTCCCCGAGGGCCGACGTGTCTTCCCCGACCTCTCCGTCGAGCGCAACCTGCAGATCGGTGCCTGGCAGCAGCGCAAGGACACCGACTGGGTCGCCCAGCAGCGTGAGCAGGTGCTGGAGTACTTCCCCCGCCTCCGGGAACGACTCGCCCAGAAGGCCGGCACCCTGTCGGGTGGTGAGCAGCAGATGCTCGCGATCGCCCGGGGGCTGATGGCCAAGCCACGTCTGCTGATCATCGACGAGGCGTCCATGGGGCTCGCCCCCGTCATCGTCAGCCAGGTGTTCTCGATCATCGAGCAGATCAACGAGGACGGCGTCACGGTGCTGATGATCGAGCAGAACGTCGGGGCCCTCGATGTCGCCGACGTGGCCATCGTGATGGAGCAGGGCACGATCATCCGTGAGCTGCACGGCGAGGAGCTCAGTGACCGGGCACTGGTCAGCCAGACCCTGATGGGCTGACGCCCGGAGGAGGCAGCGGACGGTCGCGTTGCTCTCGCGACCCTCGCTCGTTGGAAGAGAGTGACGGGCGCAGGGACGCGCCCGTGCTGGTGGCGGCCGTCCGGTGCGCCCAGGCAGGAACCACGCGGCCACGCGTGGAACCTGTGCAAGAGGGGATGGGACCAGACCTCGACCGACGGAGCACGTGACGATGAACGGTTCGAAGTACACCATCCAGCTCGCCGTCGGCCTGGCCGCGGTGGGATTCCTGCTCATCGTGCTCGGGTGGAACGGCGCGGCGAGTCTCGACCGGGTTCCCGGTCAGCTGCCGTACCTCATCTCCGGGGGCGTGGCCGGCATCGGCCTGGTCATGACCGGCCTGTTGCTCGCGCTGGTCCAGGAGTTGCGCAAGAACACCGCCATGGTGGTCGCCAAGCTCGACGAGGTGGGGGAGCGGGTGGCCGCCGCCGGGCTGTCGGGCGCGGGTCCGACCGCCGTGCCCACCGACGGGTCAGCCGTCGTGGCCGGGCGCACCACCTACCACCTGCCCGACTGCAATCTGGTCGAGGGGCGCAGTGACCTGCAGCCGATGGCGACCGAGGCCGCCGTCGACCGCGGCCTGGCGCCCTGCCGCATCTGCGAGCCACAGGCCCGCGACGCCGGCTGAGACCGACCCTCACCCCCTTGCCTCCTCGCTACCGATGGATCGGCAGGGGGTGGTTGCTGGGGCGGTTGTGCAGTGCCGGCAGAAGACCGTCGAATTCCACTGAAGCCCTCCGGCGAGCCCCTGGAGCCCTTTGGGGGCCCCTTGGAGCCTTTCTGGAGCCCCCTGAAGCCCTTCGGGAGCACGACCGGGGGACCCGATCGGGGCCGTGGTTTTGCGCAACCGCGCAGAGGTGGCTACCTTACGCACAGCGGACAGCGACCGACCGGGTTCACCCGGACCGGACGCCAAGGACTCTTCGGAGCCCAGTCCCTGAAACGCTCCACTCGGAGCGAGTTCCTTTCGCAACACGACCGCGAGCGAGCCCTTCGGGCGCGTTCGAGCTGCCCCCGGGCCGCACGGTTGACAGCAAGACCACGACGAGATACCGTTCTCGTTCCGCCCGGCAGGCGGTTTCTCCGCCGGCCGGGTTTGCACGGCCCAAACCGAGCCTGGTAGCGTTCAGCTCCGCTCGGCAAGCGGCCGGGCCGCAATAAGCGGTGTCCCACCGGAAGCCGACCACCCGACGAAGAAGTTTTCGCCGGATCGTGGCGGAACCCGGCTGGACCGTGACTCCGCTCCTTGAGAACTGCACAGGGTGCCAAAAGCCAGTGACACAGCACTGAGGGAAACCTCGGTGCATCCCGTCGGCTGGGATACGCCTTCGTGGCGTTGAAAGGCCAACGAGTTTTAATGTAACCCCATAATCGATGAGGGATCAGGTCATCAAGACGTCTTCGGACGTCGTGGTGGCTCTCGAGCCTTCGTTGTTTTGTATCGTTTAGCACGTCAAGTGTTTTTCGATCTCTCAACGGAGAGTTTGATCCTGGCTCAGGACGAACGCTGGCGGCAGGTTTAATACATGCAAGTCGAGGGACGAAGCGAACCTTCGGGTTCGTGGAAACCGGCGAACGGGTGAGTAACACGTGAGGAACCTACCCAATGCTCCGGGATAACCCGAGGAAACTCGGGCTAATACCGGATGTTCTACCGAGACCGCATGGTCTTGGTAGGAAAGTTCAGGCGGCATTGGACGGCCTCGCGGCGTATCAGCTAGTTGGTGAGGTAACGGCTCACCAAGGCTTCGACGCGTAGCTGGAGTGAGAGCTCGGACAGCCACACTGGGACTGAGACACGGCCCAGACTCCTACGGGAGGCAGCAGTAGAGAATCTTGCACAATGGGCGAAAGCCTGATGCAGCCATGCCGCGTGCGGGAAGAAGGCCTTCGGGTCGTAAACCGCTTTCAGGAGGGAAGAAGCGAGAGTGACGGTACCTCCAGAAGAAG
>SLRZ01000205.1 GCA_007130695.1 Nitriliruptoraceae bacterium
CGCGACTGGATGGTGTCGCGCTCCCGGTTCAGGTCGTTCATGGCTCCGCCTCGCTCCGACCCCTCCGTGAGAGTGCACCACGACCGGTTCGGTGCGGCCAGAGGCAAAAGCCCCGACCTGGCGTAGCGGAGTCGCCCCGGACGTGGGGCGCACCAGAGTCGCCCCAGACGTGGGGCGCAGCAGAGTCGCCCCAGACGTGGGGCGCAGCAGAGCCGCCCCGCGCTCGCGGCGCACGGGGCGGCGGCGCGATCAGAAGCTGGGCTGCTTGTACAGCGTGACCACGGCGGCGCCGCCGAGACCGATGTTGTGCTGCAGGCCCACGCCGGCGTTCTCGACCTGACGGGCGTCCGCCGTGCCGCGCAGCTGCCAGGTGATCTCCGAGCACTGCGCCAGACCCGTGGCCCCCAGCGGGTGCCCCTTGGAGATCAGTCCGCCGGAGGGGTTGACCACGACCTTGCCGCCGTAGGTGGTGGCGTCGGCGTCGACCAGGTCGCCGCCCTTGCCCTCCTCGGCCAGGCCGAGGGCCTCGTAGGTCAGCAGCTCGTTGGTGGAGAAGCAGTCGTGGAGCTCGATGACGTCGACATCGTCGATGCTCAGGCCGGACTGCGCGAAGACCTGCTCGCCGGCCTTGCGGCTCATGTCGGCGCCGACGAGGTGGATCATCGAGCCGTCGAAGGTCGCGGGCGTGTCGGTGACCATGGCCTGTCCGGCGATCTCGATCGCCTGGTCCTGCAGGCCGTGCTCACGCACGAAGTCCTCGCTGCACAGCACCGCGGCGGCGGACCCGTCGGAGGTGGGCGAGCACTGAAGCTTGGTCAGCGGGTCGTGGACCATGCGTGCGGCCTGGATCTCCTCGAGCGAGTAGACGTCCTGGAACTGCGCGTAGGGGTTGTTCTGGGAGTGGCGGTGGTTCTTCTCGCCGATCTTGGCGAACTGCTCCGGGGTCGAGCCGTAGCGCTCCATGTGCTCACGGCCGGCGTTGCCGAAGATCTGTGGCGCCGGCGGCGACTCCTCGAACCCGCGCACCTCCATCATCTTGGTGAAGTGCCGGTCCATCGGATTGGCGCGGTCATCGAACCCGGCACCCTTCAGCGAGCCGGACTTCATCTTCTCGAAGCCCAGCGCCAGGGTGCATTCGGCCAGTCCGCCCTCGACGAACTGCTTGGCCATCATCAGCGCGGTGGAGCCCGTGGAGCAGTTGTTGTTGACGTTGTAGACCGGGATGCCGGTCAGGCCGAGCTGGTAGATCGCGCGCTGCCCGGCGGTCGACTCGCCGTAGACGTAGCCCACGCAGGCCTGTTCGACGGTCTCGTAGGGAATGCCGGCGTCCTCGAGCGCCTTGGTGCCCGACTCCTTGGCCATGTCCGGATAGTCCCAGCCCTCGCGGGCCCCGGGCTTCTCGAACTTGGTCATCCCCACACCGACGACGAACACCTTGCGACCCACGGCTGACTCCTGCCTCGACGACTCGGCCCGCCCGTCCCGAACGGAACGAACGAGGCGAAATCGTATCAACCACGGACCACGTTCCCCACACCGATACGACGGGGGTCCACAGGCCGCGGCGATCCTGTCCCGCGGCGCCGCCGGTGGCGCGCGTACGGTCCGGCCCGGCGTTGCGGGCGGCCCTGGGAGGTGGAACGATGGCGATCGACGAACGACGGCGCAGCGAGCTCTACGAGGGGCTGGTCGCCGTCCTGGGGCCGGAGGCCACCGCGACCATGTACGAGCTTCTGCCGTCCCCGGGCCGGGAGCCGGCGACGCGTGCCGATCTGCGGGAGTTCGACCAGCGGTTCACCGACATCGACCAGCGGTTCGCGGAGATCGACCACCGTTTCGAACTCGTCGACCAGCGCTTCGACCATGTGGACGAACGCTTCGACCATCTCGAACAGCGCATCGATGACCGCATCGACGGACTGCGCAGCGAGCTGCTGGCGGCCTTCCGCGGGGAGCTGGTGACCGCGGTTTCGGGCCAGACCCGCGCGGTGATCATCGCCACGGCCACCGCCACCTTCGGCATCGGTGGGCTCGCCGTCACCCTCGCCCAGCTGCTGTAGGCCGCGGGCCCCGACGGTCCCTGCGGCGGGCCTCGCCCAGCTACAGCACCGCGTCGACCGCTGCCGCCACGAACACCAGCGCGAGGTAGATCGTGGAGTAGTGGAACAGCTTCATCGCGCTGGGCACGGTGCGCTCACGCCGTAGCCGGTGGGCCAGCACCAGCCACCCCACCGTCAACCCGACGGCCACGACCGTGAACAGCCAGCCGGCGCCGGCCCCCGCCACGTAGAGCAACACGATCGACAACAGCAGCCAGCTGTAGAGCAGGATGTGCCGCGTGGTCTCCTCGTTGCCGTGCGTGACCGGGAGCATCGGCAGGCCCGCCCGCGCGTAGTCCTCCCGGTACTTCATCGCGAGCGCCCAGAAGTGGGGCGGGGTCCACCAGAACACGATCGCGAACAGCAGCCACGGTCGGGGGTCGGCCAGCGAGCCACCGGTCACCGCGGCCCACCCCGTCAACACCGGCACGCAACCCGCGGCACCGCCGATCACCACCGCCTGGCTGGTTCGGCGCTTGAGGCCGATCGTGTAGACGAAGACGTAGAAGAAGATCGCCGCCGTCACCAGCAGGGCCGCGACGAGGTTGACGAACGCCACCAGCCAGACGAACCCGGCGATGCCGAGCAGCACCCCGAGCACGAGCGCGCCCCGCGGGCTGACCTCGTCGCGGGCCGTCGGGCGACCGCTCGTCCTGGCCATCAGCCGGTCGACGTCGCGGTCCACGTAGTTGTTGAGCGCGTTGGCGCTGGCGGCCCCCAACGTCCCGCCCACGAGCGTCGCGACCACGAGCCAGGTCCCCGGCCAGCCGCCCGCCGCGACGACCATCGCCGGGACGGTCGTGACCAGCAGCAGTTCGATGATGCGCGGCTTGGTGACCAGGACGTAGCGGCGCACCCTGTCGACGGTCCCACCGCTGCGGCGTTCGTAGCGGCCGGCCGAATGCATGGGGCCGACCGCGTCCCCGCCCGCCAGGTCGGGGGACCCGGCGGAGGAGGCCGGGGCCGACGCGGTCGGGCCGGTCGTGGGCGCCTCGGCCTCGGGCGCCTCGGCCTCACCCGCCACCGTCGAACGCTGCCGCTGCACCTCGTCCTCGCCGCTCACGGGGCCGACTCCTCGCGGCCCTCACGCCACATGCGCCAGCCCAAGACGGCCAGCACACCGGCGAGCAGGAGCGAGGTCCCGTACAGCACCGCGTGGACCCCCACGAACGCCGCGGAGAACTCGCCGGACGAGGCGATCAGGTTGCGGATACGCGTCCCCCACAACCACACGTTGAACACCGCGATCGCGAGCAGGACCAACCCGCGACGACGGTGCGTCGACGGCGCCACGGCCACCGTGCGGGGGCCTTCGGTGACGGCCACGCGTGAACCTTGGACGGGGGACGGATGACGATGCCTGATGGTATGCGGACCGGGCGGTGGGTCGCGACCGCGGACGGGGACCGCCCCCGCTCAGGGGCCCGTCCGAGCCACGCCACGAACGACCCAAGAGGTATCGTCCCCCCATGCCCTCGTCCCGCCCCACTCCCGACCGTCGCCGCCTGCGTCGTTTCACGTTCGCCGCCCTCGCGACGAACGTGCTCATCGTCTTCAGTGGTGGGCTCGTGCGGGTCACCGGCTCCGGACTCGGGTGTCCCACGTGGCCCCGGTGCGACGAAGAGAGCTTCGTCCCCCGACCGGGCGGGGCACACGCCGGGTGGCAGACGGCGATCGAGTTCGGCAACCGACTGCTGACGTTCGTCGTGCTGGCCGCGGCCGTGGCCGTGGTGTGGGAACTCCGCCGACAGCGCGCGGCACACCCGGACGGGCTGCTGCGGCTGGCGTGGCTGCTCCCGATCGGGGTCCTCACCCAGGCGGTCATGGGCGGCATCACCGTCCTGCTCGGGCTCACGCCCTGGACCGTCGCCGCACACTTCCTGCTCTCGATGGTGCTGATCGGCGTCGCGGTCCTCGTCCACGAGTGGGCCAACCGCCCGACCCGCATTCCACCGGTCCGTCCCGGCCTGCGTTGGGCCACCACGGCCCTTGCAGTCGTCGGCGCGCTGGTCCTGGTCGCCGGGACGCTGGTCACGGGCGCCGGGCCCCACGCCGGTGACCCCTCCACCCCGCGCCTGGCCGCCGACATCCGCATTCTCGCGCTCGCCCACGCCGACCTGGTCTGGCTGTTCGTGGGGCTCACCGTGGCACTGGTCGCGATCACCTGGGAGGGGCCGGCGCGGCTGCGCGCTGCCGTGCGCGCCCTCCTCGGGCTGCAGTTGCTCCAGGGGGCCATCGGCTACACGCAGTACGCCACCGGGATCCCCGAGACACTCGTGGCGCTGCACATCCTCGGCGCTGCCCTGGTGTGGACCGCCACCGCCATGGTCTGGGCCCGTGCCCGCAGCGGCCCGGGGGCGCCGGACGACCCGGTGACCGCGGCGCCCGAGGAGAACGAACTCCAGCCGCAGTGACCGGCCGGCTGGCCTCACGGCTGGGGCGCGGGCTGGTGCGGAGACGTCAACCGTGCAAGGCCGAACAGCTGACGTCACACCCCGCCCGCCAGGCTGGGCCGGAGACGTCAACCGTGCAAGGCCGAACGGCGGCCGTCACAACCCACCGGCCGGAGACGTCAAGCGTGCACGGCCGAACGGCTGACGTCACACCCCGCCGACCGGAGACGTCAACCGTGCACGGCCGAACGGCGGCCGTCACACCCCGCCGACCGGAGACGTCAACCGTGCACGGCCGTACGGCTGACGTCACACCCCGCCGACCGGAGACGTCAACCGTGCACGGCCGTACGGCTGACGTCACACGCCGGTGGTCAGGCCGGGGTTCAGGCTTCCCCGGCGTCGTCCCCGTTGTCTTCGCCACCGTTGTCGGTGACCTCGAGGACCCCGGTCATGGTCGAGGCGTGGACGTCGCAGACGAAGTAGTAGTCGCCCGGCTCGAGCCCGGGCTCGACGTTCTCGGTCACTTCCCCGACGCTGGTCAGCAGCTCGCCCTCGTGGATGACCTCGCCTGGCTGGGGGTCGTCGCGGTCGCCCTCGAGCTCACGGATCGACAGGTTGTGGGGTGCAGCGTCGTCGCGGTTCTCGAAGAGGTAGATGAACTGCGCTTCGTCCTGGGCGGCGACGCTCCAGAACTCGGTCGGTTCGCAGTCGCCGTTGCTCGGCAGGCAGAACTCCTGGTCGTTCTCCGCGGCGAGGATCGCATCCTCGGGCGCCTCGGCCGGGGGCTCGACGTTGATCATCCGCTCCTCGTCGCCGATGTCGCCGATGAGGCCCGCCGCGTAGGCGCCTCCGATCAGGAACGGCACGAGGACGGCCACACCCAACACGCCACGACGCACGGGGTCGAGCTTGTCCTGCGAGGCGGCGAGGCTGATCACGAACAGGATGCCGCCGGCCGCGACGGCCGCCAGCATGAGGGACGCCTCGTGGGTGCTGTAGAGCAGCGTGAGTGCGAAGACGCCGATGAAGGCGGCCATGCCCAGCAGAATCAACAGCGGCAGCAGGACCGGCAGGAAGACGCGGTTTCGGAAGTCGGTCTGCATCGCGTGGGGACCTCGTGGTTGTCCGGGCGGGTATGGCGGCGGGTCGCTGTACGAGCCGGCGGGTGTCACTCGACGCCGGTGGCACTCGCGAAGAGCATGATGACGAGCGCGAGGACGTAGAGGGTGAGGGCCAGGAAGAGGCCCAGGTACATCATCTGGCTGAAGATCTTCGCGTCGAACTTCAGGTGCATGAACCAGCTGGCCACATAGACGAACTTGATGATGATCAGCACGACCAGCAGCGGGACGCCCAGGGCGCCGAAGTCGAACACGTAGGTGGAGTACTCCAACGCGGTGAGCACGGCGAGGATCAGGGCGATCTTGACGTACTCGCGCGGCCCGGGGTGGTCGGCGTGGTCGTCTTGCTCCTCCGCGGCCCCGGCCGGGGTCCCCGTCTGCGGATTGGCGCTCATCTGTTCTCCTGTGCCTGCTCGTCGCCGTCGGCCTGTTCGGCGGCTAGTCCAACACGGTCAGTTCGGGGATCAGGTAGACCACACCGAAGATCAGCACCCAGATGATGTCGACGAAGTGCCAGTACAGGCCGATCATCTCCGTCTTCAGCGGCTGGCCGGGCTTGACCTTCCCGGTCATCGTCAGCGCGTACAGGCTCAGAAGCATCAGGATCCCGATGAAGACGTGGACCCCGTGGAAGCCGGTGAGCACGTAGAACGCCGAGGCGAACGGGCTCTCGGTGAAGTTCAGACCCTCGCGGTAGAAGACGTTGAACTCGAAGACCTGCCCGCCGAGGAAGATCGCACCCTGTCCGGCGGTCGCCAGGATCCACATCCGCATCCGGCGCATGTCCCCCTGGGTGTGGGCGTGGTGGGCCAGCACCATCGTCAACGACGACATCAACAGCACGAACGAGCTGATCGTGGTGAAGGGGATGTCGTAGATGTCGACGCCCGGGCCGCCCGCGGTCGCATCGAGATACAGGAGGTAGGCGGCGATGAAGCCCCCGAAGAACAGGAACTCCGAGCCCAGAAAGGTCCACATCCCGAGCTTGCGGTGGTCGAGACCGAGTGTGGTCTCGTGTGCACCTGCGGTCACGTGGTGTCTCCCTCGTCTTAGGTCACCGGCCGGCGTCGCGGCGGGACGGGCGTTCGTCGTGGGTCAGTGGTGGGCGGGCACGGTCCCGGGTGCGTGGGCGGGTTCGTCGTCGTCGCCCTCGGCGACCGGTTCGATGATCCAGCCGAACATCCCGATCAGCATCCACAGGACGCCGATGATCCCGAGCAAGGGGCTGGCGAAGAGCAGGGCGTAGCCCACCGGGAGCATCCCGGAGGTCATCACCAGCGGCCAGTACGAAGGGTCGGGCATGTGGATGTGCTCCTCGGCCTCGGCCTCGGAGTCACGCACGGCCCCGTCGTGGTCCTCGGACCCACCCGCCGGCACCGCCACGAGCTTGCCGCTCTCGTCCTCGGCGTACTTGCGGTGCCAGAACTCGTCGCGGTGGGTCACGGTCGGGATGGTGGCGAAGTTGTAGTGCTTGGGCGGCGAGTCGGTCAGCCACTCGATCGTGCGCGCGTCCCACGGGTCGAGGCCCGAGGGCGGTCCCCCCTTGATGCTCTTGATCAGGTTGACCAGGAAGACCAGCGCGGAGCCGATCAGGACGACGTAGCCGATGGTGGAGACCAGGTTGTAGACCTCCACCGTTCCGCCGAGGTCGCCGGGCAGGATGGCGGTCCGCCGTGGCTGACCCAACAGGCCGGACATGTGCATGGGCCCGAAGGTGAGGTTGAACCCGATGAGCCAGGTCCAGAAGTGGAGCTTGCCCATCTTCTCGTTCATGAGCTTGCCGGTGACCTTCGGGAACCAGTAGTAGATCCCGCCGATCAGGCCGAAGAGCGCGCCGCCGAAGAGCACGTAGTGGAAGTGGGCGACCACGAAGTAGGTGTCGTGCTGCTGGGTGTTGTGCGGCACGATCGCGTGCATGACGCCGGACAGCCCGCCGATGGTGAACATCGACACGAACCCGACCGCGAACAGCATCGCGGTGTTGAAGCGCAGCTTGCCGCCCCACATCGTGAACACCCAGTTGAAGATCTTGATACCGGTGGGCACGGCGATGAACATCGTCGACAGGGCGAAGGCGGAGCGGGCGACCGGACCGATCGCCGAAGTGAACATGTGGTGGGCCCACACGCCGAACCCGATGAACCCGATGGCGGCGCCGGCGAAGGCCACCGCGGCGTAGCCGAACAACGGCTTGCGGGAGAAGGTCGGCAGGATCTCCGAGACGATCCCCATCGCGGGGAGGATCATGATGTAGACCTCGGGATGCCCGAAGAGCCAGAACAGGTGCTGCCACAGGATCGGATCACCGCCGGTGGCGGGCTGGAAGAACTGTGCGCCGTAGAGGGTGTCGAACTGCAGCATGAACAGCGCGACCGCGATGATCGGGATGGCGAACAGCAGCAGGAAGTTGGTGACCAGCGACATCCAGATGAACATCGGCAGGCGCATGAAGGTCAGCCCCGGCGCACGCATGTTCAGGATCGTGACGATGAAGTTGACCGCGGCCGCCAGCGACGACAGACCGACGATCTGCAGTCCGATTGCGTAGAAGCCCATGTTGGACACGGCGTCGGTCGACAGCGGGACGTAGGCGACCCACGCGGCATTGGGGGCGCCGCCGAGGAGGAAGCTCGAGTAGAGGAAGATGCCACCGAAGAGGTAGACCCAGTAGCTGAAGGCGTTCAACCGGGGGAAGGCGACGTCGCGTGCCCCGACCTGCAGCGGGATGAGGTAGTTGAAGAACGCGGCCGACAGCGGCATGACGACCAGGAACACCATGGTGATGCCGTGCATGGTGAACATCTGGTTGTAGATCTCTTCGGTGACCAGCGCGGTGTCGGCCTGCGCGAGCTGGGCCCGCACGACGCCCGCCTCGATGCCGCCGAGGAAGAAGAAGACCATCGTGGTCCAGAAGTACAGGATCCCGATCTTCTTGTGGTCGGTGGTGGTCAGCCAACTGGTCCAGCCGGTCTCGGCCGTGGGGCGCGAGAACATGCTCCGCTTTGCGGTGTCGGCGCTCGCCATGGTTGTCGGTCCTCTCCTACAAGCGCGGCCGGTGGAACGGGCCGCAGCCGCAGTCGTTTAGCTGTCCTCGGGGTCCAGCGCCATCATGTAGGCGACCAGTGCGTCGATCTCACCTTCGGTGAGATCGAGGTTGGGCATGCCGATACCGCGCTCGGGCTGCATCGCCTTCATCGCCGGCGGGTCCTCGAGCCACTCACGCAGGTTCTCTTCGTTCAACTCGAAGATGCCGCCCGCGAACGTCTCACGGCTCATCAGATGCGTGAGGTCGGGGCCGATGTTGGGCGCGCGGTCACCGTCGCCCTCCCAGACCTGGTGACAGGCGGCGCAACTGTTCTGGAAGGCCTCGCGTCCCTCGAAGGCGTCGGTGCCCTGGTCGGGCTCCTCGGCCGGGGTCGTCTGCTGTTCCACCCAGGTGTCGAAGTCGGCCTGGTCCATCGCCACGGCACGGTTGCGCATGTTGACGTGGGACAGCCCGCAGTACTCCGCGCACTGGCCGAGGTAGGTACCGGCCTCGTCGGCCTGGAGGTTGAGGTGGGTGACCTGTCCCGGCACGGCGTCCTGCTTGCCGGCGAGCGCGGGCACCCAGTAGGAGTGGATGACGCCCTGCTCCGCGCTGCGACCCGGGTCGGCGGCGGTGAGCTCGAGGCGGACCGGCACGTCGACCGGCATGACCAGTTCATTGGCGGAGTAGATGTCGAAATCGGGGTAGTAGTACTCCCACCACCACCGGTGGCCGATCACCTCGACGGTGAGGGTGTCGGGGTCGTCCGGCTCGTTCATCTGCTCGAAGATGCCCTGCACGGTGGGCACCGCGATGGCCGCGAGGATCACCGCCGGGATGATCGTCCAGACGATCTCCAGTCGCGTGTTGCCGTGCACCTGCAGCGGCAGCTCATCCTCCGGCTCGTCCTTGCGCTGCCGGAAACGCACGATCGCGAAGATGATCAGGCCCTGGACCAGGATGAACACGGCCAGTGCGATCCACAACACGGGCACGATCAGGTCGTGGGGACCCTGGGCGTAGGGGCCGGCGGGGTGCATCGCACTCTGCTCACCCGCACACGCGGAGAGCAGCAGCGCCAGCCCGAGCCCGAGGACGATGGTCTTGGGCGTCCGACGACGACGCGTCGGGACTCCCGAGGAGGTCCTGTCGCGCAACGTGGCGTCTCCTGTCTGGTCTTTGGACTCTGCCGCCGGGCACCCGGTGGGACCGGCCATGTTGCCCACTCCACGTGGTGCGAGGCACCGCCTCGCCGGGGTTCTCGGGCGGGCGCCGACGTGGCCCGGCCACCGCTCTGGAGCGTCTCCCCGCCCCCACCTGCGGGGAACGGAACGTCTCGGCGCCGGCGGACCACACGTCACGGCCCACTGGCCAGCGGAGAGTAGCCGTTCGGCCGGGGTCGAACCCAACCCGGGCCCGGCGCCACCGGTACCCGGCGGCTCACGGATCCCAACGGAACCAGCGCGCCGAGAGGACGACCGCGGCCGCACCCCAGCCCGCGACCACCAGCACGTCACCGACCGCCGTGCGCCCGTCGATGAGCGCCGCACGCAGGACCTCGCCGAGCGCACCCGCCGGCAGCGCCCGGCCCAGGGCGGCGAGGCCGTCGGGCAGCGCACCGGCGTCGAAGGTGATGCCGCTGATCACCATCAGGACCAGGAACAGAGCGTTGGACAGCGCCAGGGTCGCCTCCGCGCGCAGCGCCCCGGCCATCAGCAGCCCGATGGCGGTGAAGGTGACCGTGCCCAGCAGCACGCCGGCCAGCCCTCCGAGCACGGAGCCCGACGCGCTCCAGCCGAGCAGCCCCACCGCGACGGCCAGGACCAACCCGGTCTGCACGACCAGGATCGCCCCGACGGCCAGCCCCTTGGCGACCAGGAAGGCCGACCGCGACAGGGGGGTGCCGCCGAGCCGCTTGAGCACGCCGTACTTGCGCTCGAAAGCCGTCTGGATCGCGACGGCCACCAGCCCGGTCGCGGTCACCGAGATCGCCAGGACCCCGGGGACGAGGAAGTCGACCCGCGAACCCTCCCCCGTGGGCAGCACGTCCACGAGGGAGACGAACACCAGCACCCCGAGCGGGATCCCGAGCGTGACCAACAGGCTCTCCCCGGAGCGCAGCAGCAGCCGGAGCTCCATCGCCGCCTGGGCGAGGACGCTGCGCACCACCGGGGTGCGCCGGTCGGGCGCGCCGGCCGGGGAGGACGCCACGTGGGTATCCGTGGACCTCGGGCTCATCGGGCCGGCTCCGTGGCCTCGTCGACCTCGGCGCGACGGGCGCTCTCCTCCGCCGTGATCCGCAGGAACACGTCCTCGAGGCTGCGCTTGCCGGCCTTGAGCTCCCCGAGCACCACGTCCTCGCGGGCCAGCCAGGAGGCCAGACGCTCGACCAGGGCCGGGGTGTTGGGCGCGTGGATGATGTAGCGGCCCGGCCGGTCCTCGTCGACCCGGGCCTCGAGCTTCTGGGACAACCGTTCGAGATCCAGGCCCGGTCGGGCGCTGAACTCCAGCTCGTCACGGGAGGTGTGGGTCAACTCGTCGGGCGTGCCCAGTGCGACCAGCCGCCCGTGGTCGATGATGGCCACCCGGTCGGCCAATTCCTCGGCCTCGTCCAGCAGGTGGGTCGTGAGCACCACGGTCACGCCCTCCGCACGCAGCTCGCGGATGTGCTGCCAGGTCAGGCGCCGGGCGACCGGATCGAGGCTGGCCGTGGGCTCGTCGAGGAAGACGACCTCGGGCCGGCCGATCACGGCCAGGGCGAGCGAGAGGCGCTGCTTCTGCCCGCCCGACAGGTCCCGAAACCGGGTGCCGCGGGACCCGTCGAGCCCGACCCGTTCGAGCAGCGCGTCCGGGTCCAGCGGATCGCGGTGGAAGGCCGCGAACAGTCGCAGCATCTCCGCCGGACGCGCCATCGGGTAGACGCCGCCCTCCTGCAGCATCAGCCCGACCCGGGGACGCAGCCGGCGGGCGTCGCGCCGCGGGTCGAGGCCGAGCACGGCGACCTGCCCGGCATCGGGCCGGCGGTAGCCCTCGCAGCACTCCACGGTCGTGGTCTTGCCGGCGCCGTTCGGCCCGAGCAGCGCGAAGGTCTCCCCACGTTCGACGGTCAGGTCGAGGCCGTCCACCGCCGTGAGGCCGCCGTAGGACTTGGTCAGTCCACGGACGGCGATCGCCGGCGAGGCGGTGGCGGCAGGGGGCACGGGGGGCGCTCACGGGGTCGGGGGCTCGACGAGGTACCGGACACGGCGTGCGACGGGATCGGCGTCGGGGGGGCGACGCGCCGGCCTCACGACCACGGCGCCGTGCGGCCGTCGCCCGCAGCAGGCTACCGGCGTGGTACCGGCGCTCAGCGACCAGTCGTTGCGCCTCGAAGCAACGACCGCTCGGAACGCGGCGTGTACACTGCCCTCGCGACCTTTACGGTCGCCGCGGCCCCGTGTGTCCCCCCGTCGCACGGGGCCGCACTCTGTCCCTTTCCAGCCGGAGCCGTGGATGCCGTCCGCCGCCACCCACCGCCTCGTACTGCCCTGCGACGGCGAAGACGCGGACACGCTGGCCGCCCGCCTGTGGGCCTGCGGTGCGCTCGGGGTGTGGGAACGCTCCGGGGAACTCGTGGCGTGGTTCGACGAGGTGACCGACAGCGTTCCCGGGGGCGGGGTCTGGGAGCGTGAGCCGGACCGCGACTGGCAGGCCGAATGGAAGGCCTCCGTCGCCCCCGTCCGTGCCGGCCGCTTCGTGGTCGTGCCCACGTGGCTGGCCGACGACCACGTACCCGACGCCGGCGACGAGGTGCTCGTCCTGGACCCGGGGCGGGCGTTCGGCAGCGGCCACCACGCCACAACCGCTCTGTGCCTCGAGGCCCTCGACGGCCTCGACCTCGAGGGCCGCACCCTGGCCGACATCGGCTGCGGTTCGGGAGTCCTGGCGATCGCGGCCGCCCGCCGCGGCGCCCGTGCCGTAGCGGTCGACCTGGACGCCGACGCGGTCGAGGCCACCCGGGAGAACGCCGAACGCAACGGTGTCGAACTGGACGTCCGCCACGGCGGGGTCGACGCGCTCGACGCACCGTGCGAGGTCGTCGTCGCGAACCTGCTCACCGACACCGTCGCCGCCCTGGCGTCCGGACTGGTCGCGGCCACGACCTCGGACCTGATCGTCAGCGGCGTCACCGACGAACGCCGCGACGTGGCGCTGAGGCCGCTCACCGAGGCCGGGTTCATCCCGCGGCAGGTCCGGGAGCGCGACGGTTGGATCGCCGCCACGGGTGGGACCGCATGAGTGCCCCGGGTGCGGCCGACGTCCACGCGTCCACGACCGGCCTCCCGCCTAGCCACCGGGTCGTGAGCGCGGTCGGGGCGCTGCTCGTGCTCCTGCTCACGGCGTGCGCGGACCCGATGGACGACACCGCCGGCCCGGGCGAGGCCGCCGACAACCCGCTGGGTTCCGAAGAGCCCGACCCCGCCCGCGACACCCTGATCGCCGAGGTGGAGACGCTGGTCGGACTCCTCGTCACGGCCCGCGACCGGCTCGGCGCCGCATCGGGCGCAGAGGACCTGGCGCCGGCCCGAACGGCCGCCGACGAGGCGATCGAGGTTCTGATCGGCGAGCCCGACGCATCGCCGGCGGTGTTCCCCGTCCAGACCCCCGAGCGGGGCGCGGGCAGCGACCGCGAGGACCAGCTCACCGCGGTGCTCACGATCGCCCGCGAAGCCGGTGGTACCGCGGGCGGCGACGTCCGCGAGGCGCTGCGGGACCTGGTCGCCGGCGATCTCGGGTCGTGGCAACGTGACGCCGACGGGATGGTCGAACTGGTCGAGGCAACCGCCGACCCGAGCGTGCCACTCGAGGACCTCGAGGTCGACGTCTTCGAGCTGCCCGGCGAGGCCACCCGCGCGCTGGCCTGGGCCCTGCTGACCCGTGATGCCGGGGACCTCGGCCGCGCCACCGCCTACGCCGAACGCGGCGCCGCCCACCTCGATGTCGCCGTCACCGCCCTGAGCGAGCTGGACCTGGAGGCCTCGTGAGTCCCCGCCGAGCACTTCCCCGCGAACCACTCACCGCCGAGATCGACGGCTTCACCCACGGCGGTGAGGGCGTCGCCCGGGTGGAGGGCAAGGCCGTCTTCGTCCCCGACACGCTGCCGGGCGAGACCGTGCGGTTGCGGGTCACCGACGACCGCAAGCGGTGGGCCCGAGGCGAGCTGCTGGAGGTCCTCACGCCCAGCGCGGACCGGGTCGAGCCCCCGTGCCCCCACGCGCCGCGACCGGGCCGTCCCGGCTGTGGGGGCTGTGACCTGCAGCACGCGCACCCGGATGCCCAGCGGCACCTGAAGACCCGGGTGGTGCGCGAACAGCTCGAACGCCTGGGGGGGCTGGCCGACCCGCCGGTCGCCGAGTGCCGTCCCGTGGGCCCCGACCTCGGTTACCGCACCCACGCCCGGATGCACGCCGACGAGGACGGGCGTCTGGGATTCCACATCGCCGGCACCCACGACGTGGTCCCGGTGGCGGTCTGCCCGAAGCTCACCCCCGCCGCGCAGGCGGTGCGCGAGGAGGTCGGCGACGACACCGGCGCCGACGAGGTCGCCTTCCGCGCACACCCGTCGTCGGGGACGTCGGCGATCACGATCGTGCCCGGGCCCGGTGGGCTCGAGCTGCCCGAGGGGCCCTCCGACCTCCTGCTCACCCAGCCCGACGGGCGACTCGTGACCATGCGGGGCGACGGGATCCTGTCCGAGACGGTGGCGGGCCACACCCTGGACTTCGACGCGACCTCCTTCTTCCAGGTCAGCCACGAGGGTGCGGAGGCACTGGTCTCCGAGGTGCTCGGCGCCTGCGGCGAGGTCTCCGGGACGCTCGTATGGGACCTGTACGCCGGGGTCGGGCTGTTCTCCCTCCCGCTGGCGGCCGCGGGGGCCGAGGTCGTCGCCGTGGAGGGCCACGCCCCCGCCGCCTCGTTCGCCGAGGCCAACGCCGCCCGTGCGGGTCTGGCGGTCACGGTGCTGGCCGAACCCGTCGGCGAGATGGTCGCCCGGGCCCGCGGGGTCGACGACCGCGATCCGCCCGACGTGGTCGTGCTCGACCCCCCGCGCGTCGGCGCGGGCCCCGAGGTGGTCGCTGACCTCGCGGCGCTGGCCCCCGCCGCGATCGTCTACGTCGCCTGCGACCCCGCGGCACTGGCCCGGGACACCAAGGCGTTGGCCGAGGCGGGCTACCGGCTGCAGGCGGCACAGCCGCTGGATCTGTTCCCGATGACCCATCACATCGAGGTCGTCGCCACCTTCCGCCGCTGAACCCACCTAGGCTCGTGGGCAACGACCTGAGAGGTGGTCATGGACCGGGAACTGCACGCCTACGCGTACGTCGACGTCCCCTTCGACCTGGCCAGCCGTCTGTTCGCCGAGAACGCCGAGGCGGTGCTGCAGCACGCCACCGACGACGTCGCCGAGGAGGCCGGCAAGCTCTCGCGCACCCTGCGGGTCAACGTCGGGGGCTTCGAGGTGTCCAAGGACGTCGAGGTGCTGGTCGGCGAGTTCGAACCCGCCGAGCTGACCCGCTCCACGGTGCCGGTCCGGTGGCGGGCACAGCACGGACGCCTGCTGTTCCCGACGTTGCAGGCGCAGCTCGACATCGTCGCCGTGAGCCTGGACCCACCCCTGACCCAGCTGGTGATCGAGGGCAGCTACGAACCGCCGGGGGGCCTGCTGGGCGCGGGCGCGGACAAGCTGCTGCTGCACCGGCTCGCCGAGGCCACGATGTACCGCTTCGTCCACGACGTGGCGATGGAGCTGCGCGACCTCGTCGACATGATCCCCCTCGACGAGCGTCTCTGACGCCGTCCGGCCCGCCCAGACCGCCCGGCCAGCACCGGTCAGCACCGGTCAGCACCGGTCAGCACCGGCTGCGACGCCAGCCCCTCACCCCCGCAAGCCCCACGTCACCGCCCCACCAGCTGCGACGCCAGAGCTTCGATCCTGCAAGCCTGACGTCACAACTCCGCCCGCGGTGACGTCAGCTTTGCACCCCTGCAAGCCTCACGTCACACCCCCGCCGGCGCGGCTGCGGGGCGAGGCACCCGCCGGGGCGGCACTCGCCGGCGCAGTACCCGCCGGGAGGGCTGCCCGCCGGGAGGGCAGCCTGCGGCGGCGCGGTCAGCGCTGGCGTCCGACGGCGGTCTCGCGGGCCTCGACCTCGCGCATCCGCTCGGCGCCGGCGACGGCCGGCGCGAAGATGAACCGCACCCGTGCGGTGCAGTGCACCTCCGCCGTGGGCCCGTCGTGTCCCTGCCCGGTGGTGACCCCACAGGACGGATCGAGCAGCGCGTCGTCCTGGGGCAGCGTGGCGCTGAGCATCGCCCCACGCTGCTGCCCGCGACCCTGGTCGAGGGCGAGGTCGTCCTCGTAGAAGCTCGCCTCGTCGACGGCGGCCACGGCGTCCTGCGCGACGCTGGCCGCGAGGTCCGCCACCCGTCGCTGCCCGAGGAAGAGCACCGCGGCGTCGACCGCGACAGCGGCGAGGATGAACAGCACGAGCACGGCCGCGGGCATCAGCAACAGCGTGTTGCCCTGCTGGGAGCGCAGACGGGCCAGCCACTCAGAAGACACAGCTGACCCCCGCCTCGGGACCGTCCACGCTCAGTCCGGACCGGTAGGGCTCGACCAGTTCGTAGTGGCTGCTGGAGACCTGGAACTGGCCCAGGGCCATGTCGCCCAGCAGCATCACCCCCGGCACGGTCACCTCGACCTCGAAGCCGACCTCCGCACAGCGCTCGAGGGTGGTGGCGCCCAGGGCGGTGAGCCCGAACCCGGTTGCGTCGCGCCCGTAGCCCTCCAGGGTGCTCCGGGCGGCCTGTTCGGCCCGTGCCGTGAGGTCGTCGCCGGGGTCGGACTCCACCGCGGCGCGCACCGCCTCCCGGGCGGCGGCCGAGGTGGCGAACTTGGCGTCGATGACGCCCCAGGCGTTGACGACGATGAGCGTGCCGATCACGAAGATGAGCACGCCGAAGACGAGCGCCTCGGCGCCCGCGACGAAACCGCCCTCGTCCGACCGTGGTGGGCGCCGGTCCCCCACCCGGCTCACGGCTCGCCCGCCGGGTCGGGGTGGAAGTCCTCCGTGCGGACCCGCGCGGTGCGCTCGATCCGGTCGATGCCCATCGGCCCGCCCAGTGACCCGACGAGGTTGGCCGGCGTGGGCCCGTTGATGGTCACCACGGTCTGCTCCCCGTCGTCCACGCACGTGGGTGGCTCGATGCGCTGGCCGTAGGTTCCGAGGGCCTGAACCACCCGGTCGCCCGCACCGATGCTGGCGCAGCTGGCACCGTCGGCCGCGGCCCGCCTCGCGGTGTCGAAGGCCACCGCACTGACCATCGAGGTCGCGTACAGGTGCACCAGCACCTGGGTCGACAGCAACAGGAAGCCGAGGAGGATCGCGACCCCGAAGATCGCGGTCAGCGGGCTCGCGCCGTCCTCAGCGTGCCGTGAGCAGGCACACCTGGACACCGAAGCGACCCGGCAGGCCCGTGAGCGGAGCACGACGGCGCGTCGAGGGCGCGGCTACTGCCCGATCTCGCGGACCTGCTCCGTGACCGTGTCCTGGGTCTCATCGAAGATGTTGTCGAATGCGATCCACATCCCGACCCCCAGGAACGCCATGACCAGCACGGCGATGGCGGCAGAGATCACACCTTCGCCCTGCTCGTGCTCGGACAGACGCGCCAGTCGCGAACGGTTCCGCTGCTCCAGGTGACTCATGCTCCAACCCCCCGAATCTCTCGTCGGCGCGCCCCGGGCGCGCGCTGCAGCGCCCAGCCTCGGCCTTCGATGGCCTCGATCGAGCGGCGAGAATAACCCGATCTGGTCATAATGGTCTAGCCCGACGGTCGTCCATCGTGTGGACCGCACACCGCCCGCACGGCGGAGCGACCGCGGCGCACGGTCCAGCACCGACCGGCCGCTACAGGAAGTCGCCCAGGGCGCTCATGAACGGGATGATGATGAAGACCACACCCGGCAGCAGGGTCGCCACGGTCACCGGGATCCAGACCTGCTGGCCGCGCTTCTCCATGCGCTCGAGCAGTTCGCGCTGCACCTCCCGACGGATCGCCCGCGACTCCTCGGCGATCAGCCGCCCGAGGTCACTGGCCTCGCGGTTGAGGGCCAGCACGGAGACGAACCGCTCGACCGCATGGACGTCGGCGAGCTCGGACCACTCCCGCAGGGCCTCTTCCTCGGTCACCCCCTGCCGGATCCGGGTCAGCACACGGAACAGGTCGTCGGAGATCGCCCCGCTGCCCCGGCGCGCGACACGGTCGAGTGCGCCCACCAGGGAGTAGCCCGCACCGAGCAGCATCCCCACCTGTTCCGCGACCACCGGCAGCTCGAGGTAGACCGAGCGCTTCCACCGGTCCGAGGCGGACGAGATCTGCTGCTCCAACGCGAGGAAGGACAGCAACAGCCCGCCGAACATGAACAGCAGCGCCATCTGCACCGGGGGGCGGACCGCCGCGGACAGCAGGGCCCCGGTCCCGAGCCCGGCCAGCGACCAGCCGATCTGGCGCACCCGGAACTCGGTGACGTCGAGGTGGGAGTGGATGCGCGTCAACCGGCGGTCGAGGTCCTCGCTCACGCCGAACAGGCGCGAGAACTGGCTGCCCAGCGAGCGCGCCACGGGCCCGACGGCCTCCCGGAACGACTCCACCGACAGCAGCCCTACCCGGCCGCGGATGCCCATCCCGCCCGGGACGTAGGGACCGAGCCGGTCGCTCAGCGAGCGTCGGGCGAACCAGCGGACCTCACTGAACAGCAGGGTCAGGCCGACCCACAGCAACAGTCCCGAGACGAGCAGCAGCGGGGTCACGCGGCCCCCTCCCCGCCGGAGAAGACCCGTTCCTCCTCGGGCAGCTTCATCAGGTGTCCGGCCCAGACCCAGCACACCGCGATCAGCGCGAACGCGACCAGGATCATCAGCTGAGCGAACGTCGAGGCGTAGGCGCGGCGTCCGTCGCCGATCGCCATACCCGCGACCGCCATCCCCACCGGCACGATCAGGACGAAGAGCCGGGCGAACTTGGCGCCGGCCTGCTTCGCCTTCGCGTCCTTGCGCCCCTGCAGGTCCTGGACCCGGTCCTCGATCAGCGCCCGCAGACGCCGGTCGACGTCGGTGCCCCCGACCTCGTGGGCGATCAGGAGGGTCTCGCACACCGCGTCGGCCGTGGGGTCGGCGAGTTGTTCCTTGAGCACCGACAGGGTGCGGTCGAAGTCCGTGGAGATCAGCCACTCCCGCTGCGCGGCCCGGAACGCCGGCTGCATCTCCTCGGGGCCGCGCAGCCCCGACGAGAGCAACGCCTCGGGCACCGGTCGCCCCAGGGAGACCGTCTGCAGGCGGATCTCCTCGATGAGGCGTGGCCAGCTCTCGCGGGCCAGGTCCCGACGGTTGGCGCGGCGGGAGCGCGCCGCGGCCAGCGGGAAGCTCGCCGCACCCAGCCCGACGGCGGCGGGGGCGATCCAGCCGCCCCAGATCGTCCAGCCGAGCCCGGTGCCGACGACCAGGAGGACCCCCGAGACCGCGGCGAACTCCACCACCCGCACGTTCTCGAGGCCGGCCTGGGTCAGGTACTCGTCGAGGTCCCGGCCCCGTCGGCGCGAGCGCGTCGGGGACGGGGAGACGCCCAGTCCGCGCCACCGGAAGACGACCGCGGTGTACACGAGGAAGACCCCGTAGGCCGCGACCAGGGAGAGCAGGAACGCCGCCAGCCCCGGTGTCACGGGCGCCCGCCCGACTCGCGGCCACCGAACGCCATCCCGGCGGCCGTGTCGAGGAGTTCGCGCAGGTCGTAGCCGGCCTCGGCCAGCGGTCGCGCGCAGCGCACGGGCACCGCGCCGGTCCACTCCAGCGGTCCGTCGACCTCGCGGCGGCGGAACAGTTCGGTGACCGTGAATGCGGTGCCGCCGTCGCTGGTCTGCTGCTCCTCGACGGCCACCACCTCGTTGACGCGCGGCACACCCTCGTGGCGCGAGCTGTGGACGATGATGTCGATGGCTTCGGTGACCAGCGAGTTCAGTGCGGTCATCGGCAGTTCGGAACGGGTGTCGGCGAGCTGGCAGATGAACCGCAGCCGCGACAGCGCCTGGCGGCCGGAACCGGCGTGGATGGTGGTGAAGCCCTTCACGCCCGAGGACAGGGTCAGCAGCAGCGGCAGCGCCTCGCGGTCGCGGACCTCACCGACGATGGCGACGTCGGGGGCCATGCGCAGAAAGCCCGAGACCAGGCGCCGCAGGTCGATCTCGGGACGGTCGGGACGGGCGGCGCGGGTCTGCATCGAGGCGACGTTGGGCTGGGGCACGTCGACCTCGAAGACCTCTTCCGCGGTCACCACCCGCAGGGAGGGGTCGAGCTCCGCCGTGCAGCACGACAGCAGGGTGGTCTTGCCCGACCCCGGCGGGCCGGCGAACACCGTCGAGAGCTTGGCCCGCGCGCAGGCCCGCAGGAACTCTCCCACCTGCCGCGTCATCATCCCGCGGTCGACCAGTTCGTCCAACGACCGGAACGCCACGCCGGTGAACTTCCGGATGTTGACGATCAGGTGGCCGCCCTTGCCCACGTCGCGGTGGACGATGTGCAGCCTCGCACCCGAGTCGAGCTGGGCGTCCTGCAGACCCTCGGAGGGGTCGAGCTTGCGGTGGGAGGCCGAGGCGTCGTTGAGGATCTTGGTCAGGGTCCGGGTGACGTGCTCGTCGTCGTGGAACCCCTCGTCGTGGTAGCCAGAGACCCCGATGTGGCGCTTGACGAAGATCTGGTCGGGGGCGTTGATCATCACCTCCCACACGTCATCGTCGGCGAGCAACGGCTCGAGCGGGCCGTAGCCGACGAGGTTGCGGTGGGCCTTCTCCACCACCAGCGTCGGACTCGGCAGGTCGAAGGGACGCAGGCCGTGCTTGTGGTCGAGGCTCCACTGCTCGACCTCCTCCTCCAGCAGCTCGCGCAGGCGGAGTTCGGCGTCGACGGCGGCCAGGTCGAGGGTCTCCTCCTTGGCGCGTTGCAGCACGCGCTGTTCGACCTCGGCCAGCGGTGAGGGCTCACTCATGTCGGACGTCGCTCCTGCGCGGTGAAGGTGGACAGGCTGCCCGGCGCGAGCGGGGTGGGCGGCCCGGCGGCCGGACGCGGCGGCAGTCGTCCGGTGCGTTCCAGGACCGCGGTCGCCGCGCGGGCAAGCGTCTGGGGCAGCGGGCCTGGCAGGGCGACCCCGTCCCGCAGGGCCTGGTCGACGCGACGTTCCGGCAGGTGGGTCGGGGCGGGCAGGGATACGGCCGCGGAGCCCGCCGTCGCCGTGAGCAACTCGGTGAAGGACGTGGCCAGCTCCGCCCGGACCCGGGGGCTGCGGGGCGACCGATTGAGCACCGGCAGCATCCGCTGCACGGGGACCCCGAAGCCCACCAGCTCGGAGATCAGGCGCACCAGCGTGTAGAGCCCCTTCATCGACGGCTCACCGACCACGACCACCACGTCGGCCCGGGCCATCGCCGCGCGCGCGAGCAGGTTGCGTTCCTCGACGTCCACGGAACCGGTCTCGGCCTCGCCCTCGACGTCGGCCTCGACGTCGGCCACGACCACCCCGGCGAGCCGTTGCATCGAGTCGAGCGCGACCTCGAGGGTGCGGGGCCGGATCGCCACCCAGTGCCGCGGCCGGCGCAACCCCAACAGCAGCCGGTAGCCGCGGGCCGGGACGTCGAAGGTCTGGTCGAGCAGGGCACTGCTGGAGGGCACGCCCGCCCGGTGCGCCTCGACGACCTCCTGGATGCCCGGCACGAGCACCCGTGAGTCGTGCAGCATCGCCTGGTCGGCCACGCGGCACAGGTCGGCGAGCAGCACCGTGGGCGGGGCGGGGGGCTGCGGTCTGGTTCCCGGGCGTCGGGATCCCGGCACGGCGGCCTCGCCGTTGGCGAGCCCCTGTGACAGGGCGATCGCGACGCTGGAGGCCCCGGTACCCCCGGGCCCCGTGACCGCGATCAGCCGGCCCGTGGGCGCGGCCTGGTCGGCCGTGGACTCCACGTCCTCGACGGTCGCGGAGCCGACCATCTGGGCGTGGGCGGACAGCGACTCGAGCAGTTCCTCGCGGGTGAGGTCGGGGGACAGCACGCCCGAGGCGCCCAGACCCGCGAAATCACGGTCACCGCCGGCGGAGACGACCAGGACCGCGCAGCCCGCCGCGCGTGCCGCGGCCAGCAGGTCGCGGTCGAGCGCGGGCAGGTCGCCGTCGATCAGCAACGCCGAGAAGGGTCGTCCGGAACCGAGGCGGGCGCGCAACTCCTCCGCGGACACGCAGCGCACGAACTCCGCCGGGATGACCGCCGACGTCGACCACTGCCCCACGCGGCGGAACCAGTCGGCACGCGGGCGTGCCAGGCCGAGCAGGACGTATCGCTCACGCATCAGTCGCCCTGATCCTCGTCCTCGTCGGCATCCTCGTCGTCCGCCGCGTCGCCGTCTCCTTCGTCCTCGTCCTCGGGCGGGTCGACGTCGTCGGGTGCCCCCTGGCCGACCGGGTCCTGCGCCGGGTCGGGCCGGGGGCCGGCCGCGTCGCGGGAGGGCATGAAGGCGTCCGGTGCCGCGTCGTCCGCTCCCTCGCCGACGGTCGAGCGGGTGACGAAGACGTCCGCCGCACGGACGGCGTGCCCCAGCGCCTGGACGTCGCGCAACGAGGAGACGGCCACGGTGAGGGTCACGTCCCCGCTCGCACCGACGCCGCCGGCGGCGTGCTGCTGGTCGACCAGCAGGACACCTCGCACCACGAATGCCGTCCAGGCGTCGCTGCCGCTGCCATAGGTCGCCAGCACGTCGATGCGTTCGCCCGGTTGGAGGGCCCCACCCACGGCGTCGGTCGCGGGGAGCGCGAAGGAGAGCTTCTCGGTGGCCGGCACCCGGGCGTCGTCCACGATCGCGGAGGCGAGCAGGAGGTCGCCCTCCCCCACGGGGGAGGTGACCAGCTGCCCGGCCAGCTGCGGGGACTGCAGATCGCTGACGGCCCGCGCGGTCAGCCCGTCGGGCAGGTCCATCGGCACGAACTCGAAGAGCTCGGCGACCGGCGCGTCGACGTCCAGCCGGGTCCCGATCTCGATGTCGGTGACCGCGACCGCGTAGCTGCTCCGTGGCTCCGCGGTGGCCGTGAGGAACGCGGCGAAGACCCCGACGGCGGCGGCGGATATCAGCAGCGCACCCACCACGGCGCGACCGCCGGGCAACCCGCGGGCACGCCGGATACGTCGCCCCGGAGCCGCGGGCCGGTCCTCGCCCGCCTCCGCCTCACCACTGGTCATGGTGCCCAGGTCCGACATCAGGCCCCCCGCTACGTCCGCCTGGGCCGAAACACTAGCCGTTCGGACACCCTGGCAACACATCGGATCCCACGAAAGTAGGTGGAGAACTTCGACACCGGGGAGGGCAGCTCCTATGCTGGAGGAGACCAGGAGGTCATGAGATGGCTCGTGAAGAGATCAATTGGCTGAGCACGAAAGAAGCGGCACGGCGTCTGGGGATCACGACCCGGACCCTGTACCGGTTGATCGATGCCGGCCAGATCCCCGCCTACAAGTTCGGCCGCGTGATCCGACTGCAGGAAGCGGAGGTCAACGACTTCATCGAGGCTGCACGCATCGAGCCCGGCGACCTCGAACACCTCTACGTCGACACGAC
>SLRZ01000136.1 GCA_007130695.1 Nitriliruptoraceae bacterium
ATCACCCGCGACAGGATCCGATCCACCGACACCAGATCCTCCAACAACACCGCCAGCTCCGGGACCTCCGCCAACACCGGCAAACCAAACGGCGCACCCTCCACGCCGTCGGCCGTGCCGTTGTCGGCTGCGTCGTCGTCGGGCCCATGGGCGTCGGCAGCGTCAGCGTCATCAGCCAAGCCGGGCTCGCCGGCGCCGTCGCCAGCGTCGGCTGCGGCTTCGACCTCGTCACCGACACCGGCACCGGGGTATCCGTCGGCGGACTCCGGGTCGTCGTGGCCAACACCCGGCGTCGGGGACTCGTCGGGACCAGGCGAGTCGTGACCAGCCTCGGACTCGTCCGGCCCGGTGGGAGCACCGTCGGCACGGGGGATGGGGCGGCCCTCGTCGGGGTCGCGGTCACTGGGGGAGTGCTCGTTGGTCATGAACACAGGTTCGCACACCGGTGCGACATCTGGGGTCCGGGAAGCTCGAGCGCTGTGGAAAGAAGCCCGACACCGACGGAGCCGGCACAGTCCGCGAGGTAGGTCCCGGAGGGCGGCCCCGACCGGTTGGCCGACGGACGTGCACCCGAGGACCGGTGAATACCCGGGGCCAGGGCCGGTGGGTCGCCGGCCGGGCTCAGCCGGCCACGGGGCCGAGCACCCGGTCGAGGTGGTCGTTGGCGAACCGCCCCTCGGGATCGAGTTCGCTTCGCACCCTCGCGAAGTCGTCCCAGCGCGGGTAGAGCGCCTGCAGGTCCGCCGCCGTCGCCGGGTGTCGCTTGCCCCAGTGGGGCCGGGCGTCGTGTCGGCGGGCGAGTTCCCAGACGGCGTCGAAGTACTCCCGGTAGGGCAGGCCGACGAAGTTGTGGACCGCGATGTAGGTGGCGTCCCGGCCGTGGGCCGGGGACAACAGGTTGTCGTCGCCGGCAGCCGTACGGACCTCGATGGGGAAGTTGACCGGGAACCGTTCGCGCTCGATCAGGTCGAGGATCTCCCCGAGCAGTTCCATCCCGGCGGCCCGGGGGACCGACAGTTCCATCTCCGTGAACCGGACGTCCCGGGCGCTGGCGAAGACCCGGTGTGAGGCATCGACGCGCACGTGCTCGCCGGCGGCACGGGCCACGAAACGGTTGAGCCGGGGGATCGCCGAGGGGACGCGCCGGCCGATCCGGGAGATGCCCTCCAGCGCATAGGTCGTCAGCAGCCGCTCGGTGAGCCACGAAGCGAGGGGACCCGGTGGCCTCGGTGGTCCGTCGACGGGGTCGTTGGTGCGGGTCAGGGCACGGTCGCTGTAGGGGAAGGCGTAGAACTCGAAGTGGCGGTGGGCGGCGACCCGCTGTTCGAACTCGTCCATGACCCGGGTGAGCGGCTCGGTGTTGTCGTGACCGCGCAGGACGAACGCGTCGACGACCTCGAGTTCGATCTCGGTGACCACCCCGAGGGCGCCCAGGCCGATCCGGGCGGCCAGTAACTGCTCACCGCCACCGTCCCCGTCCGTGTCGGGTCCGAGGTCGTGGATCTGCCCGAGGCCGTCGACCAGGCGCAGCGACCGGATCTGTGTGGAGAGGTTGCCGAAGTCCGGCCCGGTGCCGTGGGTCCCGGTCGCGGTGGCGCCGGCAAGGGTCTGCCGGTCGATGTCGCCGAGGTTCTCCATCGCCAGACCCCGGCTGGCCAGGGCCTCGGCGAGGTCGCGCAGGCGGATGCCGGCCCCGACGCGGACGCGGTGACGCTCGCGGTCGACGTGGAGGATCCGGTCACAGGCGGAGAGGTCGAGCATCACCTCGTCGGTGACCGCCAGCGGGGTGAAGGAGTGGCCGGAGCCGACGGGCCGCACCCGGCGCCCCTCGGCGGCGGCCTGCCGGACCGCGGTGACGACGCCCTCGGTTCCGCTGGGGCGGGCGAGGCGCTCGGGGGTGCAGGAGAGCTCTCCGGACCAGTTCCGCCACGATGCCACGAGTACGAGCCTCCCCCGGCCCGCGTGGGCCGTCCCAGCGGTCGGTCGCGACGCGGCCGTGCCCGGGTGGGCGACGGCGTGGCGGCGCTACTGCCCTGCCCGCTCCTGCAACCACTCGGCGAGGTTACGCGCTGTGTCGGCGGGATCGTCGGTGCGTTCCACTCCCGTGGGGGTGAGGTCGTCACCCTCGCCGCGGAGCACCTGGAAGGCCAGGGCGACCAGCAGGAGTGCGACCGCCGCCGCGACCACCAGGCCCCACGACAGGTTGGATGCCCGGGTCGGGGCGTCCCCCTCGTGGTCCGTGGACCTCGGGGCCGCAGCGGCCGCGGCCGGGGCCGCTGCGCCCGTGGGGGCCCGACCCGCAGCGGGGTCGGTGTCCGCGTCGACGACGGGGCTCGGCGGTGGAGGTGCTTCCGCCGCGAGGAACGTCTGGGTCGACACGTCGAATTCACCGGCCAGAAGGGCCAGCGCCGCCCGGGCCGAGGCGGGCCGCAGCTGGGGGTCGTGGGCGAGCAGCCGGTCGAGGAGGTGGGACAGGTTGGCCGGCACCCCGTCGTCGAGACCTTCGAATGTCGGGTCCTCGTCCGGATGCCGCCCGGTCAGCAGCTCGTAGAGGGTCGCGCCAAGCGCGTAGAGGTCGGTGCGGACCGTGGCGGGCTGGCCCTGGACACGTTCGGGCGCGAGGTAGGGGCCGGTGCCGACGACCATGCCGACATTGGTGAGTTCCGGGGAGTCGGCGGCCTTCGCGACGCCGAAGTCGGTGACCTTGACCAGCCCGTCGGGGCGGCGCAGCAGGTTCCCGGGCTTGAGGTCGCGGTGGAGCAGGCCCGCATCGTGGGCCTGGCCGATGCCCGCCAGCGCATCCGCGGCCACGTCGGCCACCTCGTCGGGAGGAAGGGGCCCTTCGATGGAGAGGACGTCGCCGAGGCTCGAGCCCGCCACCAGTTCCATCACGAGGTACGGGCGGCCCGACTCCTCGTCGACATCGTGGACCTGGACGACGTGTGGGTCGGAGAGCTTCGCGGCGGCACGGGCCTCGTGGAGGAACCGCTCGCGGGCGACCTCGTCGGCCGCGAGGTTGTCGGCGAGCAGCTTGACCGCGACCTCACGACCGAGCCGGGTGTCGGTGGCCTGGACGACGATGCCCATGCCGCCGGCCCCGAGCCGACGGTGCAGGTGGTAGCGGCCGTCCGCGAGCGTCTGCGGACCGGGGGCCATCGGCTGCGTGGGAGGCCCGCCACTCACGGTTGCCCGCCGCCCTGGCCGCCACGCGCCTGGCCGGGTGGGCCGTCACCGTCAGGGCCTTCGCCGGGCGGACCGCCCGGCCCGGGGCCGCCGGGGCCCGGCCCCTCGTCGGGGTCCGGCCCGGGGTCCGGTGCCGGCTCGGGGTCCGCGTCGGGCGCGGGGGCGTCCGGTTCGTCGGGTGCCGGTTGCGGTGCCGGCTCGGGCTCGGGGTCGTCGGTCTCGTCGGGGGTCTCGTCCGCCGGCTCAGCGTCGGGTTCGCAGGTCAGGTCCGCGGTGACCTCGCTGGTGACCGCACCGACCTCGTTGGCGACGTCGGTCGGCACGGTGCCGGCGCGAACCCCGTCACGGGCCTGTGCCGCGACCGCGTCCGCCTCTGCCATCGCGGCGCACGGGTCGTCCTGTTCGAGCGCGAAGGCGAGGCGCTGGGCACCGTGGGCGAGGGCCACGGCGGCCTCGTCGTCGAGCACGACGGCGTCCTCCTCGGGCTGCGAGCAGGCAGCGGACACGAGGGCGAGGACGAGCAGGAGTCGGAGAGGTCGCACGGGACGCAAGGATAGACGTGGCGCCGGCACCGGCCGGGGTCCGGACGGCCATGACCGGGGCGGGCCCGTCCGCATGGGGTGGCCGTGGTCGGCAGCCAACCTGACGGGGGCCGGGAAGGGCCGACAGGAGGCCGGGGCATGCACGGGTCGTTCGACGAACCTACCTGCGCCGCCCCTGCTCACATCCACCGTTTCGTGCCGCCACCCGGAATGTGGGACACGGTGGGGGCGTTGTAGCGGCTTCAAGGGATGTCGTGGTCGTCGCCGCCGGGCCCGCACCGGGGGCATGACCACCTGGACGCGGATCGGGCCGGGCCGGACGCAGCACCGTGGGTTACGATCCTTTCCGGGTTTCGGCGCCCTCGACGCAGAGCGACACGACCCGAGACTGGGAGTTGAAGCACACCATGTTCGAGAGGTTCACCGACCGGGCTCGTCGAGTCGTCGTCCTCGCCCAAGAAGAGGCGAGGATGCTCAACCACAACTACATCGGCACGGAGCACATCCTGCTCGGGCTGATCCACGAGGGCGAGGGCGTGGCCGCCAAGGCCCTCGAATCGATGAACATCTCCCTGGAGGCCGTGCGCAACCAGGTCACCGAGATCATCGGCCGTGGCCAGACCGCACCCGCCGGGCACATCCCCTTCACCCCCCGCGCCAAGAAGGTGCTCGAGCTGTCCCTGCGCGAGGCGCTGCAGCTCGGCCACAACTACATCGGCACGGAGCACATCCTGCTCGGGCTGATCCGCGAGGGCGAGGGCGTGGCCGCCCAGGTGCTGCAGAAGCTCGGGGCCGACCTCAACAAGGTCCGCCAGCAGGTCATCCAGCTGCTGTCCGGCTACTCCGGCGGTGAGCCGGGCAAGGCCGGTGCCGGTGTCGGCGAGGCGGCCGGTGGCGGCTCACGCGAGGGCTCCACGGTCCTCGACCAGTTCGGCACCAACCTCACCCAGGCCGCCGGCGAGGCGGAGCTCGACCCGGTGATCGGACGGCACCGCGAGATCGAGCGGGTCATGCAGGTGCTCTCGCGGCGCACCAAGAACAACCCGGTGCTGATCGGTGAGCCCGGCGTGGGCAAGACCGCCATCGCCGAGGGGCTCGCCCAGCGCATCGTGTCCGGTGAGGTCCCCGAGACCCTGCGCGACAAGCACCTCTACACCCTCGACCTCGGCGCCCTGGTGGCCGGGTCGCGCTACCGCGGTGATTTCGAGGAGCGCCTGAAGAAGGTCCTGAAGGAGATCACCTCCCGCGGGGACATCATCCTCTTCATCGACGAGATCCACACCCTGGTCGGTGCGGGTGCCGCCGAGGGCGCGATCGACGCCGCCAGCATCCTCAAGCCCATGCTGGCCCGCGGTGAGCTGCAGACCATCGGTGCCACCACCACCGACGAGTACCGCAAGCACCTCGAGAAGGACGCGGCCCTCGAGCGCCGGTTCCAGCCCGTGAAGGTCGAAGAGCCCTCGATGGAGCACACCATCGAGATCCTGAAGGGCCTGCGCGACCGCTACGAGGCCCACCACCGGGTCACGATCACCGACGACGCGTTGATCGCCGCCGCGGAGCTCGCCGACCGCTACATCTCCGACCGCTACCTGCCGGACAAGGCGATCGACCTGATCGACGAGTCGGGCTCGCGGCTGCGGATCCGGTCGATGACCACGCCGCCCGACCTCGCCGACCTCGACGCCGAGATCGAGCAGGCCCGCAAGGGCAAGGAGGAGGCGATCGACGCGCAGGACTTCGAGCGCGCTGCCGCCCTCCGTGACGAGGAGAAGAAGCTCTCCGAGCGCCGGCAGGCGCGAGAGGACGAGTGGCGCTCCGAGGGCATGGACACGGTGCTGACCGTGGACGAGGAGGTCATCGCCGAGGTCCTGTCGACCTGGACGGGCATCCCGGTCTTCAAGCTCACCCAGGAGGAGACCGAGAAGCTGCTCCACATGGAGGACCACCTGCACGAGCGCGTGGTCGGCCAGCAGGAGTCCATCGAGTCGGTCTCCAAGGCGATCCGGCGCACGCGCGCCGGCCTGAAGGACCCCAAGCGTCCGTCCGGCTCGTTCATCTTCCTCGGCCCCTCCGGTGTCGGCAAGACCGAGCTGGCCAAGACGCTGGCGCAGTACCTGTTCGGTGACGAGAGCTCGCTGATCCACCTCGACATGTCCGAGTACATGGAGAAGCACACGGTCAGCCGGCTCATCGGCTCGCCGCCCGGGTACGTCGGCTACGACGAGGGCGGACAGCTCACCGAGCAGGTGCGCCGCAAGCCCTTCAGCGTGGTGCTGTTCGACGAGGTCGAGAAGGCCCACCCGGACGTGTTCAACACGCTGCTGCAGATCCTGGAGGACGGTCGCCTGACCGACGCTCAGGGCCGCACGGTGGACTTCAAGAACACCATCCTGATCATGACGTCCAACCTCGGGACCAAGAACCTCACCTCGCCGTCCGTCGGGTTCGTCCAGGAGGACGACGACGACATGTACGCGAAGATGAAGAAGCAGGTCGACGAGGAGCTCAAGAAGCACTTCCGGCCCGAGTTCCTGAACCGCATCGACGACGTGATCGTCTTCCACCCGCTGACGAAGGCCGAGGTCAAGGAGATCGTCGACCTGATGATCCAGCGGGTGAAGAACCAGCTGCGCACCCGCGACCTCGACCTCGAGCTGACCGACTCGCTCAAGACCTGGCTCGCCGAGAAGGGCTACGACCCGCAGCTCGGTGCCCGGCCGCTGCGCCGCACCATCCAGCGCGAGCTGGAGGACAAGCTCTCGGAGCGCATGCTCCAGGGTGAGTTCAGCGCCGGCCAGCTCATCGTCGCCGACTACGACGAGGAGGCCGACGACGTGGCCTTCCGGGCCGTGGACTCACCGGAGGCGCCGGACGTGCCCCCGATCGAGCTCGCCGGTGGCGACCGGGGCGAGCACGGCGAGGGCCGTGAGCGCGACGAGGAGTAGGGGCGGCGGCGCCATGCGCCGCCGCACCGGGCGGTCCGAACGAAGAGGGTGTCCGTGGCGCATGACCTGATCGACTCCACCGAGATGTATCTGCGCACCGTCCTCGAACTCGAGGAGGAGGGCATCCCCGCCCTGCGTGCGCGGCTCTCGGAGCGCCTCGGCCTGTCCGCACCCTCGGTCTCGGAGGGGGTGGCACGCCTCGAGGACCAGGGGCTGCTCTCGCTCGGTGACGACCGCACGGTCGGGCTGACCGGCGAGGGGCGGCGTCGGGCCGAGCAGGTGATGCGCAAGCACCGGCTGGCCGAGCGGCTGCTCGTGGACGTCCTCGGGCTCGAACGCGAGCACGTCCACGAGGAGGCCTGCCGCTGGGAGCACGTCATCTCCGACCGGGTCGAGGAGAAGCTCGTCGAGTTCCTCGGCAACCCCAGCACCAGCCCGTACGGCAACCCGATCCCCGGGTCCGCCTACGACGACGTCGGCGAGCTGACCAACCTCTCCGAGGTGGCGCCCGGGCAGGTCACGGTGCACCGCATCTCCGAACAGCTGCAGAGCGACCACGGGGTCATGCG
>SLRZ01000173.1 GCA_007130695.1 Nitriliruptoraceae bacterium
GCGCCGGTCCGCCGGGCTGCTGCACCTGCCCGTCCCGCCCGCCGAGCTGGTGCTCGACGCGCTGTGCGAGGTGGTGCGGGCCAACCTCGCCGTCGTGCCCGACCCTCCCGGCGCGCTGTACCTGCGTCCCGTCCTGATGGGCACCGACGCCAATATCGGCGCGGCCGCAGCCCCCTCCGAGGAAGCGTTGCTGTACATCCTGGCCAGCCCCGTCGGCGACTACTTCCGGGGCGACGGTCACGCGCTGCGCCTGGCGGTCGAGACCGACCTGCCCCGCACGACGCCGCAGTTCGGTCAGGTGAAGTCCGGCGCGAACTACGCGATGGCGCTCGGGGTGATCCGGCGGGCCCGCGCCGAGCACGACGCCGACCAGGTGCTGTTCGCCCCGGGCGGCGACGTCCAGGAGACCGGCGCGGCCAACTTCCTGCTGCTCGACGACGACCGGGTCATCACCAAGGGCATCGACGGCTCCTTCCTCCACGGTGTGACCCGCGACGCCCTGTTGACGATGGCCGGCGACCTCGGGTACTCGGTCGAGGAGCGCGACATCGACATCGCCGAGGTGCTCGATTTCTGCGCCCACGGTGAGGCGGCCCTGGCGGGGACCGCCGCCGTGCTGGCCGGCGTGGGCTGCCTGGTCCACGAGGGGCGGGAGGTCCGGGTCGGGGACGGGGCCAGCGGCCCCAACACCGCCCGGCTCCGTGCGGCCCTTTTGGCCGTCCAGCGTGGCGAGGCCGAGGACGGCCACGGCTGGACGCTGCCCGTCTGAGTGCCACCGCCGGGAATGACCCGCCGGTCGGCAGGATCGCGTGCAGCGACGTGGGCACGGCATAACCTCCCGCCGATGACGACCAGGACACCACGGGCGAAGTCGAAGGGGTACGGGACCTTCGGTGGGGTCTTCGTCCCGACGCTGCTGACCATTCTCGGCGTCATCATGTACCTGCGCCTGGGGTGGGTCGTCGGCAACGCCGGGATCGTGGGCGGCACCGTCATCATCCTCATCGCGATGGGCATCAGCGGTGCGACGGGCCTGTCGCTGTCCTCGGTCACCACCAACATCCGGATCGGTGCCGGCGGCGCCTACTCGATCATCTCGCGGTCCCTGGGCATCGAGGTGGCCGGCAGCATCGGAATCCCGCTCTTCCTCGCACAGGCATTCGCCGTCGCCATGTACGTGTTCGGCTTCCGTACCGGGTGGCAGATGCTCTTTCCCGCCCACCCCGATCTCGTCGTCGACTTCGCGATCTTCCTCGTGGTCGTCGGGATCGCCTCGATCTCGGCACGCTTCGCGTTCCGGGTGCAGTTCGTCATCCTGGCACTGTTCGTCGGCGCAATCGCGTCCGTCGCCGCGACCGTCTTCACGCTGCCACTGGATCAGCCCCCGCAACTCATCGGTGACTTCCCCGGGGCACCCGAGACCGGCTTCGCGGGCATGGGGTTCTGGGCAGTGTTCGCGATCTTCTTCCCGGCCGCGACCGGGATCATGGCGGGCGCCAACATGTCCGGTGAGCTCGCCGAACCCCGGCGGTCGATCCCGATCGGCACGATGGCGGCCATCGGGGTCGCCACGGCGGTCTATCTGTCCCTGGCGCTCTGGTTGTCCCGAGTCGCGACGCCCGATGAACTCGTCTCCAACTACGCGGTCATGATCGACCGGGCGGCGTGGGGCCCGGCGGTGCTGGCAGGGCTGCTCGGTTCGACGTGCTCCGCGGCCCTGTCCTCCCTTGTGGGGGCCTCGAGGATCCTGTCGGCCCTCGCCGCGCACAAGGCGCTGCCGGGTGCCGCGCCCCTGGCCCGGACCACCCGGAAGGGTGAGCCGCGCAATGCGGTGTTCGTGACCGCACTGGTGGCGGTCGCCGCGCTGCTGCTGCGTGACCTCAACGCCGTCGCTCCGCTCATCACGATGTTCTTTCTCATCACCTACGCGATGGTGAACGTCGTGGTGCTCCTCGAGCAGGGACTGGGGCTGGTCAGCTTCCGCCCGCTGTTGCGGATTCCCCGTGGCGTCGCGATCGTCGGGGCCGTGGGGTGCATCTTCGCCATGTTCGTCATCAACCCCGTGTTCAGCCTGTTCGCGATCGCGGTGGTGGTGGCCTTCTACAGCTACCTGACCCGGCGACGGCTGGCGGCCCCGTACGGGGACATGCGCAGCAGCCTGTTCGTGGCCGTCGCGGAGTGGGCCGTGAAGAAGGCCTCGCGGGTGGGGGGCAGCCGGGAGCGGGCGTGGAAGCCGAACCTGCTCATCCCCGTCGAGAAGGTCGATGAGCTGCGGGGCACCTTCCGGCTCATCCACGACATCGCCTCTCCGAAGGGCTCGCTGACCATCATGGGGCTCGCACCCCCCGCCGGGGTGGAACAGCTCGCCGGCCGACTCACCGAGGCGGCCGGGCAGTTCCGCGACGAGGAGGTCTTCGCGACCGAGACCGTCGTGGAGACCGACGGCTTCGCCGACGGGTTCCTGGCCGGCATGGGCGCCCTGCGGGGAGCGTTCTTCCGGCCCAACACCGTGTTCCTGCCGGTCCCGGAGCCGGGTGGCGAGGTCGAACAGCGCCGCACCGTCGTCGAGCGTGCCCGGGACTACGACCTGGCCGTGATCCTGTTCGCAGACCACCCGGTGGCCGGCGTGGGTCGTCGCCACACGATCAACGTGTGGGTACGCAACGCCTCCTGGGAGCGGGGGCACGAGGTCGCGGAGCTCGACCTGCTGTTGCTGATCGCCTACAAGCTGCAGCGCAACTGGAACGGCCGGGTACGGCTGCTCACCGTGGTCGAATCGATCGAGGAGAAGCCCGCGGCGACGGCTGAACTGCACCGTCTCGTCGACCTCGCCCGGATGCAGCAGACCGAGGTGTACGCCCTGGCCGGCAGCTTCGAGGAGGCGGTCGACCGTGCCCCGCAGGCGGACGTCAGCATGTTCGGCCTGCCGGAGGAGCTCGACTTCGACCGGATGCGCCACCTGGTCACCCGGTCGAGCTCCGCGGCGCTCTTCGTCCGTGGCGCCGGGGACGAGAACGCCCTCGGGTGACACGCCATGACGCTCAGGCCGTGCCGGTCGGCGTGGCGTGCCCGAGCCGTAACGGCAGCGCGTGGAGGCCGTACACCCCCGGGGCCGTGTCGTAGGCGACCTCGCCGGCGAGTTCGACCGTGGCGTAGCGCTCCACGAGCACGGCGATGGCCTCCTCGAGTTCGGCCCGTGCCAGGGCCATCCCCAGGCAGAAATGGGGCCCGGCACCGAAGCTCAGCGGCTTCGTGCCCCCACGGTCGGCCCGCACATCGAACACGTCCGGGTCGGTGTAGACCGCCGGGTCGCGGTTCGCCGTCGTCGCGCAGGCGATCAGCAGGCTGTCGACCGGGAAGTGGACCCCGCGGTGGGTGAACGCCTCGGTGACGAGGCGGACGGTGAACGGGGCGACGGGTTCGTAGCGCAGGATCTCGTCCACGGCGGCGGGCACCAGGGAGGGGTCCCCTCGCAGGGCGGCCCACTGCTCGGGGTGCTCGGCGAACAGTCGCATCCCGTGGGACAGCTGGGCCTGGGTGGTGTCCACGCCGCCGAGGAGCACCGACCCCACGAGCGAGATGCACTCGGCCGGGGTGAGTCGGCCCGCCTCGACGGCCGGACGCAGGTCGGCCACCAGTCCGGCCTGTGCGGACGAGCCCGGCTCGAGGAGTCGCTCGACGTAGTCGTGGAACTCGACCGCGGCCCGTTCGATCCTGGCTGGCTCGCCGGCGACCTTGGTCGGGTCGAACGTGCTCTGCAACCAGTAGGCCCACTCGCCGAGCGCTGGTGCGTCCTCGACGGGAGCGCCGACGACCTCGGCGATCATCCGGGCCGGATAGGGCTTGGCGACCCGCCCGACGAACTCGACCGTGCCCTCCCCGACGTCGCGCAACAGTTCGGCCAGGTGTGCGCGCATCGCGGGCCGCAGCGTCTCGGCGGCCTGCGGCGTGAAGGTCGACTGCACCAGGCCGCGCAACCGCCGGTGGGGCTCGCCGTGCAGGTTGAGCAGGTTCCCCGACAGCTGTTCGTGGATCGGGCCCGAGGTCACCCCCTGCAGTTCGAGCAGTTCGATGGCCGGCATCCGGGCACTGCGGGAGCGCAGGACGTGGTCCACCGCCTCACGGTCGAGCACCACATGGCCGAGGAGGTTGCTGCGCGCCAGCCAGCTGCGCTCGAGCAGGTCGAACATCTGGCGGTGGAAGGCCTCCCCGCTCAGCGCCGCGTCCTGTTGGTCGAACACCGGCAGATCGAGTTCGTCGACCGTCGTCATGCGTCGGGCTCCCCACCTCGAGGAACCCGACGCTAGTTGGTCTCGGTGTCTCAGCGCTCGTAGACGCCGACGACGCGGTTCTGCTCGACGATGTGGTCCCCGTAGGTCTCCAGGAACTCCTTGCGTGACGGGGTGCCGGACACGGGGGTGTCGAGGGCGTAGACCCAGAAGTAGTAACGGTGAGGCCCGTGGCCGTCGGGCGGCTGCGGTCCGCCCCACCCGGTCGAGCCGAAGTCGTTGGGGCCGGTCTTGAACTGCTGGTCGGCGTCCCGGGGGACGTCGGTGGTGTCGGCCGGCAGGCCGTACAGGGTCCAGTGGGTGAACCCGAACGGCAGCGGCGCGTCGGGGTCGTGGCAGACGATGGCCAACTCCACCGTCCCGTCGGGCACCCCCGTGATCTTGAGGCCCGGGACCTTGTTGTCGTGGTCGTTGGCGTGTGCGTCGTCCAGGCGGCCGCCGTCTTCGAAGTCGGGGCTGGAGATCTTCAGATCGAGGATGTTGAGACCCACGTGCTGCCTCCGTTGGCTCGGGTGATCGGCTCGTGTGCGCGTTGTGAGCGCAACGTAGCGAGCGACACGAGGGCGTCGTGGGGTCGGGCACACGTCCGAACGTCGAGGAACGTGCCGACCACCCGGCCGGGCGTGTCAGTGCCAGGTCGCCACCGCGAGATGTTCGGCTGCCAGCGGGTTGCGCGGCGGATCCACCCCGAGCGTCGCGGCCCAGGCGGCGAAGTCGCTGAGCACGAGATCCTCGACACCGACGTCCCGGAGCAGCATGCGTACGTCGGCGGCCGTCATGAGCGTGCGCAGTGGTTCGCCGAGGAGGTCGAAGGCGGCCCGCGCGCCGGGGGAGAGGATCCGGCCGGGGCCGGAGTCGCCGAGCAGGGCGGGCACGGCGAAGGTCATCGCCAGCCGACTGCCCGCGGCCGACCGTCCGGCGAGTGCCTCCAGCGTGGCCCGCACGGAGGGCTCGTCGAGATACATGGTCACGCCCTCCCAGAGCCAGATCGTCGGCTCGTGCGCCTGGTGTCCCGCGTCGGCGAGGACCCGATCGAGGTCGGCCGTGTGGAAATCGACGGGGACGAACCGGACCTCCTCCGCCCGTGCAGGGGTGCCGCCCAGGCGCAGTTGCTTGCCGGACTGGATCTCGGGCAGGTCCAGTTCGAGCACCCGGGTCGTCGCCAGCTCCGGCAGGCGCCAGGCCCGGGTGTCCAGCCCGGCCCCGAGCACGACCACCTGGTCGGCGCCGTCGGCCACCGCGTCGCGCACGAGGTCGTCGATGACGGCCATCCGCAGGGTGGTGTGGGCGGCCAGGACGGCGGTGGTGGGGCGCAGGAATCGGCCCTGGCGGCCCGCACCGTCGACCCGGTAGCGCAGACGGCGTGCCAGCGCCGCGTCCCGCCAGGGCAGCAGCTGTTCCGCGAGGTCGTCACGGTGGCCGGCGTAGCCAACGGCCCGCCCGAGCGCGGCGGCGCGCGCGGTCCGGGAGGGTCGACTCGAGCCGGACGGTGGCGTCATCATTCCGCGCCTGGTGTGGGTCGGGTGGGGGACGCGGACCCTACTGCGGTCCCGGCCCGTCCTCGGTGACCGACGTCGCGGCGGGGACCACCCGCCGGCTCTCGGTCACTCGCCCGGGAGGACGAAGGGACGGCGGATCACGTCGTCGAGGACCAGGAGGGTGAGGGTGCTGCGCAACTGCGTGACCCGTTGCAGGTCCTCGAGGAGGAAGCGACGCAGCTCGTCGAGGTCCGAGGCGCGCACGAGAAGCAGCACGTCCGCCTCCCCGGTCACCAGGGACGCCATCTCGACGTGGGGCAGCGCCTGTAGCTGCTCGCGCAACGGCTGATAGTCGAGGCGTCCGCCGGGGCCGCCGGAGAGCAGCACGAACGCGGCGACGCCGGTCCCCAGGCGGGTGGGGTCCACGGTGGGGGCGAACCCGGTCAGGACTCCCTGCTCCGCGAGCGTCGCCAGGCGCTGGTGGACCGCGGACCGGGACAGGTGCACCTGATCGGCCAGCCGTGTCACCGCGGCGCGCCCATCGGCACGCAGCAGGCGGAGCAGCTCGAGATCGACCTCATCGGGTTGAAACGACATCCTGCGGTCCTCCGGAGTGGTGGGAACAGAAGTGTCGCACGAGAGCGAGTCCATACTTCAATATGTCGTGGATTTCTCACTGTCACACGTCGGTCTGCGTCTATTGCCTAGTGTCGTGCCGACAGTTCCGGTGCCACCCGGGATCTCGCCCACCGTATGAGGACGCAGGAGTGACCATGGACGACGGTGCGTGCCGCCCCGCCACGGCGTCCGCCGGAGCGCCGTTGCCGTTCGATCCGGACCCGCAACAGGCCGGTCGACTGATCGAGCAGGCGATGGGGCTGCTCGACGGCCACCTCACCGGCCTGGCCCACCGCCCGGCGGGTGGCCACGAGGATCCCCGAGAGCTCGTGGACCAGCTGCGCGTCCAGCGGCCCGGGCCTGCCAGCAGCGCCGAGGAGGCGTTCGCCGTGCTCGCCGAGGTCGTCGCCGCCGGCCGCGAGTCCACCTCGGGTGGTGAACTCGCCTACATCCCGGGCAGCGGGCTGTTCAGCGCCGCCGTCGCGGAGCTCGTCGCCGCCGGGCTGAACCGCTACACGGGTCTGCCGGGCATCGCCCCGGCCGCGGTCGCACTCGAGGCCGGCGTGCTCGACTGGCTCTGTGAACTCTTCGAGCTGCCCGACACCGCCCAGGGGGTGCTGCTCAGCGGTGGGTCGATCGCGAACCTCTCGGCGCTGGTCGCCGCCCGGGAACGCCTCGACGCAAGCGGGGGTGCCGGCCGGGCCACGACCCACGGTCGGGTCTACGTCGGCGCCCAGGCGCACGCCTCGGTGCGCAAGGCGGCCCGCATCGCCGGCCTGGCGCCCGCCCAGGTCCGGGTGTGCCCGTCCAGCGACGGGCTGCGCCTGGACGTCGAGGCCGTACGGCTGGCCATCAAGGAGGACCTCGCCCAAGGCTACGAGCCGATGGCGATCGTCGGCGCGGCGGGGACGACGAACGCCGGTGCGATCGACCCCCTCGCCGACCTCGCCGACCTCGCGGTGGAGTTCGACACCTGGCTGCACGTCGACGCCGCCTACGGCGGCTTCTTCCAGCTCACCGACCGTGGACGGGCGCGCCTTGCCGGCATCGAGCGGGCCGACTCGATCACGCTGGACCCCCACAAGTCGCTGTTCCTGCCGTTCGGCACCGGAGCCCTTCTGGTCCGCGACCGCACGGACCTGCAACGCGCCTTCGCGGAGGACGCCGACTACCTGCGCGACCTCGGCGGGGACGACGAACTGCCGGACTTCGGACAGCTCACCCCCGAGCTCACCCGCGCCTGGCGCGGCCTGCGCCTGTGGCTGCCGTTGCAGCTCCATGGTCTGGCGGCGTTCCGCGACGCCCTGGACCACAAGCTCGACCTGGCGGAGGCGGCCTGGCGACGCCTCGACGCGCACCCGCAGGTGACGACCTTCGGACGGCCGGACCTGAGCATCGTCGCCTTCCGCGTGGCCGGCGACGACGCCGCACAGGACGCCGTGCTCGACCGGGTGAACCGGCACGGGTCGGTCCGCCTGTCGAGCACGATGATCGACCGGGCCGTCGCGCTGCGCCTGGCCGTGCTGTCCCACCGCACCGACGAGACGCACGTGGCCTCCGCCCTCGATCTCGTCGTGGGCGCCGGTTAGGGAAGCCGGCCCACGTGGGCCAGCGCGAGCCGGAGCAGGCGGTCCTGGCCGCCGGTCATCTCCGCGACGACCTCGGAGGTGAGCGCCTCCTCGGGGGTGAGCCAGGCGAAGTCCAGGGCATCGCGCGAGGGCTGGCAGTCGCCCTCGACGGGCACGATGTAGCACAGCGAGATCGCGTGCTGGCGGGGATCGTGGAAGCCGGTGCGGTCGGACTCGGGGAAGTACTCGGCCACCGTGAACGGCGCGGGGGACGGCGGGAGCTGGGGCTCCGCGTCGGCGCCGAGGTCCTTGTTCAGGTGTCGCCACAGCGCGTCGCGGACGGACTCGCCGTACAGCACGCGGCCGGACACGACCGCCCGGGACAGGGTGCCGTCGGAGCGCCCCCGTAGGAGCGTGCCCACCCGTTCCACGCGGCCGAGGTGGTCGAGTCGGACCGGGACCGCGTCGACGTAGACGATGGGGACCCGCCCACGGGTCGCCTCGAGGGCGTCCTCGGAGAGCCAGCCCGCAGAGGTCTCGACGGTGTCCGGTGTCGTCATGGTCGCTCCTGCCTCCTGGGCCGAGGGTCTCGCCTCCCGGTCGCAACCGGGCCGGGTCACGATACGTGCCGGACGGTGCACCCACACACATGACGAGGCCGGCCCCGCAGGGCCGGCCCCATCATGCGCGAGGAACGACTTAGAGGTCGTCGTCCTCGTCCATGTCGTCGTCCATGTCGTCGTCGAGGCCGTCGTCGTCGAGGCCGTCGTCGTCGAGGCCGTCGTCGGTGTCCTCGACGCCGTTGTCGTCGAAGCCGTTGTCGTCCAGGCCGTTGCCGTTGTCGTCGTCACAGCCGACGAGGGCCAGGGCGAGCACGGAGAACGCGGCGGTTGCAGTACGGAGGTGCTTCTTCACGGGAGACTCCTTCTGGCAGGGATCTACTATCGCAGTAGAAGGTCAGGCCGAATGATACGAGGTCTGGGTGGCTACCGGTTACCCGAATCCGTCCCGGCGGACACTGTCCGTACCGGGGACCCGGCGGGTCTCACTCCTCGTCGTCCTCGTCTTCCGGTGACAGCCGGCCTTCACCGTCACCTTCGATCGCCGGCTCGCCGGTGCCGCCTTCGGCATCCTCGAGACCGTCGTCCTCCCCGCTGCCTTCGGGGTCGTCGGCAGGGGCTTCGAGCCCGTCGGGGTCCGGGGAGATCTCCTGGTCGGATTCGCATCCAGCCAGCAGCAACCCGGTCGCCGCGACGGCGACGCTGAGTGCGCGTCCTGGGTGGTGCACGATCTGCTCCTGGGGGGACGCCGGCCGGTCGGTGCCGGTGCTTGATGGCACCGACGCCGTCACCGGCGATCGGGAGCTGCCCATGGTAGGAACGCACCGGCGCCCGGAGCCTTCAGGGGCCGTCCGTGCGGACACCTTCCTGCCCGTGCTCCCCACGGCCTCGTTCAACGTGTGCGGGTCCAGTTCTCCAACGGCCACTCGAGCCGCTCCAGCAGGGTCTCGAGGTGCCTGGCCGTGCGCAGGGCCGTTGCCCGGCGCTGCGGACTGGGAACCAGGGTCGAACGCAGCATCGTCGTGCTCGAGCCCCGCAGGCGGAGCCAGTCGCCCTGCAGGGGCAGGCGGTCCAGTGCTCTGCGGGCCCGGCGGTGCGCCCCCACCACCTCGACCGCGACGACCGGGCGTCGGCGGTCGTCGCGCTCCGCCCGGATGCTCAGCTGGGCGGTCAGATCCGGGGAGAGCTTCGAGGCCACGCGGTTGAGACGCGAGCCCGGCGCGCGGCTTGTGGCCCCCAACGGACGGACCAGGGCCTCGTCGCCGCCCGCGAGGTGCCTCGCCACGAGATCCCGGGACAGCACCGACTGCACCGGCGGCTCCGGTGCGTCCCAGTCCACGGCCGTCTCGTCGACCGGGGTGGTGTCGACGTACTGGTCGCCGCGCCACTGGGCACCGGACCGCGACGGGCGACCGCGGACGACGCGGTCGGGCGCCGGCACCGGGCTGTCCGACTCGAGCAGGGCCTCCACCGCCAGGCGGAGCCGGTGGAAGGTCGCTGGATCGCCGCCCACGTCGGGGTGGTGGCGGCGGGCGAGCTGACGGTAGGCACGCTTGATCGCCGGCTGCTGGGCCGACGGGGGGAGGTCGAGCAGCTGCAGGGCCTCCTCGCGACTCGGCACGTCTGCCACCGGTTCGCCTCGCCTCTGTGCTCGGTGCGGTCTGCTCTCGTCCGGCGAGAGGATAGGGCGTCGCGGACGCCGGCCGCGCCCCGTGCCGCCTACGGTGGGCCATCGTCGACGAAGGGAACGCCGGTGCAGGCGCAACTGTTGGACACCACGGCCGAAGAACGTGAACTCGCCCGGCGGGCCTGGAGCCACCTCGAGGTCGTCCATGCGGTGGGCATCTTCGGACCCGACGTCATGGAGGCCCACGGCGAGGCAGGTATCGAGGACCCCATCTCCGGCTACGTGGCCGCCCGCGTCGCCCCGGTCGGCGCCGTGGGCCCGGAGGTCGCGGCCGCCCTCTTCCACAGCTTCGCGCCGGCAGCGATGCGCCGGGCCCTGCCCGCCACCTGGGAGCTGATGTCCCCCGCGCAACTGATCGAGGTGACCCGACGCGCGGCGGGCGACGTCCTGGGCCGTCTCGGCGAGGGCCTCGAGGACGAGGTCGCGCGTGCCGCGGAGCTCGCCCGGGAGGCGAGCCTGTTCCACCCGGTCGAGGGCCGGGCCCTGGCCGCGGGGCGTTCGGCGCTGTCCTGGCCCGGCGAGGAGCACCAGCTGTTGTGGGAGGCCGCGACGCGGATCCGTGAGTCGCGTGGCGACGGGCACGTCGCCTGCCTGGTGGCCGCCGGCCTGGACGGCGTGGAGGCCCACCTGACGGTCGCCGGCGACACCGACGAGGCCCGGGCGTTCCTCAAGGGCCTGCAGGGTTGGAGCGACCCGGAGTGGGAGGCGGCGGTGGACCGGCTGCGGGCCCGCGGCCTGCTCGACGGCGACGGGGCGCTGACCGAGGCGGGCCGTCAGCTGCGTGACGGCCTCGAGGCCCACACCGACGCTCTGGCCGCGCCACCCTGGCGTCGGCTCGGCCCGGAATCGACCGAGCAGCTGATCGAGGCCCTGCAGCCGATCGTGTACCGGATCCTGGACGCGGAGATCCTGCCCATGCCGATCTTCGCGGGCAAGACGATCGATCCGAGGGGCCCCGGTTCGCCCGAGGCGCACGGCACGCCGGACCCGTAGACTGACTGCGAACTCTTCGCAGCAGTCCGGAGCTCTCGATGTCGCGCACGGCCGCACTCCACCTCGCCGGCGCGACCGTGGGCTACGGCGCGCGGCCGGTGCTGGTCGACCTCGACCTCGAGGTCGAGCGGGGTGAGCTGGTGGGTGTGGTGGGCCCCAGCGGGTCGGGCAAGACGACCCTGCTGCGCCTGATCACGGGCCAGGCGCCCCGCCACCACGGTCGGGTCGAGGTGCTCGGGTCGGCCCTGCCGCGTCAGGGCGCGCCGCGGGGCGTGGGGTACGTCCCGCAGCTCGAGGGCATCGACTGGGACTTCCCGTTGACGGTCACCCAGGTCGTGCTCCTCGGTAGCGCCGCCGACAGCCGGCGCCTGCCGTGGTTCAGCCGCGCGGAGCGGCGGCACGCGGCCCTGCTGCTGGAACGGCTCGGGATGGAGGGCCTCGAGGACCGCCACATCCGCGAGCTCTCGGGCGGGCAGCAGCAGCGGATGTTCCTGGCGCGGGCACTCGCCCGGCGCTGTGAGCTGCTGGTGCTCGACGAGCCGACCAACGGGGTCGACCTCGCGACCCGCCGGGACATCCTGGGCCTCCTCGGCGAACTCGTCGACGACGGCCTGACGATCCTGCTCACCACCCACGACCTCAACTTCGTCGCCGCGCACCTGCCGCGGATCGTGTGCCTCAACGGAGGCGTCACGGCGGACGGCGACCCCAGGTCCGTCCTCGACCCGGCCGTCCTCGAGGCGACCTACGGCACGCCGATGCGGGTGGTCCACGACCGGGGGATGGTGGTGGTCGTCGACGCCGAGCCGGTGATGGGCGCGGAGCGGGCGCTGACGGCCGAGGACGCCTAGATGGCCGCCTGGTTCAGCGACCCGTTCGCCTACACGTTCTTCACCCGGGCCATGATCGCCGGTGTGCTGGTGGGCGCGCTGTGCGGATCGCTCAGCGTGTTCATCGTCCTGCGGCGGATGAGCTACATCGGTCACGGCCTCGCCCACGCGGTGCTCGGCGGGGTGGCGGTTGGCCTGGTGCTCGGCCAGGGGATGTACGTGGGGGCGGTGGTCGCCACCCTGCTCGCCGCGCTGCTGATCGACCGGGTCTCGCGCCGGCGTGGGCTGCACGCGGACGCGGCGATCGGCATCGTCACCACGGCCATCTTCGCGGTCGGGGTGGCGACCCTGTCGATGTCGCCTGCGCGGATCAACGTCGAGGCGGTGCTGTTCGGCAACATCCTGGGCGTCAGGACGTCGGACCTCTGGGTGGTCGGCGGGGTCGGCCTCGTACTGCTCGTGACCCTCGTGACCGCCTACAAGCGCCTGGTCTTCGCCACCTTCGACCCCGAGGTCGCGGCCGTCCACGGGGTCCGGGTCGGGGCGAGCGAGGTCGTGTTCAACCTGCTCACGGCCGCGGTGGTCGTGGCCAGCGTGCGGGTGCTCGGGGTGCTGCTGATCGCCGCGGCGGTCGTGATCCCCGGCGCCTTCGCGCGGCTGGTGAGCCGGTCGCTCGGCGCGATGCTCGCCATCGCCACGGCCGTGGGTGTCGGCAGCAGCATCGTCGGTCTCTACGCCAGCTACCACGCCGACGTCCCCAGCGGGCCGGCCATCGTGCTCACGGCGAGTGCCGTGTTCCTGGTGGGCTTCGTGGTGTCGGCCACCGTCCGCGGGGTGGGCACCGCACGTCTGCGTCGGCCCGGTCCCCGTCGGCGTGCGCCGCGTGACGACGACGCGGCACGGGACCGGGACGACGCGGAGCATCTGCTAGCCTAATTGCGACCTGTTCGCAATAAAAGGCCGGTCATCGTGGTCTCCCTCCAGTCTCCGACACGTGGCGCCACCGGGGCCCGCATTCCCGCGCTGCTGGCGTGTCTCGTCCTGCTGCTCGTGGCCTGCGGGGGAGCGTCTGATCCCGACCCGGAATCGGACGCTGTGGAGCAGGACGACGCATCCGACGACGATGACGCGACGGATGAGCAGCCCGAGCCCGAGGTGCACCTGAGCGTGGTCGCGAAGCTCGCGCCGATCGCGGATCTGGTCGAGATGGTCGGCGGCCCACGGGTCGAGGTCGACGCCCTCGTGCCCCCGGGGGCGGACTCGCACACCTACGAGCCCCGACCGAGCGACCTGGCCCGGCTCGCCGACGCCGACGTGTTCATCGGCGTCGGACTCGACCTCAACGTCGGCTCCCTGTCGCTGGCCCGGGACCACCTGCCCGAGGACCGGGTGGTGCTGCTGGGGGAGCGCTACCTCCACGACGACGACCTCGTGTTCGACCACGTCCACGACAACGGTCACTCGCACGGGGACGATGGGCATTCGCACGGGGACGATGGGCACTCGCACGAGGACGACGACCACCGCCACGACGGCGACGGCGAGGCGGGCCCGAACCCCCACGTCTGGACCAGTCTCGACAACGCCGCGATCCTGGTCGAGGGCATCGGCGAGACCCTCGCCGACCTCGACGCCGGGCACGCGGAGGAGTACCGCGAGGCCGCCCGGGAGGCCAGGACCCGCATCGAGGAGCTCGCGGACGAGGTCACGAGCGCGGCGGCCACGATCCCGGAGGAGAACCGCACCCTGGTCGTCTACCACGACGCCTGGACCTATTTCGCCCGGGACAACGGGCTGGAGATGGTGACGGCGGTCCAGCCCTCGGACTACGCGGAGCCGTCGGCCGGCGCCGTGCGCGACGTCATCGACCTGGTGCGGGAGCACGACGTGCCCGCGCTGTTCGGCAGCGAGGTCTTCCCGAGCGAGGTCATGGAGACCATCGGCGAGGAGGCCGGTGCCGAGTACGTCGGGGAGTTGGCCGACGACGTGCTCCCGGGGGAGCCCGGTGATCCCGAGCACAGCTATCTGGGGCTCATGCGCCGCAACGCGGTGCTGATCGTCGACCACCTCGGCGGTGACGCCGACGGGCTGCGCGACTGACGGGTGCGTGGCGGCGGGCCGGCGACGAACGCCACCGGCCCGGTGGGGTCAACCCCAGGCGTCCTCGCCGCTGCCGCCGGCGCCGGAGAACCGCGTCCAGATCGCCACGCCGAGGGCCGCGAGGGCGACGACGAGCCCGATACGGCCGTACGGGGAGCTGACCTCTTCGTTCCGCACCCGCAGGGCGGCCTCGGGCAGGGCGCGGGCCAGCGCCTCGGCCTGGCGCTGCGCCTCCTTCTCCCGCGCCTTGGTGGCGGAGCGCCGCTGGAAGGCGATCGCGCCCGCGCCCAGCGTCGCCAGGCCTGCGGCCGCCGCGCCGCCGTAGGTCTTGGCCTGTGCCGTGAGCTTCTCGGACGGGGGCAGTCGGGCCTCGAGGGCCCGCAGGTCCTGGTCCATACGCCCGCGGATCGCGCGCGCCTGCTTGGCGGCCTCCTCGGGGTCGGCCGCGGGCACGGGGTCTGGTTGCTCCATGCTCACCTCTGCACCTGTCCCTTCAACCACTCGACGGTCCGTTCGAGCTCCGCCTTGGTCCGCTCCGGCGCGTTCGGCGGGTTGGTCGCCTTCTTCTTGGCCACGACCAGGGCCACGACGGCGACCAGGGTGTAGAGGCCCGTGACGATGAGCCAGGCGGCCCAGGCGGGCAGCACCAGCTCGAGCGCCTTCGCGCCGGTCACGCCGGCGAAGGCGAGGATGAACAACCCGAAGACGGCCCCCACCACCACGGACGCCAGGGCGATCGCCCGGGCGACCACGATCTCGGTGAGCTCGAGCTTCGCCAGCTCGAGTTCCTTCTTGACGAGCAACTGGCTGTTCTCCGCCAGGGACCGCACGATGTCGACGGTGGAGCGGGGGTCGACGCTCTCGGGTCCCACCGCGGGCGGTGCCACGTCGGGGCGGCGTGGTTCGGCCACGAGTACTGCCTCCTGGAAAGGATGTCGCTACTCACCCTAGGGCACCGGTCGCGCGCGCCGGCCTGACCGTCGGGACGGATCGGCGACCTCCGGCCCCGTTCGTCCGCCGCCCGGTCCCCGGCCCGGGAGGGTCCGCGCGGGGGAGGGGCCCGGGGGTTGGCAGCCGCAGCCGACGAGTGCCAGCCCGGTACCATCGGGCGCTGGACGCGCGACCCAGGCCCCCCGGCGGCCGCAGCGAGAAGCCGTCGCCGGATCCGGCGTGCGTCCACGCCAGGTCCGGTCCGAGCGTGCGCAGGAGGTGAGCTGCCTTGAGTCCCGACGAGCAACCCGCACTGCGCCTGTCGGTGCAGGCGCCCGCCGGCGCCTTCGCCGCCGCCGTGTCGGAGGAGCCGATCGAACTCGACGAGCGCAAGCTCCTCGTCCTGCGCGCGATCGTGACCGAGTACATCGCCCACGGAGAGCCCGTCGGTTCCAAGCGCGTGGTGGAGACCGCCCGCCTCGACGTGTCCGCGGCCACCGTGCGCAACGAGATGGGCGTGCTCGAGGAGATGGGCCTCATCGCCCAGCCCCACACCTCCGCCGGCCGGGTCCCCACCGACCGTGGCTACCGCCGGTTCGTCGACGACCTCCGGGCCAACCCCGAGCTCGACGACCCCCGCCGCGAACTCGTCGAGGAACTCCTCGGCTCCGCGCTCGACGTCGAGGACCTGCTGGCACGTACCTCGTCGGTGCTCAGCCAGCTCACGCGGCTGGTCTCGCTGGTCATCGCACCGGCGATCGACGCGTCCCGACTGCGGTTGATCGAACTGGTGCCGCTGACCCCGGGCTCGGCGCTGCTGCTGCTGGTGGCCGACACGGGCCGCGTGGACAAGCGGATGGTCGAGCTGCCGGTCGGCACCACCGAGTCGGACCTCGAGCGCCTGCGCAACGTCCTGGGCGAACACGTCCGCGGGCGTCGCCTGGGTGAGATCCATCCGACCATGCGCAGCATCGTCGAGGACGCCCCCGGCGACCTGCGCGAACTGCTCGCGGCCGTGGCCGAGGCCACCACCGAACTGGCCGAGGACACCCTCCACCACGTCTTCGTCGGCGGCCAGGCCTCGTTGGCCGGCGAGGAGACCTTCGAGCGCGACCAGCTCTCGCGTGTGCTGCAACTGCTCGAGGAGCGGGTCACGCTCGCACGCCTGCTGTCCGACGCGACCAGCGACGACGAGCCCACGGTGCGCATCGGCAACGAGAACCAGGTCGAGGACCTGCGCTCGACCTCGCTGGTGGCCCAGCGCTACCAGCTGGTCACCGCCGGGTCGCTCGGCGTGCTCGGGCCCACCCGGATGGACTATGCCAGCGTGCTGGCCACCGTCCGGGCCGTGGCCGACCAACTCCAGGAGACCCTGGCCGACCTCTCCGGTTGAGCCGAGGCTCCGCTTCCGCCCCCACCGACGCTCTCTACCCAGCGAGTCCACCGTGCCGGATCTCTACGACCTGCTCGACGTCGCCCCCGAGGCGACCGGCGACGAAATCAAGCGTGCCTACCGCCGCAAGGCCCGCGAGCACCACCCGGACGCCGGCGGTGACGAGGAGACCTTCAAGAAGGTCACCCACGCCTACCAGGTGCTCTCCGACCCGGAGAAGCGGGTCCGCTACGACCGGCTCGGTGACGACGGCACGCCGGGGACCCGTGGGGGCGACCCCTTCGGCGGGTTCGGCGGTGGTGGTGGCTTCGGCGGTATCGGCGACGTGATCGACGCCTTCTTCGGCTCCTCGTTCGGGGGCGGCGGCGCCGGCGGCCCCCGGCGCACCCAGCCCGGACGGGACGTGTTGGTGCCCCTCGAGCTCGACCTCGAGGACGTGGCCACCGGAGTCCAGCGTCCCGTGGAGATCGAGGTCGCCGTCGGCTGCGACACCTGCGAGGGGGCCGGGTCGGCGTCCGGGGCCGCCGCCACGAGATGCGACACCTGCGGCGGCGCCGGACAGGTCCAACGGGTCGTGCGGACCGCCTTCGGGCAGATGGCCACCGCCAGCCCCTGCCCCCGCTGTGACGGGGGCGGGCGCACGGTCGACGACCCGTGCGACGACTGCGGCGGCGAGGGACGCCGCGTCGAGCGGCGCACCCTGACCGTCGACATCCCCCCGGGCGTCGACGACGGCGACCGCCTCCGCGTCACCGGGGCCGGGGAGGCCGGCCGGCGGGGCGCGCCCAGCGGCGACCTCTACGTCGAGCTGCGGATCGCGCCCCACGAGGTCTTCGAGCGTGTCGGCCACGATCTGGTCGCCGACGTGACGGTGCCGTTCACCCAGGCCGCGCTCGGCGGCTCGATCACCGTGCCGACGCTGGTCGACGACGAGGCCGAGGTCGCCGTCCCCGCGGGCAGCCAGCCCGGCGACGTCCTGACCGTGCGGCGGGCCGGGCTGCGCGACCGCAGCGGCCGGCCCCGCGGTGACCTGCGCCTGCGACTGTCGGTCGAGGTGCCCACGGGACTGGCCGGGGAGCAGCGCGAGCTGGTGGAACGCCTCGCCGAACTGCGCGGGGAGCATCTCGACGCCAGCGGGCGTGGGCTGTTCACCCGACTGCGTGGCGCGTTCCAGCGATGAGCCTCACCCCGCTGGTCCACGTCGACCAGCCGCTCGCCGGTGCGGTCGCCGGGGACGTGGTCGCCCTCACCGACCGGGAGCGCCACCACCTGCGGTCGGTGCTGCGCCTGCCGACCGGTGCCGAGGTGGAGGTCAGCGACGGTGACGGCGGCCTCGCGGCCGGCGAGCTCACCTCAGACGGGGTGCGGTTGCACGCCGACGCCGTCGACGTCGCGCGACCACGGCCGGCCCTACAGGTCGCCCAGGCACTGCCCAAGGGCCGCAAGCTCGACGAGGTCGTCCGGGTCGGAGCGGAGCTCGGCATGGACGCCCTGGTGCCGGTGGTGGCCGAACGCAGCGTCAAGCGACCCGAGGGCGCCCGGGCCGACAAGGCGCTGGCCCGCTGGGCGGCGGTCGCCAGGGCCGCGTGCGAGCAGGCCCGCCGCGCCCACCGGCCGACCCTGTCGCCCATCACCGCCGTGGCCGACCTGGCCGTCGACGACGGCTGGCTCGTCGCCCATCCGGGGGCGGAGCAGCCTCTGCCCGCGGTGCTGGAGGAACTCACCGGCCGGCGCGGTCCGGTCACGATCGCGGTCGGACCGGAAGGCGGGTGGAGCGACGCCGAGGTGGCCGCCCTGTGCGACGCGGGCGCCCGCATGGTCCATCTGGGACCGACGGTGCTGCGAACCGAGCACGCCGCCGCGGCGGCGCTCGCGGTGATGGGGGCCGCGCTGGGACGGTGGCGCTACTAGTCGTATTGGCCCGCGGCTGCGGGGCCCCACGCGCTACCCTGCGGCGGACGGGTGAGTGGAGGCGGCGGTGTCGGTCACGGGGGATGAGGCACCGGCGGCCGCCGACGTGCGGCTCGGTGCGCAGCTGCGGCGTGTGCGTGCCCAGCAGGGGATGTCCCTCCACGACGTCGAGGCGGCCAGCGAGGGACACATCAAGGCCAGCGTCCTCGGGGCCTACGAACGGGGTGAACGCAGTCTGTCGCTCTCGCGCCTGCACCTGCTCGCCGACTTCTACCGGGTCCCCGCGGGAGAACTGCTCCCCCAGACGCCTGACGACGGCTCCGAGCCAGCCGCCGCCACGGGGGAGCGGCTGGTGATCGACCTCGTCGCCCTCGAGGAACGGCAGGACGAGCTCGCCGTGCTCGCCCGCTACGTCGAGGGGATCCGCAGCCTCCGTGGCGATCACGGGGGGCGTGTCCTCACCGTGCGGACCCGCGACCTCGTCACGCTCGCGGCCGCCCACGGCACCAGCACCCAGGAGCTGCGCGACGAACTGGAGCAGGTGCGGGTCCGGTCCTGACCGCCCCGCCCGGTGGGCCATGACCCGCCGGCCCCACGCAGGTGCCGGCCGGTACACTGTCGACCCGTCTGTACCCGGTTCAGGAGCCACAGCCACCCCTTGGCGAGCACGTCCGCTTCCTCGACGCCCGCGTCGTCCGCCGAGGTCACCTCCGTCAAGGTGCTGGTCCCGGGCGAGCACGCGATGGTCTCCCTGCTGGGGCCCGGCGACGAACTGCTCCGCCTGGTGGAGAACGCCTTCTCGGCCACCATTCACGTCCGGGGCAACGAGATCACCATCTCGGGGTCGCCGACGGAGTCGCAGCAGGTCGCCGGACTGTTCGGTGAACTGGTCACGCTGCTCGAGCGCGGCCAGCACCTCGACCGCGCGATGGTCAAGCAGACGATCCGCATGACCCGCGCCCGGGAGGAGGAACGGCCCTCCGAGGTGCTCTCCGCGTCGCTGATCACCCACCGCGGGCGCACCATCCGGCCCAAGACCCTGGGGCAGAAGCGCTACCTCGACGCGCTGCGGGAGAACACGGTCACCTTCGGCATCGGCCCCGCCGGGACCGGCAAGACCTACCTGGCGATGGGCGCGGCCGTGCAGGCCCTGCGCGCCAAGCAGGTCAACCGCCTGATCCTGACCCGGCCGGCGGTGGAGGCGGGGGAGCGGCTCGGCTTCCTGCCCGGGACCCTGCACGAGAAGATCGACCCCTACCTCAAGCCGCTGTGGGACGCCCTGCACGACATGATGGAGGCCGAGGAACTCATCGCCCACGTCGACCACGGCACGATCGAGGTCGCCCCCCTGGCGTACATGCGGGGTCGGGCCCAGCCGGTCAGCGAACCCGTCCTCACACCGGACGGTTGGCGGCCCATCGGCGAGCTCCAGCCGGGTGACGAGGTGATCGGTTCCGACGGGACACCCACCGAGGTACTGGGGACGTTCCCGCAGGGCGTCAGGGACATCTATCGGGTCCGAAGTCAGGACGGGGCCTCGACACGCGCGACCGCTGATCACCTGTGGACGGTCCTCACGAGCTCGGACCGTCGACGGAGCAAGCCGCCGCGGGTGCTCGAAACGCGCGAGATGGTCGGGCGACTGCGAGCCGCGCATGCGCATCGCTACGAGCTGCCGCTCGTCACTGCCCCGGTCACCTTCCCCTCGCACGAGGTGCCGATGGACCCGTACGCGCTGGGCCTCCTGCTCGGCGACGGCTGCCTCACCGGCTCGACGACGCCGTCGTTCGCGACGGGGGATCCCGAGCTGGCTGAGGCCCTCGGCGATGTGCTGGACGGGGTGACCGTGCGTCATCGGGCCGGACCCAACTACATCCTGAGCCGCACCGGTGGGGGACGGGGCGGTGTCATCGTCGAGAACCCGGTCACGGGCTGGCTGCGCGAACTCGGCCTGTGGGGGACCCCGTCGCACACGAAGTTCGTCCCGGAGCCCTACCTCCACAACGATGCGGACGTGCGCATCGCGGTGCTCCAGGGCCTCTTCGATGCCGACGGCGGGCCCGTGACCCAGCGGGGACGCACCTGCCGCATCCAGTACACGACCACGTCGGAGCAGCTCCGCGACGACGTGATCTACCTCATCCGTTCACTGGGCGGGGTCGCCTACACACGGGTCCGCAAGGCAGCCGGTCGGGCTCCCGGACGTGCCAACGGTCGTGACGTGAGCTATCGCCACGACGCCCACGTCCTCGATGTGCGACTGCCGGCGGGACTCGCCCCGTTCCGGCTCGCCCGGAAGCGCGAGCGCTACGAGCAGCACGGAGGCGGGCGCCCGGCCCGGTTCATCACGGCGATCGAGCCGGACGGGGCCGAGGAGGCGGTCTGCATCCGCGTCGCGGCGGCGGACTCGCTCTATGTCACCGAGGACTTCGTCGTCACCCACAACACGCTCAATGACGCGTTCATCGTGCTCGACGAGGCCCAGAACACCACCGCCGAGCAGATGAAGATGTTCCTGACACGGATCGGGTTCAACTCCAAGGCGGTGGTCACCGGCGACGTCAGCCAGGTCGACCTGCCCTCCGGCAAGCGCTCGGGGCTGAAGGTCGTGCGCGAGATCCTCGACGGCATCGAGGGGGTCGCCTTCGCCACGCTGGGCTCGGGCGACGTGGTCCGCCACCACATCGTCCAGCGCATCGTGGAGGCCTACGAGGCCTACGACGAGGCGGCCGAGGCCGAGGCCGACGCCGACGGGCCCGGCTCGTGACCGACCGGCCGGTCTTCCTCACCGACGAACAGGATCTCGACGTCGACGTCGACGACCTGTGCTCGCTGGCCCGGCACGTCCTCGACGACCGCGGCGTGCCGGCCACGATGGAGGTCACGCTCCTGCTGGTGGACGAGCCGACGATGACGGAGTTGAACAGCACGCACATGGGCGCCGAGGGTCCGACCGACGTGCTGGCCTTCCCGATCGACGACCCGGCCGAGGCCCCCGGCGATTCGGACGGCGACGACGAGGTCCCCCAGGCCATCCTCGGTGACGTGGTGCTCTGTCCCGCGGTCGCGGTGGCCCAGGCGAGCGAGCTCGGACGCCAGGGGCGTGACGAACTGCGGCTGCTGACCGTCCACGGCCTGCTCCACCTGCTCGGGATGGACCACGCCGAGCCGGGCGAGGAGCGGGAGATGTTCGCGCTGACCGACCGCCTGCTGGCCGCGCACGCCGCGACGGTGGGGCGATGAGTCCCGTCGAGGCCGTCATGCTCGGTGCGGCGGTGCTGCTGCTGGTGGTCAGCGCCTACCTCGCGGCCCTGGAGACCGTGGTCACGCGTTGCAACGTGGTCCGCGCACTGCGGCTGTCCGAGGAGGATCGCCGGGGCTCGGCCGCCCTGCTCTGGCTCGCCGAGCACCGGGCGTCGTGTCTCAACGTCGTGCTGATCTGCACCGTCTCCGCCCGGGTGGGGCTGGCGGCCCTGGGCACCGTGCTCGGCCTGGCGCTGGTGGGGGGCGGCGTGGGCGTGGCGGTCGCGGTGCTCGTCGTGGTCCTCGCGAGCCTGCTGCTCGGCGAGGTCACCCCACGGACCCTGGCACTGCGCCACCTCGAGGCGACCGGGCTCGCCCTGGCCGGCTCCGGGCGGCTGCTGGTGCGCGTCCTCGAGCCGATCGGTCGGGTGGTGGTGACCGTGGGGCGCGCCCCCGTCCCGGAGCGTCACGAGGTCTCGGGTCCCTACGCCTCTGACGACGAACTGCGCGCCCTCGACACGGACGAGGAGGAGCAGGACGAGGAGCTCGAGCCCGAGGAACGGGCGATGATCCGCTCCATCTTCGAGCTCGCCGACACCATCGTCCGTGAGGTCATGACGCCCCGACCGGACATGGTCACCGTCGCCGCCGACGCCGGACTCGACGTCGTGGTCGGGCTGGTGATCGAGCGCGGGATCTCCCGCATCCCGGTGCACGACCCCGATGACGCGGACCGCATCGTCGCCGTCGTCTACGCCAAGGACCTCCTCGCGCGGGTGGTCGACGGGGTGGAGGACCGTGGCTGGCGGGACCTCGCGCGCGAACCCACCTTCGTGCCCGAGACCAAGCGCTGCGACGAGCTGCTGCGTGAGCTGCAGGAGTCGGCGGTCCACCTCGCGATCGTCGTCGACGAGTACGGCGAGATCGTCGGCCTGATCACGATCGAGGACCTGCTCGAGGAGATCGTCGGGGAGATCGTCGACGAGCACGACCGTGAGGAACCGCTGATCGAGCTCCTCGACGGGGAGATCATGCGGATCGACGCGCGGCTCGGGGTGGACGACCTCAACGAGGTGCTCGGCGCCGAGCTGCCCGAGGAGGGCTGGGACACGGTCGGTGGGCTGGTCTTCGGCACGCTCGGCCGCGTCCCGGTGGAGGGCGAGACCGTCGAACTCAACGGGGTCGCCATCACCGTCGAACGGGTCCAGGGTCGGCGGGTCGGCAAGGTGCTGATCACCCGGCGGGACGAGCCCGAACCCGTCGAGTCGACGTCGTAGGGCACGCGCACGGGAGCCGCCCCGCGGGCGATGGTCGGCACGGCGTAGGCTGTCACGGGGCCGTGACCGGCCCGCCGCACCCGGAAACGTGCGCGGGCGAGCCACCGACAGCCAGAGGCGACGATGAAGCCGGACACGCGACAACAGGGCGTGACCTACGACGAGGCGGACCTGCTGCGCCGCGCGCGGGCGGTCCGTGACCGCGCCTATGCGCCCTACTCGCACTTCCGTGTCGGCGCCGTGGTGGTCACCGCCGACGGTGACGCCTTCGAGGGCGTCAACGTCGAGAACGCCTCCTTTCGCATGACCACCTGCGCAGAACAGGCCGCGGTGGCCACGATGGTGGCCTCGGGGGCACGGGGACCGATCGTGGCCGTGGCGGTGGTCGGCGACGGGCGCGAGCCCTGCACGCCGTGTGGCGCCTGCCGTCAGATCATCCACGAGTTCGGCCCTGAGGCGCTCGTCTACTCCTCGGGCGACGCGGGTCGGCCGCAGATCGACCGGCTGTCCGAACTGCTGCCCCACGGCTTCGGTCCGCGTCGGCTCGCCAGCGGACAGGGCGCGTGATGGAGGGCCGCGACCTCGACATCGACGAGATCCTGGCCGGGATGAACGACCCCACCCCGCCGGGGCACCGGGCCGGCATGATCGCCCTGTGCGGCCGCCCGAACGTGGGCAAGTCGACCCTGCTCAACCGGGTGGTGGGGGAGAAGGTCGCCATCGTCACGCGGGTGCCGGGCACGACCCGCAACGCGATCCGCGGGGTGGTGACGCGCGAGGACGCCCAGCTGGTGTTCCTCGACACCCCCGGACTCGCCAAGCCACGCACCCTGCTCACCCAGCGGCTGAACTCCCTGGTCCGCGAGACCTGGGCCGGGGTGGACCTGATCTGCTTCCTCGTGGACGTGGCGGACGGGGTCGGGCCGGGAGACGAGTTCCTGGCCGCCGAGCTCGCCTCCACCCGCACGCCGGTGGTCGCCGTGGCCAACAAGGACGACCTGGTCCGCGACAAGAACCGGCTGCTCCCACAGCTCGAGCGGTTGTCCGGCCTGCTGGGCGAGGGGCGGGAGTTCGTGGAGATCGTCCCGGTCTCCGCGGCGACCGGCGCCGGCGTCGACCGGCTGCTCGATCTGCTGGTCGAGCAGCTGCCGCAGGGGCCGCGACTGTTCCCCACGGGGCGGGTCTCGGACCAGCCGGAGGCGCAGCTGGCGGCGGAGATCCTGCGCGAGAAGCTGATCGGCCGGGTCGCCGACGAGCTGCCGCACTCGATCGCGGTCACGGTGGACGAGATCCGCCCCTCCGAGGAGCGCGACGACCTCGTCGAGGTCGATGCCGTGATCCACGTCGAACGTGACAGCCAGAAGGGCATCGTCATCGGCAAGGGCGGGGAACGGCTCAAACGCGCCGCCAGCGACGCCCGCCGGGAGCTCGAGGTGCTGCTGGGTGCGAAGGTCTACCTGACCACGCACGTGAAGGTCGCCAAGGAATGGCAGCGCGACCCGAAGCAACTGGGCCGGCTGGGGTACTGACGGTGACCGACGCCGACCCGACCGTGCTGCAGACCGGTCCCGAGACGTTCGAGGTCTGGGCCGAGGGCACCCGGGTCTCGGCGACGCTGGCGCACCACACCCGGCGCGCCCTGGCGCCGCCGGGCGTGCCGCCGCTGGAGGTCGTCACGGAGCTGGTGCGGTTCCTGGCCGAGCGCCAGGCGTGGCCGCCCACCGGGGTGTGCGGCGAGGTGGCACTGGGGCCGGCGGCCGGCCGGTATCCCGAATTCGCCGAGGAGTTGCGCGCACGGCTCGGATGACGCGGTGCGGGAAGAACGACGTGCGACCCGGCGTTGGCGTTTATCCGGACAATACGCCCGTCGGTGTGCCGCCCGATCCTCCCGCACCCGCGGGGGGCTCATGCCTCCGACGGGACGGGGCCCACGGCAGAAGGTGACGACCTTGGATGCGCTCACCACCGACATGGTGCTGGTGCTGCTGATCCTGGCCGGGACCATCACGCTGTTCGTCACCGAGGTCGTGCGCATCGACGTCGCGGCGATCCTGGTGATGGTGGTGGTCGGGCTGGCGGGCCTGGTGCCCGCCACGGACGTGTTCGCCGGGTTCTCCTCGAACGCCGTGATCTCGATCATCGCCGTGATGATCCTGGGCGCGGGACTCGACCGGGTGGGGGTGATGCGCGACGTCGCGGCCTTCCTCCTGCGGGTGGGTGGCGCCACCGAGCGGCGGGTGCTGATCTCGATCTCCTCGACCGTCGGAGCGATCAGCGCCTTCATGCAGAACATCGGGGCGGCGGCGCTGTTCCTGCCGGTGGTCGAGCGTGTCGGCGAGCGCACCGGCCTCGCCGTCTCCCGCCTGCTGATGCCCATGGGCTTCGCCGCCATTCTCGGGGGGACCCTGACCCTGGTGGCCTCCGGCCCACTGATCCTGCTCAACGACCTGCTGGCCTCCTCCGCCGACAACCTCGACATCGAGATCGACGCGTACGGCCTGTTCGCGCCGACCCCGATCGGCATCGCCCTCCTCGTCGCCGGCATCACGCTGTTCGCCGTCGCGGGCCGCTGGCTGCTGCCCCAGGTGCCCAGCCACCGCGAGCACGCCTCCGTGCTGCCCGACGTCGCCGCGACCTACGGCCTCGATCGCGCGATGCGACCGGTGTGGGTCCCCGCGGACAGTCCGGTGACCGGCTACGACGTGGAGCGGCTCGAGGCCGATACCCCCGGGGTCCTCATCGCCGCGGTGAGCGGCCCCGACGGCGTCACGGTCGCACCGCCCCGCGAGGAGCGCCTGGCCGGCGGCACGACCGTCGGGATCGTGGGTGGCGACGACGAGGTCGAGCGGTTCATGACCGACCAGGGACTCACCGACGCACAGGAGGATCCCTTCGGTGCGCTGCGAGACGAGGCGAGAGCCGGCATGGCCGAGGTGGTGATCCGCCCGGGCAGTCCCGCCGCAGGCCAGCACGTGCGGGACCTCCGGCTGCGCAAGCGCTTCGGGGTCACCCTGCTCGCCGTCCATCACCGCGGCGAGGTGATCACCGAGGGGCTGCGCGAGCGGCGCCTGGTCGCCGGCGACGTGCTCGTGGTCTTCGCCCCGTGGGAACGCCTGTCGGCGCTGGACGAGGAGTTGTCGTTCGTCGTGCTCACCGACCACCCGCCCGAGCCGCCCCGCACCTCGAGGCGCTGGTGGGCGCTGGGCACCTTCGCCCTCGCCCTGTCACTGGTGATCTTCACCGACCTGCAACTCTCCCTCGCGCTGATGACGGGCGCGATCGGCGTGCTGCTGACGGGCGTGCTCACCCCTGACGAGGCCTACCGGGCCGTGTCGTGGAAGACGGTGTTCCTCCTGGCTGCGCTGATCCCGCTCGGCCAGGCCGTCGAGGACACCGGGACCGCCGCCTGGATCGCGGAGGGCGTCATCGGCGCGACCGGTGACCTGCCGCCATGGGCCATCCAACTGGCCATCGCGGTGCTGGCCACCGTCTTCACCCTGGTGGTCTCCAACGTCGGCGCCACGGTCCTGCTCGTGCCCCTGGCCGCCAACGTGGCGCTCGGCGTGGGTGCGGACCCGGCCCAGTTCGGGCTGATCGTCGCACTGGCCGCCTCCAACGCCTTCCTGCTGCCGACCCACCAGGTGAACGCGCTGCTGATGGGACCGGGCGGTTACCGCGTCGCCGACTACCTGCGTGCGGGACTGGCGATGAGCGCGCTGTTCCTCGTCGTGCTGATCCCGGCCGTGAACCTCTTCGCCTGACGCCGTCGGCCGCCACCGGGCGTCGGCTCTGCGGCGCCGGCCGACCCGGCCCGAGACACGCCGGCCCCGCCCCACCACCCGCCACCGAGCAGGACCCCGCCGAGCACCCCGCCACCGATGAGGGAGTGACCATGGACGCCCACGACTGGGACGAGCGCTACCGCGAACGCGACCTGGTGTGGTCGGCGGACCCCAACGCCTTCGTCGAGCAGGAGGTGGTGGACCTCTCGCCCGGTCGGGCGCTGGACCTCGCGGCGGGTGAGGGGCGCAACGCGATCTGGCTCGCGGAGCAGGGCTGGCGTGTCGAGGCCGTCGAGTTCTCCCCGGTGGCCATCGACAAGGGCCGCCGGCTGGCCGCCCACGCCGGCGTCGAGGTCGACTGGACGCTGGCCGACCTGACCACGCACCCCGACCTCGACCCGGCCGACCTCGTCCTGCTGGTCTATCTGCACCTGCGCCAACCGGACGCCGACGAGGTGCTGCGTCACGCCGCCGCGCTGGTGCGCCCGGGCGGGGTGCTGCTGGTGTTGGGCCACGCGCGGCGCAACCTCGCCGAGGGGTACGGGGGGCCGCCCGACCCGGCCGTGCTGTCCGAGCCCGAGGAGGTCGCCGAGGTGCTGTCACGGGCCGGCCTCGAGATCGAGCGCGCGGAGGAGGTCCTGCGTACCGCGAAGACCGAGGACGGCCCCCGTGAGGCGATCGATCTGCTCGTCCGCGCCCGCAGCGTTCCGGGCTGATCCCGGATCGTCACCGAGGTGGCCGGGACAGTCGCCTCGCGAGAGCCGATTTCGCCACCGGGGAATAAGTACGGACAATGGCGCGTTCTCTACGCCAGCATTCCGCCTTCACCGGCCCCCGAATGCCCCCCGATCCCATCACTTTCGACCCCGATCCACCTTTCAGGAGGTACCCCGTGTCACAGGCCACCCTCTGCGTCCGCCCTGAGGAGTTGCAGGACCGGCTCGAGGAGGCGGTCGTCGTCGACGTCCGCAGTCCCGGCGAGTTCGAGTCCGTCCACATCCCCCGGTCGCGCAACGTGCCCCTCGACGAGATCGACCAGCACGTCGAACAGCTCCGCCGCGAGGCCGAGGCCGGCAAGGAGGTCGTGCTCGTCTGCCGCTCGGGCAATCGCGCCCATCAGGCCCAGGAGAAGCTCGAAGCCGCCGGACTGGGCGAGCTGCCGATCCTCGAGGGCGGCATGGTCGCCTGGGAGCACGAGGGTCGTGACGTCGTCCAGGACGTCATCCGCTGGGACCTCGAACGCCAGGTGCGGTTCGCCGCCGGCGCGATCGTCCTGCTGTCGATCCTGGCCAGCATCGTGTTCCCGCCCGCCCGTTACCTCGCCGGGTTCGTCGGCGCCGGGCTGGTCTTCGCCGCGGTGACCAACACCTGCGGTCTGGCGATGGTGCTGTCCAAGCTGCCGTACAACCAGCCGCGCAAGCAGTCCGAGATCGACGGCGAGCAGGGCGTGCCCACGAGCGCATGATCCGGGCGGGAAACGGGTCGCTCGCCGTCGCGCCCCTGCAGCCCTCGTCAGGGGCGGGCCGCACTCCGTGCGCGGCGAGCGCCCGCCCCGGCTGCTGCACCGACCGGAAGAAATGTACGGACTATCGGTGACGTTCCCACTCCCGGACGATCGAGACGACGAGGATCCGCTCGCCGCCGCGTTCCGCCCCCACGACGACCCAACGATCCGCAGGAGGCACCTCCCATGACCATGGAGATCCTGACCCTGGAGACCCCTTCCCTGGGCGACCGCAGCTACGTGGTCACCGACGGCGAGTTCGCCGCGGTCATCGACCCCCAGCGCGACATCGACCGGGTCTTCGAGCTCACCGAACCGCGCGGTCTGAAGATCACCCACGTGCTCGAGACCCACAACCACAACGACTACGTCTCCGGCGGACTCGAACTGGCCCGGCAGACCGGCGCGGCCTACGTGCTCAATGCTGCCGAGGAGATGTTCTTCGACTTCGAGGGCGTGCGTGACGGGGACGAGTTCAAGGTCGGCCAGCTGACCTTGCGGGTCATGCACACCCCCGGCCACACCCCGACCCACATCTCCTACGTGGCCAGCGACGGCGCGAAGCAGGCCGTGTTCACCGGTGGCAGCATGCTCTACGGCTCCGTTGGCCGCACCGACCTCGTGGCGCGGTCCATGGCCGAGGAGCTCACCCGCAAGCAGTACGAGACCGCCAAGCGACTGGCCGAGGAGCTGGACGACGACACGACCGTCCTGCCAACCCACGGCTTCGGCAGCTTCTGCTCCTCGGCGGCCGCGGACGAGCAGACCGCGGACGTCGACCCCAAGTACGGCGTGGAGATCTCCACCATCGGCGAGCAGCGTCGGGCCAACCTCGCGCTGACCATCACCGACGAGGAGGAGTTCGTCTCCACGCTCCTCTCGGGCCTCGACGCCTACCCGCGTTACTACGCCCACATGGCGCCGCGCAACAAGGTCGGGCCCGAGGGCATCGACCTCAGCCCGCCCGTCGAGGCGGACCCCACGGAGCTGCATCGCCGCATCCATGTCGGTGAGTGGGTGGTGGACCTGCGTGAGCGCACCGCCTTCGCCTCCGACCACGTGGTCGGCACGGTCAACGTGGAGGTCGGCAACTCCTTCATCACCTACCTGGCCTGGATCCTGCCCTGGGGCACCCCGGTGACCCTGGTCGGTGACACCCCCGAGGAGGTCGCCGAGGCACAGCGTCAGCTGGTGCGCGTCGGCGTCGACCGTCCCGCGGCCGCGGCCACCGGCGGCGTCGAGAACTTCGGCGCCGGCCTGGACCACGGCAGCTACCCGGTCTCGGACATGGAGGGGCTGCTGAAGGCCCTCAACGCCGAGAAGGCCGAGCAGGTCCACGTGCTGGACGTCCGTCGCAACGACGAGCGCGGACAGGGCGGCATCGCCGGCTCCCAGCACATCCCGATCCACGAGCTGCCGCGTCGCGTCGAGGAGGTCCCGACCGGGAAGCAGGTGTGGGTGCACTGTGCCTCGGGCTACCGCGCGGCGATCGCCTCGTCGATCCTGGCCCGCGCTGGCCGCACCCCGGTCCTCATCGACGACTTCTCACACCGCATCGAGGAGCTCGGCTTCGACGTCGAGGCACCCGCGGCCTGACACACGCAGCTCCCGCTCGACGGCGGTTCCCCCCGTGTCGCCGTCCGCGCCCCGGCCCGTTGCCTGCGGGTCGGGGCGCGACTTCGTCACCGTCCCACGGTGAACGACGCAGCGGCACCCGGTCGGCGGCCCCTCGCCGTGCCAGCGCCCGCGTGCGTCGAGTCGAACCGGCTCAGCGCGGGGCGGGCACGATCGTCACCGGCAGCTCGCTGTGCTGCGCGAGTGACGTCGCGACGCTGCCGAGCAGGAGCCGGCCCACCGGTCCGTGGCCACGCGAGCCGACCACCAGCAGGTCAGCGGACCGGTCGCGCGCGAGGTCCAGCAGTGCCGTCCGGGCGTCGCCCTCGACGAGGGCCACGTCGTAGTCCACGCCGGTGGTCCGGAGGTCGGCGCACCATTCCTCGACTCGCTCCCAACGCAGGTCGAGGTCGACCTGCGGGTCGACGGCCCGGGAATCGACGACGTCACCCGTCCCCGTCGCGTGGGCGACCACGAGCTCCGCCCCGGCCTTGGCGGCGATGTCGGCCGCATACCTCAGGCCACGCGCCGCGTCCTGCGACCCATCGGTGCCGGCCACGACCGTCTCGAGCCGGACCGGTGGGACCGGCGCCATGTGCCGAACGATGGTGACCGGACCCGGCGCGTGCTCCGCGAGCTGCCGGCTGACCGACCCGAGCAGGAGACCCTTGAATCCGCCGAGGCCGCGGGACCCGACGACGATCATCGCCGGACGGCGCTCGGCGGCGCCGAGCAGCGCTTGAGCCGCCGGCCCCCGTGCCACCTCGAGCACGACGTCCGTCGCCTCGTCCCCGAGCACCTCCTCGACGAGATGGGCGAGCTGCGCCTCGACGAGTTCGTCCGAGCGGGCTGGGCTCGGCAGCTCGATCCTGCCCACCGTCAGCAGCGCGTCGGTGGGGTACTGCCACGCCCACAGCGCCCGCAACGGCAACCGCAGCGCATCCGCCACGACGGCGGCCCACCGCAGCGCGGTCCGCGAGTCCTCCGAACCGTCGACACCGATCAGCACGCTGGTCATGGCTGCTCCTCACCCCTGCGACGACCCGCATCGCTCGTGCGTCGTCGCTCCATCCTCGCCGACCAGGACCGCTGGTCCCAGGGGCCAAGTGCCCATGTCGGCCACGGGCAACCGCCACTAGCCTGTGCAGAGGGCCTGGGGGCGCAGCGTGAGCGAGGAACGCGGACAGGAACCCGGTGTCGGGGAGGTGGAGACCCTCGCGACCCTGCTGCGGGCCGTGCGTGACGTCGTCACCGAGGCGCACCCCGCGACGACCCCGCCGACGGTGCGGGTCGACTCCCGCCTCGACACCGACCTCGGCCTCGACAGCCTCGCGCTCGCCGAGCTGCTCGTCCGCGTCGAGCGGGCGTTCGGCGTCCGGCTGCCCGACGAGCTACTCGCCCGCGTCGAGACCCCCCGCGACCTGCTGGCCGAGCTCCCGGCGGCCCCTCCGGGCACCGGAGCCACCGCGCCTCGGCCCTCGGCACCGTCGCCGCCGGCGCCACCCGGTGGTGGCCCCGCGCCGGCCGAAGCGGGCACGCTCCTCGAGGTGCTCGAGTGGCACGCCACCGCACATCCCGACCGCGTGCACGTCCGGCTGCTCTCCGACGGCGGCCAGCAGGAGCTGACCTACGGCGCGCTGCGACGCGAGGCCACGGCGGTGGCCGCCGGGCTGCGCCAGCGGTCGGTGGCACCGGGCGCCACCGTGGCGATCATGCTGCCCACCAGCCGCGAGTACTTCGTCGCGTTCTTCGGGGTACTGCTCGCCGGTGGGGTGCCCGCCCCGGTGTACCCGCCCGCCCGGCCCTCGGCGCTGGAGGAGCACCTGCGACGCCACGTCGGAATCCTCGACAACGCCCGGGCGGAAGCGATGATCACCGTGGAGGAGGCCCGGCGGGTCGCGCGGCTGGTCGCTCCCCGGGTCCCGTCCCTTCGCCACCTCGTCACGGTGGAGGAGCTCGTGGCCGCCGGTGGCCGACCACCGCGGGTCACACCGTCGGCCTCGGCGACCGCGCTGCTGCAGTACACCTCCGGCAGCACCGGCGACCCCAAGGGCGTGGTGCTGAGCCACGCGAACCTGCTCGCCAACATCCGGGCCACGGGGCAGGCCGGGGACATCACGACCGACGACGTCTTCGTCAGCTGGCTGCCGCTCTACCACGACATGGGACTGATCGGCTCGTGGCTGCTGAGCCTCTTCTTCGGCATCCCCTTCGTGGTGATGTCGCCGCTGGCGTTCCTCACCCGGCCCGCGACCTGGCTGCAGGCGATCCACGACCATGGCGGCACGATCTCGGGAGGGCCGAACTTCGGCTACGAGCTGTGCCTGCGCCGCATCGAGGACGCCGACCTCGACGGGGTGGACCTGAGCCGCTGCCGGATCGCGTTCAACGGGGCGGAGCCCGTCAGCCCCGACACGATCACGCGGTTCACCGAGCGGTTCGCGCCCTGGGGGCTGGACCCGGGAGCGATCACCCCCGTCTACGGCCTCGCGGAGGCGTCCGTGGCGCTCACCGTGCCGCCGATCGGGCGCGGCGCCGTGATCGACCGGGTGGCCCGTGGGCCGCTGAGCCGGTCCGGGCGTGCGGTGCCGGCGGCCCCCGACGACCCGTCGGCGGCCCGCATCGTCGCCTGCGGTCGGCCGCTGCCGGGGCATGAGGTCCGCATCGCCGACCCGGGCGGCGAGACCCTCGGCGAGCGACTCGAGGGGCGGGTGCAGTTCCGCGGCCCCTCGGCGACCTCCGGCTATTTCCGCAACCCGGCCGCCACCCGGCGTCTGTTCGTCGGCGACTGGCTCGACTCGGGTGACCTCGGCTACCTCGCCGACGGGGAACTGCACCTCACCGGCCGCGTCAAGGACGTCATCATCCGTGCCGGCCGCAACCTCCACCCGAGCGAGCTGGAGGAGGCCGTCGCCGCCGTCCCCGGCGTACGCCGCGGCTGCGTGGCGGTGTTCCCCACCGCCGAGCCCGCGACCGGGACCGAGCGCCTGGTCGTACTCGCCGAGACCCGCGCCACCGTCGAGGCAGCGCTCGCCGAGATGCGCCGCGGGGTCAACGCCGCCGCGGCCGACGTCATCGGAACCCCGCCGGACGAGGTCGTGCTCGCTCCGCCGGGCGCCGTGCCGAAGACCTCCAGCGGCAAGGTCCGGCGAGCCGCCGCGCGCGAGCGCTACGAGCAGGGCCGACTCGGCGAGGCCCACCGTGCGGTGTGGTGGCAGGTCGCCCGTCTGGGCGTCGCCAGCGTGCTCCCGCGGGTGCGCCGCGCCGGGCCCCACCTCCTCCGGGTCGCGTACGGCACCTATGTGCGCGCGTTGTTCGCGGTGATCGCCGCGGCCGTGTTCCCGCTCGTCGTGCTGGCCCCCGGGGTCGAGCGTCGCTGGAGGATCGTCCGCGGCGCCGGCCGCCTGCTCTTCCGCCTGGCGGGCGCCCGGCTGGTGGTCGAGGGCACCGAGCACCTGCCCGACGGGCCGCCGTACGTCGCGACCGCCAACCACTCGAGCTTCATCGACGCACTGGCGCTGGCCATCGTCCTCCCCGAGCCCGCCGTCTTCGCGGCCGTCGGCGAGTTGGCCGACCAGCCGGTCACGCGCGTCTTCCTGCGGCGCATGGAGGCGCACCTGATCGACCGCGGGGACCGGCCGGGTGGGCTGGCCGCCACCGAGGCGCTGACCGACGTCGTGAGGTCCGGGCGCGTGGTCGTCTTCTTCCCCGAGGGGCGGCGCTCGCCCGCGGTGGGGCTCGAGCCGTTCCACATGGGGGCGTTCCTCGTCGCCGCCGACGCACGCGCGCCGGTCGTGCCGATCGCCCTGCGGGGCACCCGCAGGATCCTGCCCGTCGGCCAGAGCCTGCCGCGGCGGGGGCCGATCCACGTGACGGTCGCGCCGCCGGTCACCGCCGGGGAGGCCGGATGGGCTGGCGCCGTCGACCTGCACCGGGCCGCCCGCGCGGCGATCCTGCGCCACTGCGGCGAGCCGGACCTCGCGTGACGGACGCGGACGAACAGCGCCGGGCTCCGGCGTGGCGGACCGCACCGGTGCTCGCCGCGTCGCTGCTGGCGATGTCGTCGGGGATCGCGGCGTTCGGCGTGACGGCGGTGATCGGGGACGTGGCCGCGGCTTTCGGCGAGCCCGGCGCAGGCGACGAGGCCCTGACCGAGATCGGCCTGCCCGTGACGACGATCGGGATCGCACTCGGCATCGTGCGGCTGGCGTCCCTGGGCAGCCTCCCGCTGGCGGCCGCCGCCGACCGTGTGGGACGCCGGCGGCTGCTGCTCACGGTCGCGGCGCTCGGGCTCACGCTCACGAGCCTCGCCGCGACGGCCCCGGGCCTGTGGTGGTACGTGGCGCTGGTCGCGTTGGCCCGGCCGTCCCTGGCGACCGTCAACGCCGTCACCGGGGTGGTGGCCGCCGAGGAGTCACGGTCCACGGACCGTGCCGGAGCCATCGCGATGATCACCGCGGCCTACGGCGTCGGGTCCGGCATCGTGTCGGTCGGCCGCGGCCTCCTGCCGGGCGAGCCGTCGTTCCGCGTGGTCTCCCTGTTCGCGCTGGTGCCGCTGCTGTTGCTCCCCGTGATCGCCCGACACCTGCGAGAGCCCGAGATCGCGACCGAGCGGGCCCGACCGGAGGGGCTGCCGGGTGTGGTCCCGCGCCGCCTTCGCGGCCGGGTCACCGTGCTGGCGCTGCTGGTCGGTGGGATCGCGGTCGCGACCGGTCCGGGGTTCACCTACCTCTTCGTCTACGGCGAGCGGGTGCTCGGTGCCACGCCGTTGCAGGTGTCCACGCTCGTGCTGGCCGCCGGCCCCGTGGGGCTGGGTGGGCTCCTGCTCGGCCGCTGGGGCGCCGACCGGCTCGGACGCCGTCTGACCGGGGCGCTGACGATGGCGGGTACCGGCCTGGCGGTCGCGGTGGCCTACTCCGGCACCTTCCCGGCCCTGGCCGGCGGCTACCTCGCCACCATCCTGCTCGCCAGCGCGTTCGCACCGGCCCAGGGAGCGCTCGCCGCGGAGCTGGTGCCCACCTCGGTCCGGGCCACGGTCGCCGGCTGGGCGGCGGTCAGCGGCGTGCTGGGCGCCGTGTTGGGCCTGACCACCTTCGGGGTGCTCGCGGACGCGACGGGTGGGTTCGCCTCCGCCGCACGGCTGCTCGGGGTGCTGGTGGCGGCGGCGGCGCTCGGCTTCCTCGGCCTGCCGGAGACGCACGGCGTCGAGCTGGAGGAGCTCGAGGAGCCCGCGCCTCCCGCGTGACCGGGGCCTGACACGACTCGTCGTGCACCATCGGACTGCCTGCGCACCCCGGGACCCGCCACACCACCACGCTGCAGGGTTCGGTCGGGTTCACTGCCCACCCTTCGACGAGAAGAGGTACCCCGTGAACGAGCCCGCCCAGGAAAATCGGGGCGTGGAGGTCGTCGAGGTCGTGCCCGGCGAGTACGACGTGACCGGGGCCGCCCTCGGCGGGACCGTGCGTGTGCTGGTCCCTCCCGGGGTGGGATCGCCCGGGGTCGCCGAGGACGAGCTGGTCGGGGCGGTCGTCGCCGAGCTCACCGCGCGTGGACGTGGCCCCCGCGGCACGGTCGACGTCGCCCAGCTCCTGCGTGACGAGCCCGATCTGCTGCCCGCCGCGGTCGCCCGCGTCGACGACGACTGACCGGGGGCGTCCCACGGTGGCCGCCGGCTGCGCTCGCCGGCCGTTCGCAGGTGGTCACCGGCTCACGCCCCGGGGACCACCAGGCTGGTCCGGAGCCCGATGTCGTCCGCTGACCGGCCGATCACGACCTCGTAGTCGCCTGCCTCGATGGCCCACGCCTCTGCCCGGTCGTCGTAGTGCTCGAGCGCCCGGGCGGGAATGGCGACCACCACCTCGGTCGTGGCGCCGGTCGGTACCTGCACCGAGGTGGCACCCGCGAACCAGCGAACGGGCCGCTCGACGCTGCTGCCGGGCCGGGCCAGGTAGACCTGCACCACCTCGCGTCCCGTGCGGTCGCCGGTGTTGCGCAGCCGGATGCGGACCTCGGCGCCCCCACCGAGAGCGTCCGGATGGGTCACGTGGGGCTGGTCGTAGTGCCAGGTGGTGTAGCCCAGGCCGTGGCCGAACCAGAAGGCGGGGGTGAGCCCGTCGCGCAGGAACCGCCGGTGGCCCACATGGATGCCCTCGGTGTACTCCAGCCGACCGTCGACGGGGGTGGGGTCGAGGACCTGGGGCGCGCCGTCCCCGGCGGGCCAGGTCATGGGCAGCCGCCCGCCGGGCTCCGCGTCGCCGGTGAGGACGTCGGCGAGCGCGTCCCCGAACTCCTGCCCGGGGAACCAGGTCACCAGCGTGGCCGGTACCTGCCCGACCCAGGGCAGCAGGACGGGAGCACCGGAGTTGACCACCACGACCGTCCGGGGGTTCGCGGCGAGGACCCGGCGGACGAGTTCGTCCTGCCGGCCGGGGAGCGCGAGCGTGGGTCGGTCGAAGCCTTCGCTCTCCACCTCGGCGTTGGTGCCCACCACGACCACCGCGACGTCGGCCTCGGCGGCCAGACGCTCGGCCTCGGTGAGTTCCTCCTCGGGGTCGGTGACGGGTTGCGCCCCGACCCGCACGATGGCCCCGGTGCCGGTGACCTCGTGCCGGCAGCGCAGGTCCACCTCGGCCCCGGCGGTGAACGTGAGGTCGGTCGTGGCCTCGTGGGGTCGGACGAGGGCCTCGATCGCGTCGCCCTCCGGCACGGGCAGGTCGACGTCGACGACGCGGTCGCCGTCGACGTCGACCGCGTAGCGGCCCACGCCCGCGACGCCGACCCGCCACGGGCCGGCCTCGGGGATCCGGAGCAGAGCGTGCACCTCGACGGCGCGCACCTCCGCGTCGTCGACACCGTCGACCTCGAAGCCGGTGTCGAACCAGGTCAGGTTGGCCCGTCCCCGGTGCTGCTCGCCGAGGACCGCGTCGTCGTCGCCGAGGAAGCGGACCCGGACGCCGGGATCGCCGGTCTCGGGGTCGCGGGCCAGGGCCGGGTCGAGGAAGCGCAGGGTCCGGCGGATGTGCGTGCCCACCGCGTGCCCGACGGCGACGTCGTCGCCGAGGCGCTCGCGCAGGGCGGCCAGCGGCGAGACCACGTGTGGGCTGCGCACGCCCACGCTGCCCCCGCCCTGGGGCCGGCCCCGCTCGGCGTTCGGGCCGATGACCGCGACCCGTCGCAGGTCGTCGGGCAGGGGCAGCAGGCCGTCGTTGGTCAGCAGGACGAAGCCGCGGTGCGCGGCCGCCCGCAGGGTGGCGCGGGTCCGGCGGTGGTCCGGTGCGGGCCCCGGCGACTGGTCGGGGCCGGGCGCGTGCACCTGCCCACCCTCCCGGGCGGACCCGCCGAGCGCACCCACCCGGGCCGCGAGACGCAGCAACCGGACCACCTTGTCGTCGACGGTGGTGGCGGGCACCCGGCCGTCCTCCACGGCGGCGACGAGCCCATCGCGCCAGGGGCTGTCGGGGCCCGGCATCACGAGGTCGAGGCCGCTGCGGGCGGAGGCCTCGAGGCTCGTGACGGCGAACCAGTCGGAGATCACCACCCCGTCGAAACCCCACTGCTCCTTGAGGACCTCCAGCAGCAGGGGGTTTTCGGTCAGGGTGCTGCCGCCGAGGGAGTTGTAGGCCGCCATCACGGACCACGCGCCGGCCTCACGCACCGCCGCCTCGAACGGGGCGAGATAGACCTCGTGCAGGGCGCGGGCGCTCATCCGCACGTCGACCGTGCGCCGGTCGGTCTCGCTGTCGTTGGCCACGAGGTGCTTGGGGGTCGCCGCGACCCCGCCGTCCTGGACGCCCTCGATGTAGGCGACCGCGAGGCGCGCCGTCAGCAACGGGTCCTCCGAGAAGCACTCGAAGTGGCGGCCGCCCACCGGGGTCCGCTGCAGGTTGATGGTCGGGCCGAGCAGGACGTGGGCACCCTTGCGTCGCGCCTCACCGGCCAGGAGGCCACCGAGGCGACGGACGTGGTCGGGGTCGAAGGTGGCGGCCAGCGCCGTGGGGGAGGGCAGGTTGGCCGAGGGGGCGGCCTCGTCCCAGCTCGAGCCGCGCACACCGGCCGGCCCGTCGGACAGCAGCATCGGTGCGAGGCCCGCGGCCGGCGCGCCGTGGGTGTGCCAGTTGTCCGCCCCGGTCAGGACCCGGACACGCGTCGGCAGGTCGAGGGCCGCCAGCCGTGCGCCGAGGTCGTCCTCGTCCGGGCCGGGGGTGTCGGGGTGCTCGGGCATGGGTACTCACTTCGGCCGGGGACGGCGGGTGCGCCGCCCCAACGTAGACGCCGGCCGTCCGCGGCCGTGGCGTGAACGCGACCCGGCCGGGGCTAGGGTGCGGCCGTGACGTCGAGGAGGGCCGCATTGATGCGCAAGGGAACGTCCGGTCAGGCCACCGTGTCGGTGGCCGTGCCGCCGGAGGAGGTCTACGACACCGTCAGCGACGTCACGCGGATCCCGGAGTGGAGCCCCGAGTGTGCGCACGCACGCTGGGTGGGGGACGCCGACGGGCCCGTGGTCGGGGCGAAGTTCGTCGGGGTCAACCGCCGGGGGCTGCTGCGCTGGCGCACCCGTCCGCGCGTCGTCGCGGCGTCGCGGCCGAGCGAGTTCGCCTTCGTGATGTCCTTCGCGCCGTTCGGGGACCTCACGCGCTGGACCTACGAGGTCGAGCCGGGTGAGGACGAGGGCACCAGTCTCGTCACCGAGCGTTTCGAGATGGTCCGGGACCTGCCGCGGGCACTCGCGACCGTCGAGCGGACCCTGATGCGCGTGCCCGACCGCGAGAAGGATCTGCAGCAGAACATCGAGACCAGCCTCGAGCGTCTGCGCGAGGTGCTCGAGGGCGGGGGCGGTCGGGACGGCCGCTAGCCTCCGTCCCATGAGTGCAGCGAAGAAGAGCGACCTGGGCGTCACGCCACTGAGCGAGGACGTCTCCGCCTGGTACAACGAGCTGGTCTTCAAGGCCGAGCTCGCGGACCGTGGACCCGCCAAGGGCACCATGGTGATCCGGCCGTACGGCTACCGGATCTGGGAGCTCCTGCAGGCCGAACTCGACCGGCGCTTCAAGGACACCGGGCACGAGAACGCCTCCTTCCCGCTGTTCATCCCACAGTCGTACCTGCAGCGCGAGGCGGACCACGTCGAGGGTTTCGCGCCCGAGCTGGCGGTGGTCACCCACGGCGGCGGCAAGGAGCTCGAGGAACCGCTGGTGGTGCGGCCGACCTCCGAGACCGTGATCGGCGAGATGTACTCGCGGTGGATCTCCTCCTACCGCGACCTACCGGTGCTCATCAACGCCTGGAACAACGTCGTGCGCTGGGAGCTGCGGCCCCGCATCTTCCTGCGCACCACCGAGTTCCTCTGGCAGGAGGGTCACACGGCACACGCCACCCACGACGAGGCGATGGCCGAGACGCGCCAGATGTTCGGCGTCTACGACGAGGTCGCCCGGGACGTGGCCGCGATCCCGATGGTCAAGGGCGAGAAGACCCCGACGGAACGGTTCGCCGGCGCGGTGCGCACCTTCACCATCGAGGGGATGATGCGCGACGGCAAGGCGTTGCAGTCGGGCACCAGCCACTACCTCGGCCAGAACTTCGCCAAGGCGTTCGACATCACCTTCCAGGACGAGTCGAACGAACTGCAGTACGTCCACACCACCTCTTGGGGCATGTCGACGCGCATGATCGGCGCGATCATCCTCGCCCACGGCGATGACGCCGGCCTGGTGCTGCCCCCGCGGCTCGCGCCGATCCAGGCGGTGCTGGTCCCCATCGGGCGTGGCGAGCAGGTCGAGGCCGTCCTGGACCGGACCCGGGAGCTGGCCGAGGAACTGAAGGCGGCCGGGGTGCGGGTCCACGTCGACGACCGCGACGCCTCGCCGGGGTTCCGGTTCAACGACTGGGAGCTGAAGGGCGTGCCGCTGCGCATCGAGCTCGGGCCCCGGGACCTCGAGGCGGAGCACGTCCTCGTCGCGCACCGCATCGGCGAGGTCGACGAGAAGGGGCGGGCGGTGAAGCAGACCGTGCCGATGGCCGAGCTCGCCTCGCGTGTCCCCGAACTGCTCGAGGCCTACCACGAGCTCCTGCTCGAGCGCGCCCGCGGGTTCCGTGACGGGCTCACGGCGGTCGTGGACGACTTCGACGCCTTCGCCGGGCAGGTCGGGGTCGGGTTCGCCCTGGCGTTCCACTGCGGCCGGGAGTCCTGCGAGGACGAGATCAAGGCCGACACCTCCGCCACACCACGATGCATCCCGGAGGAGGGCGAGGAGGCGTCCGGGTCCTGCATTCGGTGCGGCGAGCCCAGCGCCTACGGCCGCCGGATCGTGTTCGCCCGCGCCTACTGACTCACGCGGCCAGGACGAGGTCCCGCCGCCGGAACAGCAGCAGCCCGGCGGCGAGCAGGGTCACGGCCACGGCGCTGAGCAGCGCCAGCGGCAGCACCTCGAGCGGCTGCGCCGGGAACGCCGGCACGTGGGTGAACGGCGAGAGGTTCAGCACCGGCTGGGGGAGCTCGAGCAGCGCGCCCAGCTGCCCCATGACCAGGCTCGCCGCCAGTGCTCCCCAGCCGACGGCGGGCGCCCACCGCGGGACCAGCGCGACGGCCAGCACCACGACCCCGCCCAGCGCCAGCGCCGCCGGCGCCTGCAGCAGCGCCCCGCCGAGCATGCCCTCCACCCCGGTCGACCAGTCACCGGTCATGGCCCCGTAGGCCAGCGCCCCCGCCCCGCCCATGACCGCCAGCACGGCCAGCGTGCCGCTGACGGCGATCGCCACGTGCCCACCCAGCCAACGACCGCGGGAGGTGCTGGTCGCGAGCACGACCTCGAGCCGCCCGCTGGCCTCCTCGGCCCGCATCCGGAGCAGCGCCTGGACGGTGTACGCGGCGGCGGCGATGCCGAGGAAGCCGACGACGAAGGCGAAGAAGAGCTCGATCACGCCCCCCTCCGGGGCCATCGCGGCCATCGCCTGCTCGAACTGCTCGCTGATGTCCATCACCTCCTCGGCGCTCTCGCCGACGGCGCCGAAGGCCAGGCCGACGATCGCCAGGCCGACGGTCCAGGCCACGAGCACCCCCCGCTGCAGGCGCCAGGCGAGGCCCACGGCGCTGCGCAGGCTGGCCGGCGCGTGTGCCGGCCCTCCGCGGGGAGCGACCAGCCCGGCCTCGAGGTCGCGGTGCTCGACCAGCCAGGCCGCCATCGCGAACAGGACGAGCGCGGTGACGCCGAACAGCGCGAGCACCTCCCAGTTGTCCTGGTGGAAGGGGCGCACCTGCTGGCCCCACCCGATCGGGGACAGCCACGAGGGCCAGGCGCTGACGACCTCGACGCCGCTCGGGGCGATCTCACCGAGCACGTCGCCGACGGCGCGCAGGAGGAACGCGACGCCGAGGACGGCACCGGCGGCGCCGTTGGCGCCACGGGAGCCCGAGAACGCCTGGGCCGTCACCGCCGCCACGCCCGCGAAGGTCGTACCCACGCCGGCGACCGCGAGCCCCGCGGCCAGGGACCCGGCCAGCGGCAGACCGACGGCGACGAGGGCGCCCGTCAGCAGGAGGGCGAGGACGCCGTTGGCGCCCACGGTCAAGCTCGCCGCGGCGAGCAGGCGCGCCCGACGCCCGACGACCGCGGATCCGACGAGCTCCGCTCGCCCCGTCTCCTCCTCCAGCCGCGTGTGTCGCACCAGGGCCTGCATGCTCATCAACGACGCCAGGACCACCAGCAGGAGGAAGGCCTCGCCCATCGCCACCGCCCCCAACCCGGTGCCGGACGCCGGGCCGTCGAAGACGCGGGCGACGGGGCTGGCGGCGGCGAACCGGACCGCCTCGATACGCTCCGCCTCCGAGGCGTAGAGGCCGTCGATGCTGGCGACCACCCCCGCCGCCAGCCCCGTGATCGCGGCCAACCAGACGGGCAGCAGGACGCGGTCCCGCCGCAACGCCAGCCGGATCAGGCGCAGCGTCCCGGTCAGGGAGCTCACGTGTCGTTCCCGGCCTCGGCCTGCGGGGGCCCGAGCTCGTCGCCGTAGTGGCGCAGGAAGAGCTGCTCGAGCGTCGGGGGCGCGCTGGTGAGCGCCGTCACGCCGAAGGTGGTCAGATGGCGCAGGGCGCCGTCGAGGTGGGTGGGCTCGACCTCGAAGGCCGCGGTGGTCCCGTCCACCTCCGCGCCGTGGATTCCGGGCAGGTCGGCCAGGCCGGTGACGGCACGCTCCGTCTCCGCGCGGACGGTCGTGCGGGTCAGGTGCCGCAGCTCGGTCAGCGTTCCGGACTCGACGATGCGGCCGTCACGGATGATGCTGACCCGGTCGCACAGCGCCTCGACCTCAGCCAGCACGTGGCTGGAGAGCAGGACGGTGCGACCGGCGGCCCGCACCTCGCGGACGACGTCCTGGAACACCGTCACCATCAGCGGGTCGAGGCCGCTGGTCGGTTCGTCCAGCAGGTAGAGCTCCACGTCGGTGGTGAAGCCGGCGATGAGGGCGACCTTCTGCCGGTTGCCCTTCGAGTAGCTCGAACACCGCTTGGTGGGGTCGAGCCGGAAGCGTTCGACGAGTTCGTCGCGGCGTCGCCGGTCGACGCTGCCCCGCAGTTCGCCCAACAGGTCGATCGCCTCGCCGCCGGTGAGGTTCGGCCAGAGGTGGACGTCGCCGGGCACGTAGGCCAGTCGACGGTGCAGGGCGACCGCGTCGTCCCAGGGGTCACCGCCGAGCAGGTGGACCTGCCCGGCGTCCCGGCGCAGCAGCCCCAGCAGGATCCGGATGGTGGTGGACTTGCCGGCCCCGTTTGGGCCGAGGAACCCGTGGACGTCGCCGCGGTCGACCGCGAGGTCGACCCCGTCGAGGGCACGGGTCGCCCCGAAGTACTTGGTCAGCCCGTTCGTCTCGATCGCGTGCGACATGCGGGTCCTCTCCCGGACTGCGGGGCGTTCTCTCTAGTCGTCGTCGCGACCGTCCCAGCGTTCGTCCTCGGCCTCCCAGGTCTCCTCCCGGCCCTCGTGGCGCTCGCGCCAGCGCAGGGCCGCCTCGCGGGTGTCGTACGGGCCCAGCCGGTTGTCGGCCCGGCAGGTGGCGCCCTCCTCGACCGTCTGGTGGGTGAGACAGAAGTAGAACGACGTCATGCGGCCCTCCTCGCGGGTGACGCGCACTCTGCCATGCGGGGCGGGCGGGTGCGCGCCCCGGGTCCCGCTACCGTGCCGGCGTCGACGACTTCAAGGAGCGCCTGTGGCCACGGTGGTGCTGGTGCGGCACGCGACCACCGCGGCGACCGGCAAGCGGCTCGGCGGCTGGACACCCGGCGTCCACCTCGACGAGGCCGGGCGCGAGCAGGCGCGGGCCACGGCCGACCGGCTCGGCGGGCTGCGCCTGGCGGCGGTGTACGCCTCGCCACTCGAGCGCACCCAGGAGACCGCCCGGGCGGTCGCCAAGCCCCACGGCCTGCGGGTACGCACCCGCAGGGGGATCGGCGAGGTCGACTACGGCGACTGGACCGACCAGCCGCTGGGCACCCTGCGCCGGCGCAAGCTGTGGGCGACCATCCAGGCGACCCCGTCGCGGGTGACGTTCCCCGGCGGCGAGTCGATCCGGGGCGCGCAGGCGCGCGCCGTCGACACGATCGAGGACCTCGCGGCCGTGCACGAGGGTGAGGTCATCGCGGCGGTGAGCCACGCCGACATCATCAAGGCGGTGCTCGCGCACTTCCTGGGGATGGGCCTGGACACCTTTCAGCGACTGGTGGTCGAGCCCGCCTCGGTCAGCGTGGTGCACCTGCCGACAGGCGGCGCACCGATGGTGCTGGGCTGCAACACGACCACCTCGCTGCCGAACCTGCCGGGGACACGATGATCGAGTTCGAGTTCACCGACCCCCATCACGTGACCGCCGGCTGGGCGGGACAGCCGGGAGCACGCACCTTCTACGTGCAGGCCGCCGACGACGCCCAGCAGGTGACCCTGCTGCTCGAGAAGGAACAGGTCCGCGGGCTCGCCGAACTGCTCACGCAGCTGCTGACCCGTGTGGACGACGGCCCCGCGACCGACTGGGACCGTGCGGCGATGCAGCTGCGCGACCCCCTCGAGCCGCAGTGGCGGGCTGGCGGGCTGTCCGTGGGGCTCGACCCGGAACGCGGGCGGTTCGTCATCGAGCTCGAGGAGCTGGCGGTCATCGACGACGTGGAGGCCGAGGTCGACCCGCGCGAGGTGCGTATCTGGGCGGACCAGGACCAGGCGCGACGGCTGGCCGCCCACGCGGCCGAGCAGGTCGAACAGGGCCGGCCCACGTGCCAGCTGTGCGGCCGCCCGACCGAACCGGACGGCGACCACGTCTGCCCCTCGACCAACGGGCACGGACGGCTGGCGCGCTGACGATGTGCGAAGACGAGGTGGCACACCGGCTCGCGACCGCCGACCTCGAACTCGTGGGCCGGTTCGCCGACGCCTCCAATGCCACGCTGCTGGTCCGCCTGCTCGACCGGGACGCACGCAGCATCGAGGAACTTGCGGACAGTCTGGGCCGCGAACCCGAACTCGACGACCTCCCCGCGGACGGGCTGGCGGTCTACAAGCCGCTGCGCGGGGAGACACCGCTGTGGGACTTCCCCGACCACACCCTGCACCTGCGGGAGGTCGCCGCCTACGAGCTCAGCCGGGCGCTGGGGTGGGACCTCGTGCCGGTCACGGTGCGTCGGGTGGACGCGCCCCTGGGGGTCGGCAGCCTGCAGCGCTTCGTGCCCCACGACCTCACCGAGCACTACTTCACGCTCCTCGAGCGGGCGGCCCCCGCCGTTGTGGAGCAGCTGGTCGAGATGGTCGTGTTCGACCTGGTCGCCAACAACGCCGACCGCAAGGGCGGTCACGTGCTGCTGGAGCACACCGGTGCCCCGGATGCGGACGACGGGCGCATCCGGCTGATCGACCACGGGGTGACCTTCCACGCCGAACCCAAGTTGCGGACCGTGGGCTGGCACTTCGCCGGACAGCCCCTACCCGAGCGGCTGCGGCCGGATCTCGCCCGGGTTGCGGGGGAGCTCCACACCGGGCTCGGCGAGGTGCTGGGCGCGCTGCTCTCGTCGCGGGAGCTCGACGCACTGCGGGAGCGGATCGAGGCGGCGGTCGAACTCGACCGTCTGCCCGACCCCGTCGGTCCGCGTCCCACGCCCTGGCCGCTGCTGTAGCGCACGCACGGTGCGGTACAACGTCGTCATGGCCTCCGTCCCCGTCCCGCCGCTGCCCGGCACCCCCGTGCCCGGGGCGCGCTGATGGGTACCTACCGCGAGCAGGGGATCGTGCTGCGCAGCTACAAGCTCGGGGAGACCGACCGCATCCTGCACCTGCTCACCCAGGGCCGGGGCAAGGTCCGGGCGGTGGCCAAGGGCGTCCGCCGGCCCGGCAGCCGGTTCGGGGGCCGGCTCGAGTCCTACAGCCACGTCGACCTGCAGCTGTACGAGGGACGCAACCTCGACGTGGTCAACCAGGCCGATCTGCTCGCACCCCACGCCGCGGTGCGTTCCGACTTCGCCCGGTCGGCGTGCGCGGCCACCATGGCCGAGGTCACCGACGTCGTCGCCCAGGAGGGCGAGCGGGACAACGCGCTGTTCCTGCTGCTGCAGTCGGGCCTGGCGGCCCTCGACGCCGAACCCCGGGAACCCGAGGTCTTCGTCGACGCGTTCCTGCTGCGGCTGGCCTCCACGGTGGGCTTCCACGCCTGGACCGACGCCTGCGCAGTCTGCCGTCGGCCCGGTCCGCACCTGTTCCTGAGCGTCAAGGCCGGTGGGACGTTATGTGGTGCCTGTGCCCCGCCGGGCACACGGGCGGTCGACCCGGGCACCGTGCGGGCTCTGGCGTTGCTGGCCGCGCCGGGGGAGTGGGTGGCCCTGCCGGCCATGGCGGACGCCGACGCCGACGCGCGGGCGACGGCCGCCTCCTACGTGCGCGCGTTCGTCGAGCACCACCTCGACCGGCGGCTGCGCAGCTACGACCACGTCCCCCGGGCTTGATGGCGCCGGCCGTCACGACGGGGCCGCGGGGACCCGTTCAGGCCGGGTCGTCGAGCACCTCGATGCGGGCGTCGACGACCCGGCCGTCGGCCAGGTCGAGGACACCGAGCGTGCGGTGGGGCTGGGAACGGCGCTCGGTGGGCGAGCCCGGGTTGAACAGCAACTGGCCGTGCTCGCCGGGTGCGTTCCAGGGGATGTGGCTGTGGCCGAAGACGACCACGTCGGCGTCCGGGAAGGCGCGGTGCAGCCGCCGTTCGCGCCCCCGTGCCGGCCCGCTGTCGTGGATCATGCCGAACCGCACGCCGGCCAGGTCCAGCTCCAGGGTCTCGGGCAGGACCCCGGCGAGTTCCGGGTCGTTGTTGCCGAGCACCGCATGGACGGGTGCGTGACGTCGCAGGTCCTCGAGGTGCTCCGCCTGGGTGATGTCGCCGGCGTGGAGGATGACGTCGGCACCGGCCAGGATCCGCTCGGCCGCGGCGGGCAGGACGCGGTTCGGCCAGTCACGACGCAGGTGGGTGTCGGCGATGACGACGGCGTGGACGGTGCGCATGGGCGGGCACCGTAGTGGTGATCCGTGCGGCCGACGGGACGGGCACTACGATCGCCGTGGCCCCCGGCTCCCAGAAGAGCGTCCATGTACACCAGCAACGTCGACCTCGACCGTGTCCCCGCGCACGTCGCGATCATCATGGACGGCAACGGTCGGTGGGCCAACGCCCGGGGGTTGAGTCGCAACGCCGGGCACGAGGCCGGCGAACAGGCGCTGTTCGACACCATCGAGGGGGCCCTGGAGCTCGGCGTCTCCGAGCTGACCGTCTACGCCTTCTCCACCGAGAACTGGCGCCGGCCCCAGGACGAGGTCCGCTTCCTGCTCGAGTTCAACGAGTCGTTGCTGCTGCGCCGCCTCGACGAACTCGACGAGCGTGATGTCCGGGTCACGTTCATCGGCCGGCGGGAGCGGCGGGTGCCGCGACGCCTGATCAGGCGCATGGACGAGAGCATGGCGAAGACCGCCCGCAACACGACCATGACGCTGCGGATCGCGTTCAACTACGGCGGGCAGGCGGAGCTCGTCGACGCGGCCCGGCGGGTCGCGGAGGACCACGCCGCCGGACGTCTCAAGCGGATCGACGATCGCGCGATCGCGGCCCGGCTGTACGACCCGGACATGCCCCCGGTGGACCTGCTGATCCGCACGTCGGGCGAACAGCGGCTGTCCAACTACCTGCTGTGGCAGGCGGCGTACGCGGAGCTGGTGTTCACCGAGACCCTGTGGCCGGATTTCACCCGCATGGACCTCGCCCAGGCGGTCCACGAATACCAGGCCCGCGACCGGCGGTTCGGCAAGGCCGTCGACAAGGTCATCACGGTCCGCAGCCAGTAGGCCGGCGTCGCGTCGTTGTCGTCGCGGCTCAGCGCGGCTCGGGCAGGTCGAGGTGGAGGGTCTCGACGAACCGGGCCACGATGCGGTGGGTCAGGCCCCAGATGACCTGTTCGCCGTGCCGGATCCCGGGGAAGCCGACCATGCCGGACCAGTGGTGGCGTACGGCCGCGGCCGGGTCGAGGAGGTGGTGCAGTGGGATCCACAGGGCGTCCTGGACCTCGAGAGGATCGGGCGTCAGCGGTGGTTGCTCCTCGAGGCAGAACACGAAGGAGGCGACCTGCCGCCGTTTGCCCGGCCCGCCGACGTCCGCGAGCCGCCCGACCGGGTCCGGCAGGTCGAGGCCGACCTCCTCACGGGTCTCCCGCCGCGCCGTGGTCGCGAGGTCCGGGTCCCCGGGGTCCCGGCGGCCGCCGGGCAGGGCCATGTGCCCCGACCAGCGGTCGCCCGCGCGTTCGGCCCGGTGGATGAAGCAGACCCCGGGCCCGTGGGGTCCATCACCGAGCACGAGGGCGGTGGCGGCCCACCCCGGGCCGTCGGTCGTCGGTTCGAGCCGGTCGGTCAGACGCGTGCGCAGGGTGGCGTGATCGAGGGCGTCGGGAGGTCGCATGGACGCCGTTGGTAGCACATCGCCGGCGGTGCGTCGTGGGCGGGTGGCCACCCGTCGGCCGGCGCGCGCCCCGGCCGTCGCCGCAGCCGGAGACGGGCGCCGGCCGCCCCGGGCGTTGACGCCGGAACCCACGGGCCCATGATGCACCAGGAGAGCGCTCTCTCGATGGGGCCGCGCTCGGCGCGGAGGGCGGATCACGGTGGTCGACGGTGGGCCGAACGTCACGCTCGAGGAGGTCGCCCGGGTCGCGGGCGTCTCGCGTGCCACGGTGTCACGGGTCGTCAACGACCAGCCCCGGGTCGGGCCACAGGCACGTGCGTCCGTCCGGCGGGCGATCGAGGAGCTGGGCTATGAGCCGAACCGGGCCGCCCGGAGCCTCGCGACCCGCCGTACCGGCGCGGTCGGGCTGGTGGTCGGGGAATCCGAGACCCGCGTGTTCGGTGAGCCCTTCTTCGGGGCACTCGTGCGCGGGGTGTCCGAGGCCCTGGGCCCGTCGGGAACGCCGCTCCTGCTGTCCCTGGTCCGCCGGGACGAGGCCCCACGGGCGACGGTGCGCTACCTCGGCGCCCACGTCGACGGGGTGCTGCTGGTGTCCGCCCACGAGCAGGACCCGGTGCTCTCGCACCTGCTGGCCGCCGAGGTGCCGACGGTGCTCGCCGGTCGGCCGGCGCGGGGTGCCGGCCTGGCCTACGTGGACGCCGACAACCTCGGCGGGGCGCGGCGGGCGGTCGAGCACCTGCTGGCCGCGGGGCGGCGGACCGTCGCCACCGTGGCCGGCCCCCAGGATCTGTCCGCGGGCCGGGACCGGCTCGCCGGCTACCGCGAGGCACTCGCCGCGGCGGGCCACGCCGCCGACCCTGAACTCGAGGAGTACGGCGACTTCTCCGCGGCCTCGGCCGAGGCGGCGATGAACCGGCTGGTGGCACGCCGGCCGGACCTCGACGCCGTGTTCGCCGCGTCCGACGTCATGGCGCTCGCGGCCCTCGGGGTGCTGACACGGGCGGGACGCCGCGTGCCCGGGGACGTGGCCGTGGTGGGCTTCGACGACTCGCCGCTCGCGGCCTGCTCGAACCCCCCGCTGACGAGCGTGCACCAGCCGGCGGAGGAGATGGGCCGGGCGATGGTCGGGATCCTCCTGGACCTCCTGGCGGGCGGGGCGGGCCCGCGCTCGACGATCGTGTCCACGCAGCTGGTGGTACGCGGCAGCACCTAGAGGCGGGACGGGCCCGGACGCCCCGACCGCCGGGTCATCCGCGACGCGTCCCGAGGCGCTGGTCGAGGACGGTCACGAGGTCGTCGGCGAGCCGGTCCGCGTCGGCGACGTCGAGCCCCGCGGTCGTGATGCGCACCGCCGGGGGCGACTCCAACCGGAATGGCTCACCCGCCTGCACCGCCCAGCCGGACGCCAGCAGGCCCTGGACGACGGGTACCTCCTCAGCGACGGGGACCCACACGTTGAGGCCGCTGGCACCGTGGGCATCGATGCCGCGCTCGGCGAGGGCCTCGAGCATCGCGGTCCGGCGCCGGGCGTAGACGGTGGTCGCGTGGGCGAGCGTGCCGTCCTCGAGGGCGGTGCGCCAGACGTCGGCGGCGAGCTTCTGCAGCAGGTGGCTGACCCATCCGGTGCCCAGGCGCTGGCGCCCGGTGACCTTGTCGACGGTGTCCCGGTCGCCGGCCAGCAGCGCCACGCGCAGGTCGGGGCCCAGCGCCTTGCCGAGTGAGCGCACCCGGGCGAAGTGTTCGCGGTCGTGGGTGAGCGTGTGCGGCGGCGTGCCCGCGACCACGCCCAGCGGCTCGTCCTCGAGCACCAGGACGTCGGGGTGGTCGGCCAACGCCCCGCGTAGCGCCGCCGCCCGTTGGGGGGAGAGGCTCGCCCCCGTGGGGTTCTGGGCCCGAGGGGTCGTCAGCAGGGCCCCGACGCCGTGCGCCAGGGCCCGCTCGAGGCCCTCCACCGTCGGCCCCTCGTCGTCGAGGGGGACGGGGACCGGCTGCAGCCCCATCGCGCGGCACAGGTCGAGGGAGCCCACGTAGCCCGGATCCTCCACGGCGATGGGGTCCCCGAGGCGGAGGTGGACCTCCAGGACGCGTTCGATTCCGTCGAGCCCGCCACCGACCACGGCGAGGTGGTCGGTCGGCACGCCCTCACCCTCGAAGGCCTCGCGGGCCTCGGTGAGCAGGTCGTCGTGGGCCGGGTGCTCGCCGTAGAGACGGTGCACCGGGCCGACCCGGTGGAGGGGCGGGCCGAGGTCGGGCAGGAGTGCGGGGTCCGGGTTGCCGGAGGCGAGGTCGATACTTCCCGGGGGCAGGTCGGGGGAGAGCCGGGACATGATCGGCGGGCGGTGCCCGACGTAGGTGCGGCTGCGGTCGCGCGAGACCAGGACCCCACGTTGGCGCAGATCGCGGTAGGCCGACGCGACCGTGGTGGGGCTCAGCCCGAGCTCCCGGGCCAGGGCCCTGACCGACGGGACGGTGTCCCCCGGGCGGAGCGCGCCCGAGAGCACCCCCGATTCGACGGAGCGCACCACGGAGGCCGCATCCCGGCCCTTGATCCTATACTGTGCTGATGCAGACGACATAACTGTACCGTAACAGATTTGCTACCGGTCGGCAGCGATCCGGCGACGCTCGTTCTCGGGCGCCGGGACCTTCTCGAGGTGTACCCGGTACGTGCCGCCGTCGCGCTCTTCCCGACCATCCCCACCCGCCCGAGCACGACGAAGGCCCCGTCCCGTGACCAGAACCGCCACCGCGCTGCGTGCACCGTTCCTCGTCCTGGCACGGCTGCCGTTGGCCGGCAAGATCGTGCTCGCACTGGCCACCGTCTACCTCGTGTGGGGCTCCACCCTGTTCGCGACCCAGGTCGCCCTGGAGACCATCCCGCCGTTCTCGCTGCAGGCGACCCGCTTCCTGCTCGCGGGCACGTTGCTCTACCTCGTCGCCTCACGAATCGGCGACCGTCACGGCGACCGGCCCACGCTGTACCACTGGTGGCAGGCGCTGCTGACCGGCAACCTGCTGATGGTGGGCGGCACGGGCTTCCTCACCCTGGCCCAGACCCGGATCCCCTCGGGCACCGCCGGGCTGCTGCTGGCCACGGTGCCGATCTGGCTCGCGCTGCTCGCACGCGTCGTCTTCGCCGAACGGCTCTCGGCGCGTGCCTGGACCGGCCTCGTCGTCGGGCTCCTCGGCGTCGGGATGCTGCTGGACCCCTCGGGTGGCGGGCACCTCGGCGGCATGCTGCTCGCCATGCTCGGGGCGTTCGCCTGGGCCGCCGGCTCCCTGCGCTCACGGGTCAACGACGCACCGTCCCGGCCCCTGCTCGCCGCCGCGATGCAGATGATCTGCGGGGGAGCGGGCTTCCTGCTGCTCGCCCTGCTGCGCGGCGAGCCCACGCAGATCCGGTGGGAGGCGTTGGGCTGGTCCTCACTGGTGTCGTTCACCTACCTGCTCACCGCGGGATCGCTGGTGGCGTTCACGGCCTACAGCTGGCTGCTGCGAAACGTCTCCACCACCCTCGTGGGCACCTACGCGTACGTGAACCCGGCGATCGCCGTCCTGTTGGGGTGGCTCTTCGCCGGCGAGCGCTACACGGCTGCGACCCTGGTGGCCGGTGGGGTCGTGCTGGCCGCCGTGATCCTGATCATCACCGGCCGGCCGGGCGTCCCCGTCCCCGCGCAGGCGACCTCCGGCGGCGACGTGTTCGCGGGTGAGCGGCGGTGGCACAAGGTCCGGCGTCAGCTCGACCGGCTTCCCTCGCCCCAGCGCCTGGCCGCCGGCGCGCGGCGGGTCGCCCCGACCCCCCTCGCCGCGGCCGCGACCCCCGCCGCCGGGCATGCGCACCAGTCGGTCAGACGTTCGGAGCGGCCCGGCCGCGCTCACCGAGCGCGTCGAGCAGGGCCGAGGCACCCAGCCGTAGTCGGCGAGGCACGAGCCAGTCGTCCCCGGCGAGCGCGCGTACGAGGCTGAGCAGCCGGGTGGCATCGTCGGCCTCCCGGATCCCGCCGGAGGCCTTGACGCCGACGGGGCGGCCCGTGTGGCGCTCGAAGGTCAGGGCCTCCTCGACCAGGACGAGGACGGCGGCCGCCGACGCCCCGGGCCCGTCCTTGCCGGTCGAGGTCTTCAACAGGTCCGCGCCGGCGAGCATCGCGATCCAGGCCGCCCGCGCCACCGTGTCGCCGTCCGGCAGGGACCCGGTCTCGAGGATCACCTTGCACGTCGCACCGGCGCACGCCCCGATCAGGGTGACCAGCTGTCGGTGGGCCTCCCACTCACGGCCGTCGAGCAGCGCCCCCCGGTCGAGCACCAGGTCGATCTCGTCCGCGCCGGCGGCCACGGCGGCCTCCACCTCGGCCACCCGGACCGCCAGCGGCGAGCGGGCGCTCGGGAACGCGCCCGCGACGGCGGCGGCCCGCACGTCGCTGCCGGAGAGCACCGCGGCGACCTCACCGACGAGGTCCGGCCACACGCACACGGCGGCCACCTCCCGCCCGTCGAGCCGTTCGTCCCGGGCGCGGGTGGCCAGGCGCCGCACCCGGCCGGGGGTGTCGGTGGCCTCCAGGCTGGTGAGGTCCACCAGCCCGTACGCACAGGCCACGAGGTCGTCGTCGGCCACCGCGCGTTCGAGGGCGCGCTCGAGATCCCGGGCGTCGTGGCGTGCGGGCAGCGCGTCGAGCAGGCCGGCCAGGGCCCGCGCGTCGGCCGGCGGCGTCCCGGTCGGGCCCGTTTCGGGGGACACGCCGCTCAGCGCCCGGGGCGTGCGGCCAGTGCGAGCTGGCGGGAGAGCACCACCAGGTCGCCGTCGGCGTCCCAGACCTCGCCGTCCTCCTCCAGGTAGCCGGCGCTGATGGAGTCGGTGGTGAACATCGAGGCGAGCCAGCCCTGGGCCGGACGCTTGCGCACCTGCACGGTCAGCTCAAGCGTGGGGACCCAGCCGAGCTCCCCCTCGCCGCTGTTGAACACCGCCGGGGGGTAGGCGTCGGCGACCGCCAGCAGGCCGAGGGTGTCCATCTCGCCGTCGGGCCACTTGATCCAGCCGCCCATCTGCCCACGCCCCACCGGCTTGCCCTGCGACCAGCCCATCATCCCGGGCGGGGTCCGCCGGTCGAAGCGGAGAGCGAACGACGGCGGGCTCTCACCGGCGGCCTCCGCGCGGCGCTGGGCCTCGTCGGTCCAGGCGTCGCACTCCTCCAGCGGTGGCAGCTCCAGGGCCTCGCGGTCCTGTCGGGTCGGGCCCTGGGCGGTGGAGAGATCCCCGAAGGCGCCCAGCAGCGTGACCATGGGCTTGCCGCCCTGGTGGAGCTGGCCCCGGATCGTGGAGTGCCGCCGGCCGGAGCGCACCACCTCGACGTCGATGTCGATCGGGCCGGGCTGCGGTGGGGCGAGGTAGTGCGCCGTGATCGTGATCGGGTCCGGATGCGGGGTCGGTTCGCGCATCGCCCGGGCGGCCATCGCCAGCAGATAGCCGCCGTTGGGGACCGACCCGACGGGGGAGACCGACCAGCCCTCCACGATCTCACCCCGGTAGCGGCCCTCGTCGACCTGCTCGACGGCGGTGTCCTGCTCGAAACGACTCGTCAACCCCGGCTCCCCAGCTCGCGGACCATCTGCGGACCGCCGAGCCTAGTTGGCTCTGCGCCCCGTCCCGCGACCGGGGCCGCGCCGGCCGCACCCGCTGGGTGGCCGGGGTGGTGGGCGCTACCCTCGGCGCCTCCCACGACGCCTTCCGCCGCCAGCGGAGGGTCCCCGCATGCGAAGTGAGCACAGCCCCGTGAGCGAGCACACCGAGTCCGCCGCCGGCGAGCAGGCCCCCACCGTCGAGGCCGATCTGCCCACCATCGTCGAGCTCTGCAAGAAGCGCGGCATCATCTTCCCGTCCTCGGAGATCTACGGCGGCTTCCGTTCCCAGTGGGACTACGGGCCGCTCGGGGTCGAGCTCAAGGACAACGTCAAGCGGCAGTGGTGGCGTTCGATGGTGCAGCTGCGTCAGGACGTCGTCGGGCTGGACGCGGCCATCCTGATGCACCCCAAGGTGTGGGAGGCCTCGGGCCACCTCGAGAACTTCTCCGACCCGCTGGTCGAGTGCGTGGAGTGCCACAAGCGCTGGCGCGCCGACCACCTGATGGAGGATGCCGGCCAGACCACCCTCGAGGGCATCACCTGCCCGGGGTGCAGCGGCCGGCTGACCGACCCGAAGAACTTCAACCTGATGTTCAAGACGTTCTCCGGCCCGGTGGAGGACGCCAACAACGCGGTGTGGATGCGGCCCGAGACCGCCCAGGCGATGTTCGTCGACTTCCTCACGATCCAGCGGGCCAACCGTCTGAAGGTGCCCTTCGGCATCGCACAGGTCGGCAAGTCGTTCCGCAACGAGATCACCCCGGGCAACTTCATCTTCCGCACCCGCGAGTTCGAGCAGATGGAGATGGAGTTCTTCGTCGAGCCCGGCAGCGACGAGGACTGGCACCAGTACTGGATCGACGAGCGGCTGCGCTGGTACACCGACCTCGGGATCCGCCGGGAGAACCTCCAGATCCGGGAGCACGAGGAGGACGAACTCTCGCACTACGCCAAGCGCACCGTCGACGTGGAGTACTACTTCCCCGACGGGTCCCTCGGCTGGGCGGAGCTCGAGGGCGTCGCCAACCGCACCGACTTCGACCTGAAGGCCCACGAGGCCCTCTCCGGCCAGGACCTGCGCTACTACGACCAGCCCAACGACGCCCGCTACCACCCCTACGTGATCGAGCCGGCCGCCGGCGCGACCCGCGCCACGCTCGCGTTCCTCTACGACGCCTACCGCGTCGAGGAGGCGCCCGACGCCGACGGCAAGCTGCAGTCGCGGACGGTGCTGAAGCTCGACCCGCGGCTGTCGCCGTACAAGGTGGCGGTCCTGCCGCTGTCCAAGAAGGACACGCTCACCCCCACGGCCCGTGAGGTCTTCGACCGCTGCAAGGTCCGGTGGATGACCGAGTACGACGAGACGCAGTCGATCGGCCGCCGGTACCGCCGGCAGGACGAGATCGGGACCCCCTACTGCGTCACCGTCGACTTCGAGACCCTCGAGGACCGGGCGGTCACGATCCGTGACCGGGACACCATGACCCAGGACCGGGTCTCGATCGACCGCCTCGAGGGCTACCTCGCCGA
>SLRZ01000066.1 GCA_007130695.1 Nitriliruptoraceae bacterium
GCATCGACGCTGCGGTCACGACGCTTGCCGAGGCCGACGCCACACTCGTCAGCGGGCGCGGCCTGGCGTACGGCACCGCCCTCGAGGTGGCCCTCAAGCTCGAGGAGACCTGCCTCAGGCCTGTGCGGGGCCTGTCCTACGCGGACCTGCGTCACGGTCCGATCGCCGTCGTCGACCCCGGGGTCGCGGTCGTGCTCGTGGCCGCCGCCGACGGCCCGATGCTCGAGGGGATGACCGGTCTGGCCCGCGACCTCGAGGTGCTGGGTGCCCCCACGGTGGGCATCGGCGGCGACATCGGATTCCGGGAGGCCTGCACCACACTCGTCGACGGACCCCGCCTGCCCGAGCCAGTGGCGCCGATCGGGCTCGTCATCCCCGCACAGCTCATCGTCGAGCAGCTGGCCAGGCGGCTCGGCCTGGACCCCGATGCCCCCCGGGGACTGACGAAGGTCACCGACACCGACCCGCCGCAGGCCTGAACGGCGACGTTTCTGGAGCCGCCCCGCTCGAACATCCTCCCCTTGTCCGGTCCCGGCGCATCCGGCCCTCGATCTGTCCGGGACGAAGTGCGCGAGATGCGTGCGACCCGATGAAGTGGGGCCACAAGCCCATGGGGCGGCCTGGCAGCGCGTGGCATGGTCGATGGATCCTGATGTGCTGAGACGGGAAGGGTGTGCGGCGTGATCGATGAGGAGCAACTCGTTCGGTGGTCGGAGCTCAGCGGGCAGGTGGTCCGGGGACGTGAGTTCGACACTGCCCGTCGCGGCACGGGCCCGACGACGTGAGCGCCGGCACAGGACGCCCGGCGACGGACCTGACCCCAGGCGACGATGAGGGTCGGAGCGGAACGGGATCGGCGGATGTGTGGCACACCATGTCGGTGGCCGAGGTGGAAGAGCGCCTCGAGGCGACGTCGCACGGCCTGTCCAAGGAGGAGGCGACGCACCGTTTCGAGGTGCATGGGCCCAACCGGCTGGCCGAAGCGCGTGTGACGCCCGGGTGGGTGACGTTCCTGGCGCAGTTCAAGAGTCCGCTGATCTTCATCCTGCTCCTGGCGGGGGTGATGACGCTGGCGCTGGGGGAGTACGTCGACACGGGGGTCATCGCCGCCGTGTTGCTGCTCAATGCCTCCATCGGGTGGTATCAGGAGCGAAACGCGGAACGTTCGGTCCTCGCGCTGATGCAACTGGTCAGCCCCACGGCACGGGTGGTGCGTGGCGGCCGTGAATGGGAGATCGACAGCGACGACGTGGTCCCGGGTGACGTGGTCGTGTTGGAGTCGGGGGCGCGCGTGCCCGCTGACCTCCGGTTGGTCTCGGCGACCGCGTTGCAGATCGACGAGTCGATGCTGACGGGCGAATCCTTGGCGGCGACGAAGGGCACGGCCGCCGCCGACGAGGACGCGTCCGTCGGTGACCGCACGTGCATGGCGTACACCGGCTCCACGGTGTCGGCGGGCCGGGCCCGCGGACTGGTGGTGGCCACCGGCCCGGCCACCGAGCTGGGGAAGATCTCGACCCGGCTCGAGGCCGAGGAGGTCCCGGTCACCCCGTTGCAGGAGCGCATGTCGCGCTTCGGCTGGATCATCGGCGCCATCGTCGTGGGTGCGGCGACGCTGACGTTCCTGCTCGGGCTCGCGCTGGGCGAGCCCCCGGACGAACTGCTGCTCACCGCTGCCGCGCTGGCGGTCGCGGCGGTGCCCGAAGGGCTCCCGGTGGTACTCACCGTGGCTCTCGCCCTGGGTGTGCGGCGCATGGCCCGACGCAACGCCATCGTGCGTCGCCTCCCCGCGGTGGAGACGCTCGGAAGCACGACACTGATCGGTTCGGACAAGACCGGCACACTCACCGAGAACCGCATGACCGTCCAGGAGCTGGTCACACCGGTCGACCGGCTGTCCATGGAGGAAGAGGAGATCCCCGCGGACCCGCGGGACGTCGAACAACGGGAGGTCCCCGGCCCAGGGTCGGACCCGCGTTCGCTGACCCTGCTCGCGGGCGTGCTGGCCAACGAGAGCGAGCTCACCTACACCGACGAGGGGGTCGAGGGCCGGGGTGACCCCACCGAGGTCGCGTTGCTCGTCTCGGCCGCCCGGCTGGGCATCGAGCCCGGCGAGTGCCTGGAGGCCTACCCCGAGATCGGCCAGATCCCCTTCGAGCCCGAACAGCAGTACGCCGCGAGCATCCGCAGACACGGCGACGAGCACCTCGTGTTCGTCAAGGGATCTCCCGAGCGGGTGCTGTCGATGTGCCACACCGCGGCTGGCGGCGTGCTGCTCGACCACGAACGCATCCGCGCCGAGGTCCAGCGCATGGCCGGCGAGGGGCTGCGGGTCCTGGGCCTGGCGATGCGTCACCATCCGGCCGACGACGACCCGTCGGCCCTGGCCGACCAGGAGCCCCACGGGCTGGTGTTCCTCGGGCTGCAGGGCATGCTCGACCCGCCCCGCGAGGGGGTACGGGAGGCGATCGCCGCCTGCCAGCACGCCGGTCAACGCGTGATCATGATCACCGGCGACCACGCCGCCACCGCCGCGACGATCGCCCGGGATCTCGGCATCGTCGACGGTGACACCGAGGTGTGTACCGGCCAGGACCTCGGCGAGCTCACCGACGACCAGTTGCGCCAGACGCTCGAGCGGGTCTCCGTCTACGCCCGCACCTCTCCCACCCACAAGCTGTACATCGTCGAGGCCGCGCGTGCCGCCGGCCATGTCGTGGCGGTCACCGGCGACGGGGTCAACGACGCCCTGGCCCTGCGGGCTGCCGATATCGGAGTCGCGATGGGGCGCGACGGCACCGATGTGGCCCGTGAGGCCGCCGACATGGTGCTGGCAGACGACAACTTCGTCAGCATCCACGCGGCGGTCGAGGAGGGCCGCATCACCTTCGACAACGTCCGCAAGGTGACCTTCTTCCTGCTGTCCACCGGTGTGGGCACCTTCGCCCTCATCCCCGTCGCGATGGTGTTGGGGTGGCCGCTGATCATGGTCCCCGCCCAACTGCTGTGGCTCAACCTCGTGACCAAGGGCCTGCAGGACCTCGCGCTGGCCTTCGAGCCCGGCGAGCCCGACGTCCTCGACCATCCTCCACGGCCGCGCCGCGAGGCCATCATCACGCCCATGCTCTGGTGGCGCACGCTGCTGGTCGGTGCCGTGATGACGATCGGGGGACTGGTCATGTTCGACTGGGCCCTCAACCAGGCGGACTACACGATCGAGCAGGCCCGCACGGTGGCGCTGACGACCCTCGTCGTCTTCCAGGCCTTCCACCTCGGTAGCAGCCGCTCCGAGCGGCGTTCCGTGCTGAGCGTGCCGCTCACCTCCAACCGGTTCCTGCTGGTGGCGCAGGCGGGCGCGCTCGGGACCCACGTCGCGGCGCTCCACCTCCCGTGGACGCAGGCGATCCTGCGCGTGGAGCCGATCGGTGCCGGCGCCTGGTGGCGCCTGACCGCGATCGCCACCAGCGTCCTCGTCGTGGTCGAGCTCGACAAGCTGCTGCGACGGCGCTTCTCCGCGAAACGGGACGCACGTGGTTCCCGGGAGACGTCCTCCGTCGGTTCCCGTGCCGGCACACGGTGAGGCCCGTCAGAGGTCCGGCGGCTCGTCGGAGTGCAGGTTCGGATCGATGCGCAGCCGCTGTACCCGGCGGCGGCGCAACGACTCGACCGTGACGCGGCGGCCGTCGAGCTCGATGGTGTCCCCCGGCTCCGGGAGCCGGCCCAGCCGCTCGGCCACCAGGCCGCCGACGGTGGTGGCTTCCGTGGCCGGGGGTTCGATCCCCAGGGTCGGCAGGTCGTGCACCGGGTAGCGGCCCGGCAGGCTCATCCCGCCCCCGGCTGTCTCCCGCACTCCCTCGACCTCGCGGTCGTGCTCGTCGCGGATCTCGCCGACGAGCTCCTCCACCAGGTCCTCGACGGTCACCAGGCCTGCCACGCCCCCGTATTCATCCACCACGAGGCTGAGTTGCTGCCGGTTGGCCTGCAGGGTGCGGAGCGCCTCCACCACCTCGAGGGTGTCCGGCAGGGCCAGGACGGTCGTGGCATGGTCTGCCACACGGCCGTCCCGACCGACGAGTGACAGGACGGAGACCTGCCGGTTCGCGGCGTCGAGCCGTTCGCGGTAGACCGGTGCCCGGGAGTGACCGGCCTCGACGAGCAGCCGCAGCCCCTCGTGCGCCGGTAGCTCGTCGGGCAGCGCGACAATGTCCGGACGGGGCACGAGCACCTCGCGAAGCGTGCGCTCGGTGAAACGGAGTGCTCCGTGGATGATCTCCCGTTGCGCCCCCGTGTACAGCGCCGGCTCGGAGACCAGCTCGCGGATCTCGCTGCGGGTCACCCGTTCCCTGACCTTGGCGGGGTCACCGCCGAGCAGGGCCACCACCCGGTCGGTGAGCCGGGACAGCGCCCAGATCACCGGGGTGGCGACCCACGCCGCTGCGGACAGTGGCCGGCTCGCCCGCAGGCTCCACCGCTCGGGTGACTGCATCGCCAGCCGCTTGGGAGCGAGCTCGCCGACCACCAGGGTGAACAGCGTGACGCCCAGGGTCACCAGCAGGACGGCCGTCGGCTCCGCGGCCGCCCCCAGGACACCGAGGGATCGCGCCAACGGCTCGGCCAGGGCCACGGCTGCGGTCGCTGCTGCCAGGAACCCCGTCAGGGTCACGCCGACCTGCACGGTGGCAAGGAAGCGGTTCGGGTCCGCGGCGAGGCTCGCCAGCGCATGTCCCGACCTGCTCTCGCGCTCCCCCTTCGACAGGCGCGCCTGCCGTACGGTCAGGAACGCGATCTCGGAGCCCGACAGGAGGGCGTTGACCAGCACGAGAGCCACGATCAGAGCGAGCTGCGGGCTGATCCCGTCCATTGAGGTCTCCCTGCGCAGACGTACCCGGGCGCACGAGAGCGCACATCGATACTCCCCGACCGGGAGCGGCCGCGGCACCCGCGAGGGACACCGGCTCATGGGACCTTCGGCGCCCGCGCCGCGTGACCGGAGGTCTCGTCGCCTGCGCGCGGCGTCGAGTTGCGTGCGATCATCTCCGGCCGAGCCACGAGCCCTGGGTGTCGTTCGTCTGCTCCGGGAGGGGCGTGCGGCCCTTGGCAGCGGTGCCTTTTGGGTGCAGGGTGACTGCGGCTGATCGAACGGCACCGTTGTTCTGCCGGCACCTCGAGCACCTCGAGGTGTGGGTCCGAGAGGGCGGCGCCCCACGAGGAGCTCTGACGAGCTCTGAAACCGGAGGAGACACCATGTCGCGCATCACGGTTGGAATCGACGGCTCGCAGCAGGCGCTGCGGGCCCTGAGTTGGGGGGTCGAGGAGGCCCGGCTGAGGGGCGCGACGCTGGAGGTGTTGCACGCGGTGGCACAGCCGGACCTGCCGGCCTACCCCGTGGTCACGGCAGCCTTGTCGCAGCCGGAACTCACCGAGGCCGGCCGGCAACTGGTCGAGGACGTGCTCGCGACCGTTGACATCGAGGGGCTGGAGGTGTCCCGCACGGTCAAGCCAGGCACGGGCCCGACGTTGTTGTGCGAGGCGAGTCGGGAGGCCGACCTGCTGGTCGTGGGCGCGCGGGGGCTCGGTGGATTCCGCGGGCTGCTGTTGGGGTCGGTGACCCAGCAGGTGATCGCACACGCCGCGTGTCCGGTGGTCGTAGTGGTGCCCGAGGATCGGTGAGCACGTCACGTTGGACCTCGAGCACCGGAGGTCCGTGCCCGGGGCAGTTTCGGGTCGGCGGTCAGGCGGCGGGGTCGAACAGGTCCAGCCAGGCGGCGAGTCCGTCTGCGTGGGCGGAGTCGCGAAGCGTGCCGAGCGCGCGGTTCTGTAGCTGCCGTACGCGCTCACGTGAGAGCCCGAGTCGGGCACCGATCTGATCGAAGGTCTGAGCTGGCCGGCCGTCCAGCGCGAACCGCCGTTCGAGGATCAGCCGTTGGAGGGGTTCGAGGTCGTTCAGGGCCGTTCGGACGCTGTGGGTCACCTCATTGAGCAGCGCCGTTGCCTCGGGGTCCTCCGCGCCGGTGTCGGCCAGCAGGTCACTGAACACCGCCTCGCCGTCGTCGCCGATGGGCCGGTCGAGGCTGGCCAGCTCCTTGGTCGCCTGGCGAATCTCACGCACCCGTTGTGCGCTGAGACCCAGTTCGTCGGCGAGTTCCGGCTCGGTGGCGTCACGGCCCTGCTGCTGGAGCAACTGCAGTTCGGCGTGGCGCAGCCGGCTGTGCTGCTCCCAGAGGTGGACGGGGACACGGATCGTGCGAGCCTTTTCGGCCATACCCCGCTGCAGCGCCTGCCGAATCCACCAGGTGGCATAGGTGGAGAACTTGTAACCCCTGGTGTGATCGAACTTCTCCACCGCACGCAGCAACCCGAGGTTGCCCTCCTGGATCAGCTCGAGGAGGTCCAGTCCGCGGCCCGTGGATCGGCGCGCCAACGAGACGACCAGCAGCAGGTTCGCCTGGATCATCGTCTCCTGCGCCCGCTGCCCGTCACGAACCATCCTGTGCAGTTCGTCGTCGCGGCCCGGTGCCGGTGCGGGATCGGCCAGCAGGTGTGCTGCGGCCAACCCGGCCCGGTAGCGCTTGGCCAGGTCCGCCTCGTCCTCACGGGTGAGCAGCTGGTGACGGCCGGCTTCGTTGAGGTACTGCCGCACGAGATCGACCGTCACCCCGGCGTTGCCGTCGAGGGTCTCGGTGGGCGCATGTGCCGCAACGTCATCCAGGGCCGCGGGAGCGGACGGGTGGGTCGTGACCATCGGCATCTCCACGTCCATGTCGTGGGTGAGCAGTCTTCGTGTCGTTTGTGATCGGTGGGTGTTCAGGCTGTGCGACTCCGGCCACGATGTCTGGCGGCGCACGCCCCTGGTCCGATGGACGAACGCCGCGGTCCGTCAGCACGGCAGCCACCGCTGCCGGGTGGAGGCCGAGCACTCGCCCTCCACCCGACGCACGCCTTCAGCGCGAGATCGCGACCTTCATCGCCTTGGTCTCGGCCGCTCGGCCGAAGGTGTCGTAGGCATCCATCATCTCGTCGAGCTTGAATCGGTGGGTGACGAACAGGGCAGGCTCGAGCTTCCCCTGAGCGACCAGCTTGAGCAGCATCGGCGTCGTGGTGGCGCTGACCAGGCCCGTGGTGATCTTGACGTCCTTGATCCACAGGTCCTGCAGCTTGAGTTCGACCGACGTGCCGTGCACGCCGGCGTTGGCGACCGCGCCACCGGGCCGGATCAGCTCGGCACACATGTCGAAGGTCTTGGGGATGCCCACCGCCTCGATGGCGACGTCGACGCCCAGGCCGTCGGTCATGGCGATCACCTGCTTGAACCAGTCGTCGTCGCCGCTGTTGACCGTGTCGGTGGCCCCGAACTTGCGGGCGAACTCCAGCCGGTTGTCGTCGAGGTCGATGCCGATCACCCGCGAGGCGCCGTAGAGGCTCGAGGTCATGATCGCCGACAGACCTACGGGGCCGGCCCCGACGACCGCTACGACGTCGCCGGGCTTGACCCCGCCGTTGCGCACGCCGATCTCGAAGCCCGTTGGCAGGATGTCGGAGAGCATGATCGCGGCCTCGTCGCCGATGCCGTCGGGCAGCTTGTGCAGCGAGCTGTCGGCGAACGGGATGCGCACCGACTCGGCCTGGGTGCCGTCGATGAGGTGGCCCAGGATCCAACCCACGCCCTCGGCGCCCTCGGCTGCGAGGCAGTGGGACGGCAGGCTCTGATGGCAGTAGGCGCAGGCGCCACACGGCGAGATGCACGAGATGATCACCCGGTCACCGACCTCGAGGCCCTGGACCGCGGAGCCGAGCTCGGTGATGGTGCCAACGCCCTCGTGGCCCAGGATGCGGCCTTGTTCGACCGTGGGCACGTCGCCCTTGAGGATGTGCAGGTCAGTGCCGCAGATGGTGGTGGTCTCCACCTGCACGATCGCGTCGGTGGGTGTCTGTAGCTGCGGGTCGGGGACGTCTTCCCAGCTCTTTTCGCCGGGTCCGTGGTAGACGAGTGCCTTCATCGTGGGTGTCCTTCGTCGTCGGTGGATCGCAGGTCGAAGGCCACGGGGTTGCCCGCGCACGGTGACCTCGTCGATCGAGCAGACCGACGTGTGCCGACGCTACGAAAACGATCGGTGCTGAGGTAGGGACGGTTGTCCTCGAATGAAGGGACCGTCGGCGGCCGGAGGGCTCGATCGTGGGCGACGGGTCAGCCACGCGGGACGGCGCAGGGTGGGGTGCCCTTGGCGATCCGGGACCTCCGGCCCTACGGACCACTCGGTGGCGATGCCATGGTCGTTGGGTCCGAGGCCGCACACGTTTCTGTCCTCGAGCGGCCCGGTGGGAGAGAGCAAATGCGCAGCACACCGTCCTTGCCGGTGGCGTTCGCGCCACTGCACGATGAGCTGGTCCTGGAGGCCGGCATCACCCTCCGTGACGCGCTCGTACGCCTCGAGGAGGCCCGAACGCGAGCCGGCGGACCCCGGGACGTGAACTCCGCCCGCCGCAAGGCCCTGGCGTTGGTGGCCGACGCGCAGGAACTGCTGCACCGTGCAGAACTGGCCGCTGTGGACGTGCACGGAGCTCCGAGATGAACGCGCCGCTGACCACGACCCCCGACCCTTCGGTCGCCCCGGATTGGGTGGCGGTGTTCGCGCTGGGTCTGGCCTACTCGCAGCGCCCGGAGCACGAACTGGTCTGCGAGCTGCGCGAGGTCACGGTGAACCAACCGTGGCTGCTGGGGGAGGCGCGACAGCAGCTCGCCAGCCGTGCCGTCGCCGAGCCCGCCATCTGCCGCCAGGCGGTGAGGCTGCTGTCCCGTGCCGAGGCCTCGACGTCGCCGGCCTGTTGCTGACGCCCGACACCGCCACACGGCCTCCGCTGGCCGGTCGCGGTCACGTGTCGTGCGGTCAAAGCGGGGGTGGGGGGCTCTCCTCGAGGTAGCGGTGCTCGATCGCGTCGCGGATGGCGTCGCGGACCTCTTCCACACTGCGGTCGTCGAACTGCAGGCTGCGTTCGGCCACGGCGATGTGCTGGGCGAGTTCGAGGTCCTGGAGCACGGCCCGGATCCAGCTCGAGAAGTCGTGGTGGCGGGCGTGGCGCTCGATCCACTCTGCGGGACATCCGCCGAGGTGACGGTGGAACTCGCGGAGGTTGGCCGCCACCCGACCGTGGGCGTGGGGCTCGAAGTAGAAGCGGTACGAGGGCGGCAGTTCACTCTCGATGTACTTGTGCCAGTGCCGCACGTGGCTGCTGCTCCTGGGGCCCACGGTGAAGTCCGTCGGCGGTCCGTCGCGTCGGACGAGCAGCGCTCGGCCTCGAGGACTGCCGGTGAGCGGGGCGGTGAGGCGGTGCTCGGGCCAGCCGGTCTGCTCGGCGACGAACGTCGTGGCCGACGCGCTGCCGTCGCCGCCCCCAGCGGAGAGTACGAACAGGTCCAGTTCGTCCCGCACCATCGTCGGCAGGGCGTCGGGCCGGTAGGTGCTCAGGCAGAGTCCCGACATCTGGTCGGCCAGACCACGCCAGGGGTGCGGGTCGACGAGCAGGCTGTGCGCCTCCTCGAGGACGAGCCAGTGGGGCAGGCCGGTCACCGCCCGCTGGGCGAGCACGCTGGGCATCACCTCGGCGAGATATGCCTGCTGGGCGAGCTCATCGTGTTGCGACAGGTCCACGACCACGCTGCCGAACCGGTGGCGCAGCAGCGCGGTGAGCTCCTGTGCCGTCGGCAGGCGCTGGGTTCCCCCGACGGCGAGGATGCCGCGCCGGTCACCCAGGCTGTGATGGTCACCCTCCCGGTCGAGCACCAGCACGCTGTAGTCCAGCCGGACGAGCTGTTCGACCAGCAGGCCGGCCAGATAGGACTTGCCCGAACAGCTGCCCCCGGTGAGCAGCAGGTTCTGCTGCGAGGCGGGTACGCGCACGGGGTTGCGGTCGGCGTCGTGCCCCAGCTGCAGCTGCCAGTGTCGCGGTGGCAGCCGTCGGGTGCCGGCCATCACCGGGCCGGTGAGCAGCTCGATGATCCCGGCACCGTCGGGCTGGTCGAGCACGAGATCGGCGCGCTGCTTGAGCGCTGGCACGGCGTTGGCCACCGCGGCACCCAACTCGCAGCTGGCCAACAGCTGGTGGTCGTTCTCCGCATCGCCCACTCCCAGGGTGCTGTGCCGTGAGATGCCGAGGTTTCCCAGGGCCCGGACCAGTCCGCTGCCCTTGGTCACCCCCGAGGGCAGCACCATCAACGCCCCGCGGTTGCGAACCACCTGCCCGTCGATACCCAGACGCATGAGCTCGTCGAACACCGTCGCCGCATGGCGGGAGTCGCACGCCAGCAGTACCCGGCCCTGCTGCACCGTGATCTCGCGCTGGGCCAGCACCTGGCCCAGGGTCGGGTCCACGGGCGCGGCCAGGTTGCGCACCCCGTCGGCATCGGCGAGCACCGCACCGTTCTCCGCGACGATCGCGTCGAACTCCTGGTCGACCCCCGGAAAGACCGTCCGCAGCTCCGAGAGGATCCGGCCGGTCACCAGCACCACCACCCGGCCACCCACGCGTGCAGCCCGGAGCGCATCGAGCACGGCCATGTCCGGCACGTCGTTGTGGGTCAACGTCCCGTCATAATCGACGGCGACCGCCTGCACGTTCCAGCTCATGGCTCCGCCTGTGCGGTTGTCACGGACTCGATCATCGCGGGCACCACCTGGCAGCACCAGAGGCGTGTGGCCCCTCCAGGGGGCCGGTGGCGCGCGTCACCGGGTGGCGTCGAGCTCCCGTTCCACCTCGGCGATGCGAGGGATCACGGTGGCGATGCTGTCGGGGTTGAGTGACATCGAATCGATGCCGTGGCGGACCAGGAACGCGGCGAACTCCGGGTGGTCGCTGGGGCCCTGCCCGCAGATACCCACCGGGGTGTCGTGTCGATGCGCCTTGTCCAGCAGTTCCACGATGCGGCGCGTGACGGCCTCGTTGCGCTCGTCGAACAGCTCGGCGAGCCGCCCGGAGTCGCGGTCGATGCCGAGTTCGAGTTGGGTGAGGTCGTTGCTGCCGATGGAGAAGCCGTCGAAACGCTGGGCGAACTCCTCGGCCATCGTGATGTTCGAGGGCACCTCGGCCATCATGTAGATCTCGAGCCCGGCCTCGCCGCGAGCGAGCCCGTTCTCGGCCATCACCTCGAGCACCCGGTCGGCTTCCCAGACGGTGCGTACGAAGGGGATCATCAGCTTGATGTTGGTCAGGCCGATCTCCTCCCGGGCCTTCTTCATCGCCCGGCACTCCAGCGCGAAGCCGTCGCGGTAGTGCTCGCTGTAGTAGCGCGAGGCGCCCCGGAACCCGATCATCGGGTTGTCCTCCTCGGGTTCGAAGGTGCGCCCGCCGAGCAGGTCGGCGTATTCGTTGGTCTTGAAGTCCGACATGCGCACGATCACCGGATCCGGATATCGGGAGGCGGCGATGCGCGCCACACCGCGCGCCAGGCGGTTGACGAAGTAGTCGGTCCGGTCGGCGTAACCGGCGGTCAGCTTGTCGATGCGACGGCGTGCCTCGAGATCGTCGACCTCGTCGTAGCGGGTCAGTGCGAGCGGGTGCACGCCGACGTGGCTGTTGATGATGAACTCGATCCGTGCGAGCCCGATTCCCTGCGCCGGTAGCCGCCACCAGCGGAACGCCGCGGCCGGACTGGCCAGGTTCATCATGATGCGTGTGCGGGTGGTCGGGAGGCTGGAGAGGTCGACCTCGTCACGCTCGAAGGTGAGTACGCCCGGGTAGACGTACCCGCGGTCGCCCTCGGCGCAGGAGACGGTCACCACCTCGCCTTCGCGTAGCACCCGGGTGGCGTCGCTGGTGCCCACGAGCGCCGGCACTCCGAGTTCGCGGCTGACGATGGCCGCGTGGGCGGTGCGCCCACCGTGGTCGGTGACGATCGCCGCGGCGCGCTTCATGATCGGCACCCAGTCCGGGTCGGTCATGCCGGTGACCAGCACGCCACCGTCGGTGAACCGGTGTCCGTCCGCCGCGCTCTCCAGGCGCACGACGGGGCCCGAGGCGATCGCGTCGCCGATCGCCAGCCCGTCGACCAGGGGCTCACCCGATTCGGTGAGCCGGTAGGTGGACAGCACGCCGGCGTCGGCGCGTGACTGGACGGTTTCCGGGCGGGCCTGGACGATGAACAGCTCGCCCGTGTGCCCGTCCTTGGCCCACTCGATGTCCATGGGCACGCCGTAGTGGTCCTCGATGGTCACGCACCACCGGGCGAGCGTGAGGATCTCGTCGTCGTCGAGGACGAAGCTGGAGCGCTCCTCGGCGCTCGTGGACAGGCTGATGGTGCCCTGCCCGGCTTCGTCGTAGACGATCTTGACCTCCTTTGCGCCGCGCTGTTTGGTGACGATCGGTCGCAGCGTCGTGTCGGTCAGCAGGGGCTTGAACACGACGTAGGTGTCGGGATCGACCTCGCCGGCGACCACGGACTCGCCGAGCCCCCAGGCGCCATCGATCACCAGCACCTGGTCGAACCCGGTCTCGGTGTCGATGGTGAAGGCCACGCCGGCACCGGCGAGGTCCGAACGGACCATCCGCTGCACTCCGGCCGACAGGGCGATCTCGAGGTGGCCGAAGCCCTGCTCCTCGCGGTAGATGATGGCCCGGTCGGTGAACAGCGACGCGAAGCAACGCTGTACGGCGGCGACGACCTCGTCCGCACCGGAGACGTTGAGGAAGCTGGCCTGCTGGCCCGCGAAGCTCGCGTCGGGCAGGTCCTCCGCGGTGGCGCTCGAGCGCACGGCGACGTCGACGTCGTCCCGTCCGACGCGTTCGCTGAGCCCGGCGTAGGTCGTGCGCACGGCCTCGGCGAGGTCGTCAGGCATCGTGGCGGCCTCGAAGGCCTCCCGGATCCTCGGCCCCACCTCGTGGACGCGTCGGCCATCGTGCAGTTCGTCGATGTGGTGTCGGACGACCTCCGCGAGCCCGTTGGCCTCCACGAAGCGGCGGTAGGCGTCGGCGGTCGTCGCGAACCCCTCGGGCACGGCGATGCCCTTGGCTCCGAGCCGCTGGATCATCTCCCCGAGGGACGCGTTCTTGCCGCCCAGCGTGGGCACGTCGTCCCGGTCGGCGTCCTCGAGCCACCGGACGAGCTCTACCTGCATCTCCATGGGGCATTCCTCGTGTCCGGGGCGCGACGATCGTGCCCGACCCTCCCAGGCTCCTCGACCCGACCGGGGCGGGCAACGGTCATCAGACCCCTCTGGCACCGACAACCGGCCCGGTCGTCGGTCAGGACATCGGTGACCACTGACCCTGGCCCCCGGCGCACGCCTCGCGCATGCTCGTACCACGACGGCGATCCGGCACGAGCGTGCTGGACGAAAGGAGCGGTCATGGCGACCCGACTGGAAAATCGACCCGGCGCCTTCGGCGGCGAGGACCGCAGCGTCCTGCTCGACGCCGAAGCCATCGCCGGCCTGCCCCGCCGGACGCAGTCGCCCGGTGTGACCACGGCCATGCTGTGGCGCCGCGCTGACTCACACGCTGGCGTGCTGTGGCTGGAGCCCGGTGCCAGACTCGGCGCACACACCCACCGTCGGCACGTCCACCATGTCTGGGTCGTCGAGGGCGAGATGCACTGCCTGGGTCGCGACCTCGGCCCTGGCTCCTACGTCTACGTCCCACTGGGCATCGAGCACGACTCGCTGGCCGGACCCGACGGTGCCGCGTTCTTCTACCTCTACCACGACGTCCGGGAGGAGCCGCCCGTCACGCCCGTCTGAAGAGAGGCCAAACGCCAACGTGACGGAGGAGACCCTTCATGGACGTGGAACAACTGATCGCCAGCGCCCGTGACACACTCACGGTCAAGAGGGTCTTCGGCGACCCCTATGAGCGCAACGGCGTCACCGTGCTCCCCGTCGCCAAGGTCCAGGGCGGGGGAGTAGGCGGTCAGGGCGACCCCGCAGAGGGCCAGGGATCCGGCGGCGGCGGTGGGCTCGCCGCCCGCCCGGCCGGGGTGTACGTGCTCACCGGCGAGCAGGTGCGCTGGCAGCCGGCCGTCGACGTGACCCGCATCGTCGTCGGTGCCCAGGTCGTCGCCGTGGTGGCGTTGCTCACCTGGCGCAGCGTGGCCAAGGCGTGGTTGAAGTCCCGACCGCAGCCGTAGCAAGCTCGGACAGGGCCTTCGCCACGACCGGTGTGGTCGGGTCGGAGGGTGGCGGCCGGGGTGCCCTCCTACTCGTCCGCATCGACCTCTGGAAGGGTGAAGCGCAACTCGGCGCCTTGCTCCCGGGTCGGCTCGACCCAGATGTGGCCCCCGTGTCGAGCCAGGAGATTGCGGCACCCGAAGAGCCCCACCCCGGTGCCGGGTCGCTCGTTCTTGGTCGTGTCGCTGCCACGGTCGCCCTCGGCGAAGATGCGCTCCCGGTCCGCGTCGGCGATCCCGAGCCCGTTGTCGGCGACGGCGATCTCGCACTCACCGTTCCGGTGACGCGCCCGGATGCTGATCCGGGGAGGCCGGTCCGGCGCCCGGTAGTGGATCGCGTTCTCGATCAGGTTGACGAGCACGCTGCTGAGCTCACCGGCGCCCATGGCGACCTCAGGGAGCGGGCCGTCGACCTCGACCCGCGCCCCGTGCTCCCTCAGTGGTTCGGCCAGCACCGCGGTGGCGACGTCCACCGCCTTGGCGAGCGAGCAGGTCGGACCGCTCACGTCGGTCAGGTCGGCGAGCACGTCGTCCACCTGACCGGCGAGGCGGGTCCCGGTGGCCACCAGACGTTGCAGCAGCTGGTCCCGGTCCTCCTGGCTCAGCAGGTCGTGCTTGTTGAGCAGTGTGTCGGCGAAGCCGATGAGGGAGGTGATCGGTGTCTTGAGGTCGTGGGCCACCTGGTGGGCGTAGCGCTCGAGCGCGGCGTTCGTGCGTTCGAGTTCGCGGCTGAGCCGAACCGGCTGGAGGAGGTTCTCGATACGTGCACGAAGCTCGGCGACCGAGAACGGCTTGATCAGGTAGTCGGACGCGCCCCCTGCCAGCAGCTCCTCTCGCAGGGCCTGGTCCTCTCGCGCGGTCACGACGAGCACCGGGATGCTGGCGAAGGTGCCGTCGGCCTGGAGTCGACGGACCAGTTCGTCGCCGCTCATGCCCGGCATCATGACATCGGTGACGATCAGGTCGACGTCCGGCCCGCTCTTGAGGAGTTGCAGGGCCTCGGACCCATTTCTCGCGGTCGACAGCCGGTAGTCCGCGGCCAGCTGCTGGCGGAGGAAGTCGAGGAGGTCGGTGTTGTCCTCCACCACGAGCACGTGGTCGACGCTCGCGGCTGGGCGTGGGTCCCTGCTCGGCTCAAGCCGCACCTCAGCCGACCGGTCGTCCAACCGCCGGGAGGCCGCGAGGGTGCTCGCGGCGGCGGTCGCGGGACGCTGGTGGGAGTCGTGAGGGTCGTCAGCCGTCTGGGCCCGGCGGAGTGGGAGCCGCACCTCGAACCTGGCGCCGCCCTCGGGGGCCTGGTCGACCCGGACCGCCCCGTTGAGCAACTCGACCAGCTGCCGCACGATCGCCAGCCCGAGCCCGGTGCCCTCATGTCCTCGTGAGGCGACGCGGTCCAACTGGTGAAAGGGGTCGAAGATGCGGTCCCGTTCCTGTTCGGGAACGCCGGGTCCGTCGTCGCGTACCTCGATGACCACGTCTTCGTCGGTCGCCACCCGCACCACGACCACACCGCCCTCCGAAGCGAAGCGGCAGGCGTTGGCGACGAGGTTGACCAGTACCGTCTCGACGTGCTCCGGGTCGGTGACCACGGGCAGCGTTTCCGGGACGTCCACGTGGAGACCCGCCCCACGCTCGGCCGCCAGGGAGGTGAAGTTGCCGGCCACCCACCGGGCGATCTCCGCGAGGTCCGTCGGTCGCGGCTCGACCGGCACCCCGCTGCCCTCGAGTGCCGCCACCTGGAGCAGGTCGTTGACCTTGGCCAACAGCACCCGTGCGTTGTCCCCGACCCGGCTGGCTTCTTCGCGCAACGGACCGGGCTCGAGCTGTTGCTCCAGTGCCTTCGCGCGGCCCAGTATCAGCGTCAGGGGCGTGCGGAGCTCATGGCTGACGTTCGCGAACATCTGGTCCTTGGCCTGTCGGGCCCGCTGCTTCTCCTCGATGTCGCGGCCTTCGAGGACCAGGAAGGCAACCCGCCCGTGTGAGTCGTGGACCGGCCGGGCCGAGAAGTCGATCGCGACCGTTGCGGTCCCGTGGGCGCCGGCGTAGACATCCATGTCGTAACGGACGAGGTCCCCCGACGCGACCGCCTGCTGGATGGCGTCCTGCAGGCCGCGCTGCGTCTCCCCGGACACGGTGAACCAGTGCGCCTCCCACACCGGTCTGCCGATGACGTCGCGGCGCTCGATACCCCCGCCGTCCAGTGCGGTCTGGTTGGCCTCCAGCAACGTGCCGTCGAGATCGGCGAGGCCGGTGAACTGGAACATGTGGTTGAGGATCACCCGGGCCTTGAGGCCACGGACCTCGTCGTTGCTGTCCGCATCATCCGCCGAATCGATCAGATCCCGCAGGAGATCGATCTCCTCGGCCGCGACGGCGCGCGCCTCGGAGGAGGAGGAATACGGGTGCAATCTGATCACCTCATCATGGCTGTCCCTGGCCCCCCTGTCTCGAGGTTGCCACATCGACGGCGTCTTCGCGGCCGTCGGTCCGTGACAGTGAGCGGGGCGTAGCGGGGAGCCTTTGACGGTGCCAGAGCAGCCGATCACGGCCGACGTCTCCGACTGCCGCAGGGGGTAGGCGTGAGGTCCCCATGGGTTTCTCGACCAGCGTCCCGCCTTCTTGAGAAGGAAGCGGGCAGAACGGGTCTCACGGCAGATCTCCGGAAGCGGTGGGCAGAAAGGCGATCACGTTCGTCGGATCTCTTTGCGATTGCTGCCCGCCGCTGCACTGCAACAGGCCGCTGAACCGGTCCGCCGGCACCGCCGGGCTCCACAGATAGCCCTGAGCGTGGTCGCAGCCCAGTTCGGTGAGCTGCCGGAGTTGCTCCGGGGTCTCGACACCCTCGGCGACGGTGGTCAGACCGAAGCTGCGGGCCAGATCGATGGCCGCGGTGATCAGCGCACGGTCCTTCGGGTTGGTCGTGATCCCACTGACGAACGTGCGGTCGATCTTGAGGATGTCGACCGGGAGCTGCCGCAGATTGGCGAGTGACGAATAGCCGGTCCCGAAGTCGTCGATGGCGAACTTGACGCCGTGCCCCCGGAGCTCATCGATGGTGGCCTGGACGGAGGGGTCGCTCATGAGAGCGGATTCGGTGATCTCGAGGTGCAGACACTCGGCGTCGAGGCCGGTTTCGGCCAGCGCCCCGAGGACCGTGCTCGTCAGGTCGCCGGAGACGAACTGCCGGGGGGAGACGTTGACGGAGAGCATGAACGGGCTGGTGGACGAGTCCGCCCAGGCGAGACCGGCGAGGCAGGCCTGCTGCAGGATGTGTCCGCCCAGTTGGTCGATGAGGCCGATCTCCTCGGCCAGCTCGATGAACTGATCGGGGGCGACGAACCCATTGGCATACCACCACCGGGCGAGGGCTTCGACCCCGATGATCCGGCCGGTCGCCAGGTCGACGATGGGTTGGTAGTGCGGCTCGATCTGCTCGCCATGCAGCGCTCCGCGGAGAGCTGCGGCGCGGTCGAGGTGGTCCTGGGCCTGCCGCTGCATGGCCTCGTCGAAGAGCTCGACACGGTTGCGTCCGCTGTCCTTGGCCCGATACATGGCGGCGTCGGCGTCACGGAGGAGATCGGCGCCATCGGTTTCCGCGTCGCCGACCGCGATCCCGATGCTGGCGGTGGCCATCAACTCCATCGATGTCAGCTGGACGGGTGTGTCGAGGGCGCCCTGGATGCGTTCTCCGATCGTCAGCGCCGTGAGTTCGCTGTCGATGTTCGGACTGAGGATCGCGAACTCGTCGCCACCGAAGCGCGCCAGGGTGTCCGACGGCCGCATGACACCGCGCAGACGGCCGACCACGGCGATGAGCAGCTCGTCGCCGACGTCGTGGCCGAGGCCGTCGTTGACGAACTTGAACCGGTCGAGGTCGAGGAACAGCACGGCGTAGGGCTGACCGGTGCGTCGGGCGGAGAGCTTCACCTGGTGGAGGCGGTCCAGGAACAACGTGCGGTTCGGTAGCTCGGTGAGCGGGTCGTGGGTCGCCAGATGCTCGAACTGTGCGTTCGCCCCGGCGCGTTGGAGCATGAAGTCGAGGTGGTTGGCCACGTCACCGATGAACTGGTGCCCGTGCGAGGAGAGTGGGGTCTCGTGCTCGCTCCAGACGGCGAGCGTGACCGCCTCGCCGACCTCGACCCGGATGACGGTGCCGGTCGCTGCCTCGCCGGGTCCGGTGTCCGGTTCGTCGGGCCAGATCACCCGGGCATCCCATCCGTCAGCCCCGAGAATCCCGGTGATGGTGGTCTCGGCTGCTCTGGCGACCGAGGCGATGTCGTCGGCAGCCAACGCGTAGCGACCGAGTTCGGCGACCGCGGTCTGCTGGGCCGCGTGGCGGGCGAGCAGATCCTGCGCGGAGGTCAGGTCGGTGATGTCCGCTGACACGCCGATCATGCCGCTCAGCGCGCCGGAGTCCTCGTCCGTGATCGGCGAGTTCGAGACCAGCGCCATGAACGTCGACCCGTCGCGGCGCCGGACGCTGAACTGTCCCGACAGGGTCTCGCCTGCGGCGACGGCGGCCATGATCTCGTTGCCCCGGTCGGCGTCACCGGTTGGGACGGTCACCTCCGAGATCAGCCGTCCACGTACCTCCTCGGCCGTCCATCCGTAGAGCCGTTCGGCCGCGGCGTTCCAGTACCGGACGCTGCCGTCGAGGTCCGTCGCGATCACGGCTTCACCGACCGCCTCGAGCAACTGGGCCTGGAAACGTTGGGCGGCCTGCGCCTGTCGTTCCGCGGTGACGTCGGCGAGGGTGCCGACCCAACCGGTCCGGCCACCGTCGCCGTCCGAGACGGCGCAGGTCGTCGCGAAGACCGTGCGGGGCCCCGCGCCGGGCGGGTTGATCTCGAACCGGTACCGAAGGGCCGCTCCGTCGGCGAGCGCGACCGCGTGATCCGCCCGCGACTTCGCATCCACGATCGAGTCCCAGTCGTGCCCGACGGCCTCTTCCGCCGGGATGCCGGTGATCTCGCTCCAGCGGGCGTTGGTGTAGACGTAGCGGTTGTCCGTGTCGGTCTGGAAGATGCCGACCGGCGCTGCGTCCGTGAGGAACCGCAACTGGTCGGCGGTCTCCTGCACGATCCTGGCCCGGGCAGCGAGGAGTTCCGCGTTGAGGAAGACGTGAGCGAAGAAGGAGACCTTCGAGCGCAGATCCGACGGTGGGACGGGGGCGAACAGGAAGTCGACCGCGCCCCCGGCGTAGTGGTCCATCTGCCCGATCTCGTCGCTGCTGTAGGCCGTGACGAAGATGATCGGGGTCATCTCGGACTGCCACCGCTCCCGGATCAGCCTGGCCGTCTCGAAGCCGTCCATGCCCGGCATGGTCACGTCGAGCAGGATGACGGCGAAGTCCTCGGCCATCACACAGCGGAGCGCCTCGATGCCACTGTCGGCCTCGACGATCCGGTGCCCCAACGGGGCCAACGCCGCCTTCATGGCCACCCGCTTCGACGGGGTGTCGTCGACGACGAGGACCGGGGCCGCCCGCAGGGGCGACGGCGGCGCCATGTTCTCGGTGGTCTGCTGATCGGCGGGTCTCATCTGTTGGACGGACCGGCGCGCTGCAGCCAGGGTTCGAGTGCGGAGAGGAGTTCGTTCGTATCGACCGGTTTCGGGACGTAGTCGTTCGCGCCGGCGGCGATACAGCGTTCGCGTTCACCACTGACGACCTTGCCAGTGACCGCGATGATCGGCACGTCGCCCAGCCCGTCGAGGCTGCGGATCGCCCGGATGGCCTCGTAGCCGTCCATGACCGGCATCATGATGTCCATCAGGACGATGTCGACCGTCCCGCCACCGTCGACGAGGATGCTCAGGGCCGCGGCACCGCTCTCGGCCGTGACGACGTTCGCGCGGGACCGTTCGAGCAGCGCCGTGAGCGCGAAGAGGTTGCGGAAGTCGTCGTCGACGACGAGGACCCGGGTCCCGTTGAGGTCTGCGGGCACGCGGCGCGCAGCGTGACCGTTCTCGGATGCCGGGGACGGCTGAGCGGGCCCCTGCTCCGGTTCCGTGGCAACGGGTGGTCGGTCGGGGACCGGTGCCGCGGCCACCGCGGCCGGTCGGGCAACGACCGGCGCCGGCGATGACGTCGGTTCGTCGACGGGCAGGAACACGGTGAACGTGCTCCCCTCGCCTGGTGTGCTGGCGACCGTGATCTCGCCGTGGAGCAGGCCTGCCAGCTTCCTGCTGATCGTGAGACCGAGGCCGGTGCCGCCGTAGACGCGGTCCGTGGAGCCGTCGCCCTGCGCGAACTCCTCGAAGATGCGGTCCCGGTCCTCGGGCTCGATCCCGATACCGGTGTCGCTGACCGTGAACGCGACGACCGTGGGCGCCTGTTCCAGCGAGGTGTTGGCCGCACTCCAGCCGGAGTCCGATGCTTCGACGCGGACACTCACCCGCCCGTGTGCGGTGAACTTGAAGGCGTTCGCCAGGAGGTTCTTCAGGATCTGGCGGAGACGTTGGAGGTCCGTGGCGATCGTCGCCGGAGCCCCGGGGTCGGCCTCGATGGCGAACTCGAGGCCCTGGACCTTGGCCACCGGCTCGAACTCCTTGCGCAGCGCATCGCAGATCGCCTCGATCGGAACCTCGGCGAAGGTGGTGGCGACCGTGCCGGACTCGGCCTTCGCGAGGTCGAGGATCCCGTTCAGCAGGACCATCAGGTCGTTGCCCGAAGAGCGGATGACGCTGGCGTACTCCACCTGCGTGGTCGTCATGTTGCCGTCGGGGTTGTCCTCGAGCTGTTCGGCGAGCATCAGCAGGCTGTTCAGCGGCGTGCGCAGTTCGTGGGACATGTTCGCGATGAACTCGGACTTGTACTTCGACGAGAGCGTCAGCTGACCCGCCTTCTCCTCGAGCAGGCCCCTGGACTCCTCGACCTCACGGTTGCGTTGCTCCGCCTCGGTGTTCTGCGCGGCGAGGAGGTTCGCCTGCTTGCCGAGGTCCGCGTTGGATTCCCGCAGCTCCTCCTGCTGGGTGCGCAGTTCCTCCGCCGACGACTGTGCCTGCTCCAGCAGTGTCTCGGTGAGCGTGTTGGCCTCGAGGGTGTTGAGGACGAGTCCGATGCTCTCGGTCAGCTGATCGAGGAACGTCAGGTGGGTCTCGGTGAACGCGGTCGTCGACGCGAGCTCGACGACGGCGCGGACCGATCCTTCGAACAGGATGGGCAGCACGACGATGTTGAGCGGGGTGGCTGCGCCCAGGCCCGAGTTGATCCGCACGTAGTCGCCGGGGACCTCCGTGAGCAGGATGCGCTTGCCCTCCTTCGCGCACTGCCCGACGAGCCCCTCACCGAGCCGGAACGAGGTCGACAGCTGCCGTCGCTCCTCGTAGCCGTACCCGGCCTGCAGCGAGAGCACCGGATCCGTTGCGTTGGCGGATCCGGTCATCGCGTAGAAGACGCCGTGCTGGGCCGAGACGAGCGGGGCAAGCTCCGAGAGGATCGTGGAGGACACCGTCCCGAGGTCACGTTGGCCCTGCAGCATGCGGGTGAAACGTTCACGGTTGGTCTTGAGCCAGTCCTGTTCGAGGTTCTGGCGCGTCGTCTCGCGCAGGTTGCGGATCATCTCGTTGAGGCTGTCCATCAGTGCGGCGACCTCGCCGCTGGCTTCCATCCTGACCTGCCTGGTCAGGTCGCCCTCGGTGACGGCGGCGGCGACCTCCGCGATGGCACGGACCTGGTCGGTGAGGTTGGTCGCGAGCTGATTGACATGGTCGGTCAGCTCCTTCCAGACCCCACTGACCTCGGCAGACTGGGCCTGCCCTCCGAGCTTGCCGTCGACGCCGACCTCGCGGGTGACGCGGGTGACTTCGCCGGCGAACGCGTTGAGCTGATCGACCATGGCGTTCACGGTGTTCTTCAGCTCGAGGAACTCGCCCTTGACGTCGATCGTGATCTTCTTGCTGAGGTCACCGTTGGCCACGGCCGTGGTCACCTCCGCGATGTTGCGCACCTGCCCGGTCAGGTTCCCGGCCATGAGGTTGACGTCGTCCGTGAGGTCCTTCCAGACGCCACCGACCTCGATGGTCACCGCGGCGGCCTGCCCCAACTTGCCTTCGGTCCCGACCTCACGGGCGACCCGCGTCACCTCGGAGGCGAAGCCGTTGAGCTGATCGACCAGGCCGTTGATGGTCTCCTTCAGCGCCAGCATCTCGCCATCGACATCGGCCGACACCTGCTTGCTCAGGTCGCCGCCAGCGACCGCGCCGATGACCCGCTGCATCTCGCTGGTCGGCAGGACGAGCGCCTCGATGAGGCTGTTGACCGACCCCACGCTCTCCGACCAGCTCTGCGCCTGGCCACTGAGGGCCACCCTCTGTGAGAACACGCCCTGCTCGCCGACGACCTCGCTCACGCGAGCCAACTCCCGCTCGAAGAGTTGGTTGGCGATGATGAGGTCGTTCATGCCGTCGGCGACCTTGCCCGGAACCCCTGTCCAGTCCAGTGGCATGCGGGCGGAGAAGTCACCGTCCTTGACACGGGCGATCACCTGGAGGAACGCCTCGCCGGCGTTGTCGTCCATGAGGTCCTCGGGGGCCGTTGGCATCGTCATCCTCTGCTCACATTCCGGCTACTCGATGAGCAACCACGGTCGCGCGATCATTCCCGGCAACGAGTCGTTCCCCGTGCGCTCGGTTGGTCGTGGTGGTCCGAACGACCCGACCCCGACGTGATCACCGGAGTGGCCCCTGGGGCTCCGCGAACCCGCTCCAGCGGGCTTCCGCGGCTCCCACGCCTGCAGACGCGGATGGCGAACCCATCGAGACGCGGTGCAGGCGCTTCCCTTGAGTCCCTCGACCCCGATCAGCTCGAGCCTGAATTCCAGCGGTCTTCCGTGCGCTCACACACGACGCCGCCCCGGATACTCGGCGGAATGCGCGAGTCGGCACGCAGTGCTGTGCGAACCGGGTGTCAGTGGCGATCTGCACGGGCCGCGGCCAGCGCGGCGAGGTCGATGGGGCGCATCGCCGCGGTCTGGCTCGCGGTGGCCAGCCAGTGGCCGTCGGGGCTCCAGATGTGGGCGATGCCGTGTCCATAGTCCCCGGCCGCGCCGTGGGGCCGCAGGTCGAGCAGCATCCACTCGCTCTCGCGGTATTCGCCGACACGGATGGTGTTGTCCAGGCTCGTGCCGCCGGCCACCACACCGAACGCCATGGCCACGGCCATCGGGACCATGTCCGCGGCGAAGGCCGCCATCGCCGGGGTGAGCGGCGCGCGGTCACGGCGCCGGATCCAGAGGCAGACCCGGCCCGGACCGTCATCGGGGTGCGCCAGGACCTGCGCCGCCCGCATCTCGATGAGCTTGGTGAAGCCGCGGTGGGTGGGGAGGTCCGGAAGGTCATCGACCCCGGCCATCCGGGCCATGCCGGCGAAGGGACTGGTCCACGGTTCGCCGTCCTCGGGGCCGGCGACCTCTGGGCAGCGCTCGAGGCCGCCGTCGAGTCCGTCCCCGCGCAGGTGCCCCGTCGCGCCGAGGGAGGCGAAGACGATGCCTCCGTCGTCGCTGGTGCCCGTGACGCGCACCTGGTTGGTGCGCCGGCCGGGGGCCAGTACCTCGGCGTGGACGTCCACCTTCGCCCCCTCCTCGACGGTGGAGACGAACTGGGTGGTCATCCACAGCGGCTGCCGGTCGGACACCAGTTCGGCAGCGACGATCGACGCGGCGATCGCGGTCCCGCCGTAGAGGCGCCCGTCGAGCCGTGACAGGTGGTCGGCGACGACGAACCGGAAGCGTCCGTCGTCGACCTCTTCGAGCCCCAGGAGGGCAGCATCGTCTCTCATGGCGACGGGACCCTACTCAACCGACCGTCGGGCACTGCGTTCGTCCCGCCCGGAGATGGTCACCGGGCCTCGAGTGCGGCGCCGATCCCGCCAAGGTCGACGGCGGCATCGTCGACGACCCGGCCCAGCGCGGTGACGGACACGAACCCGGCTTCCAGGGCGCCACTGTCGGTCCCCGCGGGTAGTTCGACGGGGTCGCCCCATTCCATCTCCACGTCGTAGGCGTCCCGGTGTCCGGCCATCGGCACCAGGCGTGCACTGGCCAGGCCCCGCGGCGGCATCGTCGCCACCTCGGTGCGGCGCCAGCCGGGGAGGTCCTCGACGGGGAGGTTCGGGACGTTGACGTTGAGGGCCACGGGGTCCTCGGGCAGGTCGGCGAGCAGGGCGTCGACGACCCGGGCACCGACCTCGGCGGCGCTCTCCCAGAGTTGGCCGACGAGCATCTCGTCCCACCCCTGCCCCTCGACCCCGAAGCCGACGACCGCCTGGCTGACGGCCACCCCCGACACGCCGCCGACGCGTGCGGTGACGGCCGCACCGACCGTGCCCGAGTGGTAGACGGCCCGGCCGGTGTTCGCGCCGGGGTTGATGCCGGCGACGACGAGGTCGAAGGGGCCGCCGAAGACCCCGAGCCGGGCGAAGATCACGCACAGCGCGGGCGGCCCCGCCACCGACCACGCCTCGTCCACGCCCAGGCCGGACACCCGCCGGACCTCCGGATGCATGAGGTGCAGGGTGCCGACGGCCGCGCTGGCGCCCGAGTACTCCTGGTCGGGCGCGGCGACCACGACCTCGGAGGCGTGGTCGAGCCTGGTGAGCCGCTCGGCGAGGACGTGGAGCCCGTCCGCGTCGATGCCGTCGTCGTTGGTGACCAGGATGCGCATGGAGCCGACCTTTCACCTGGGCCCCACCCTCGTGCCGGGCCGGCGCCGCTGTGGGTCGGAGGCTATGACAATTCCCTGCGCTGCACGCAGGACACGGCCGGTCATCCCCGCGAGCAGGGTGAGCCGGCCGTCGGGCCCGTGTCGTCGTTGTCGTCGGAGGCGCTGCTTGGCGGCTCGACGACGTTCGGTCATCCGTCGGCGCTCCGCCGCCTCGTGCAGGCGTGTCTCGTGCAGGATCCTGGCGGCCTCGTAGTCGACGGGCATCTGGACGACCTCCGGTTCGGTCCTGGTGGTTGCGCTCGGCCGCCCCTGGTGGCACCCTTTTGCAAAGAACCTTTGCCAAGACTCTTTGCAAAGTAACTTTGCAAGAGGTCCGTGTCAAGAGAAGGCACCCCTGTGACCGACTCCGGCGTCGAGGCGCTCACCGACGACGAACTCAAAGCCCTCGCACATCCGCTGCGGGTGCGCATGCTCGAGGCGCTGGCCGACGACGGGCCGGCCACGGCCTCGCAGCTCGCCGAACGCTTCGGAGAGAGTTCGGGCGCGACCAGCTACCACCTCCGGCAGCTCGCACGGCACGGGTTCATCGAGGAGGACCCCCAACGCGCGGGGGGCCGCCAACGCTGGTGGCGCATCCTGCGACGGGGATGGAGCATCCCAAGCTTCGATTTCCGTCGCCGGGAATCCACGCGCGCCCACGCCAGTGTCCTTCTCCACGAGCTCAGCCGTGGCCGCCTCGAACGGCTGACCACCTGGTTCGAGAGCTTCGACTCCTGGGAGGAGCACTGGGCCAAGGCCTCACTCGACTCCGAAGCTCGTCTCAAACTCACCCGCGAAGAACTCGAGGAACTCTCCGAGCGGCTCACGAAGATCCTCATGGAGTACGCCGAGCTCGACGGCGACCGTGAGGAGCCTCCCCCGAAGGCGGCCCTCGTCGACATCCAGCTCTACGCCTTCCCCATCCGACTGACGGATGAGCAGGACGCCGGCGATTAGTCGGGATCAGGCACCGGACGTCCGGTCGACGCGATCGTGTCCGTCCGGACACCCGATCCATCGGGGGTGGCCGCCGACCGGCCGTACGGTCGAACGACACCGGATTTCTGGGGGCTCCCTCGTGGAGCAGCTGTTCGACAATCCTTGGGGCTGGCGGTCGTCGCGGCCGTCGTCCTGTACTTCCGGCGATGACCAGCGGGGGCATCGAAGGCTTCGGACTCGATCCCAGGTTCGCCGACCCGCTGAGTCGCACCGGTCATCGCGGATCGCGTCGAGAGGAGAAGCGTCCCCATGGTCACTGACGCGGCACCGCAGACGCAGGTCGGCCGGGTGGGCTTCCTCCCACGACTCGCCGCCTACATCATCGATGTGCTGCTCACCTGGGTGATCGCCGGCATCGTCGGCGGTGGCCTGTGGGCACTGGCCGCGACGGCCGGCGCCACGGAGGAGACCGCCACCGCGATGCTGCCACTGGCAGCCATCGGCGCCGTGGTGGGCTACTTCACCGTCCTGCACGCGCACGGCCGGCAGACCGTCGGCAAGCGCATCATCGGGGGCGTGGTCCTCGACACCCACCTGCGACCCATCGGCTACGGCCGGTCACTGGGCCGGCTGGCCGCGGAAATACTCTCGGCCATGCCGTTCAACCTCGGTTACCTCTGGGCGCTGTGGGACCGGGAGTCCCAGACCTTCCACGACAAGATCGCCGGCACCCTGGTGGTACGCAAGGACGACCTGCACGGCCGGGCCCCGTAGGACCCGGCACCGGCCGGCGCGGGACGGCGTCGTCTTCCTTGCCACCTCGCCGCCGAGTTCGCGCGAACTCGCGATCCCGCGGCTGTGGTCACGTCCAGATCGACGGGTGCAGCCACGGCCCGTCCGGTTCGCGCATGCGTCGTATGGCGAACACGAGCCACGTCAGGCTCACGGCGACCACGACGACCCAGATCACCGGCTCGCTCGGGTCGGAGAGCCCCGCGGAGGCGGCGATGAACGCGTTCATCGAGAGCAGAGCGAGGCCGAGGGTCAACGTCTTGACGAGGAGTATCACCGCGAGCACCGGGGCGACCGGGTGGCCACGCAGCAGCATCACGCCGGTGATGGCGAGCAGCGGGAGCACGATCCCGAGATCGAGCACGTGCACGATGCTCGGGATGTCGTAGGTGAACAGCCCGTCGGGGACGCCCCCCGGCCAGACCGAGAGGATGCTCACCAGCCACATCGTGGTGAACAGTCCGGCGAGGGCGAGGAGGAAGAACGCCAGCCCCCGTCTCGGGAGGCCCTCGAACGCCTCCGCGACCGCCCGGGCGTCCAGTCGGACCAGCCCGTGCACCAGGCCGTAGGCCCCGAGCCCGATGCCCGCGATGTACAGCAGCAGCGCGTCGTTGTACGGCGCAACCGCGTACATCAGGTACGTGTAGGAGATGTAGAGGCAGACCGCGAGCCAGACGACGTGCCCGAGGAGTCTGCCGGCGTGGGCGCGCCACCCACCCCAGAGCAGTGCGGCCGCAGCGAGCAGGTTCACGAGGTCCTGTCCCCGCAGCGTCTCCGGCAGGGTCGGCCGCACACCTTCCGGCGCCGGGTATGCCCCGTCGACGAGGAGGCCGTACGAGCTTGCGGCGACCATGAAGCCCGCCAGCAGCAATGTGTAGGCGAACGGGACCGGACGCCCCGTCACGGCGCCGGTTCCCCGTGGTGTCGGGTCCGGGGTGGCGGGCCGCGCGGGGGCCCTCACGATCCCTCCGTGCGGTGGCGCCTGCTCCGAACGAGTAGCGCGATCAGGACACCGATCAGGGCCACCTGCGCCACCCGGATCGAGATGCCCCAGACCTCGAACCCCGGGTCCCGCTCGACGCCGATGGCCACGTACATCCAGATCATCAGTGCCTGGAGGACGGCCGTACCGATCCACAGGACACGGCTCGCGAATCGCCAGAGGAGTGCGGCCAGGACCAGGAACACGACACCGGCGACGCCGAGGATTCCGAGCTCGCCGGGCTGCGACTCCGTGACGACGGTGAGCACTCCCGTCCAGATGAGGCCGTAGAGCACCGCGATCAGGACGCAGATCCCTGCGGCGGAGCGCTGCAGGACCGCCGTGTTCGCTGCGGTGGTGTGGGCGTGCATCGCGGTGGTCATGCCGGTGCCTCCTCGCCGTGTTCACGGCCGTCAGGTTCTTCCTTCAGAATGCGCTCGGCCGTCTCACCGGTCGAGGGACGAAGGGCTCTGACGCCGGGGTTCGGTGGATCTGCACGCGTCGCGGGCAGGTGCCGGGCACGGGCTCCCGGTGGATGGTCGGGCTGGCGTTCTACGGCCCGACGGCTTCGATGTAGCGGTCGAGATCGGCGTTCAGGATCAGCTCCTCGGTCCGCAGACGGGCCCAGGGTGTGCCCTCGTCCGCCCAGGTCACGGTGGTCGTCATCGGTACGGTGGCGTCGTCGAGCAGGTCCCAGTCCAGGGCCTCGTTCAGCCACAGGGTCCTGGTCTCGTCCTGCTCGCCCTTGAAGCGCATCGACTCCATGCGTCGGAGGAGCCCGGTGTCCCCATCGAAGACGATGGTGAACTCCTCCGTCTCCTCGCCGAAGGGCACCAGGAGACGTGCGGACGTGGCGTCGACCGGTTCCCAGCGCAGCCGGGGATCCGTCAGCCAGATGGAGGGGAACCAGCCGGCCTCGGCCCAGAGCGCGAGGTTCGCCCCCTGGTCGATCTTCGGGCCCTCCATCACCCCGAAGGGCAGTTCGAGCCGGGCGCTGCCGTCGAGGAACCACTCGTTCACGGCGAGCAGGCGACGCCCGAACCAGGTCACCTCGATGTAGTGCCGGTAGTCGTGGCCGGCCACGTGGCTGAAGCGGTAGCGCGCGGGGAACGTGATCCCGTTCACCCGCATCGTGCCACGGCCGCTCACCACGGCCGTTTCGATCACGGGGACCTCGTCTCCGTACAGGGTCCGGTAGAAGCGGTCCACCGGATCGGGCAGACCCTCGGGAACGGGGACCGTCGTGACCGGGCCGGAGACGAGCCCGGCCTCCGGCAGCGCCGGTGGCTCCACACGTAGCCCGACCCACCCGACACCGGTGAGTGCCGCCAGGCCGCCGAGGGTGTAGGCGGCGGCCCGACGGCCGCGCCGTCGCCGGCGTACGGGCAACGTGCCGGACGTGCGGGCGGGAGGGTCGGTGTCGCGGGTCATGGCCGGGTCCTTCCGGACCGATGGGGTCGTCAGGGCTCGCAGGATCGCGTCGTGGCTGCGGTCACCGGCGGCGAGGGTGATGGATGGTCAGCTGGGGGTACGACCTCGGCTACCCGCCGGGCGACCCTGGTGGCGCCCAAACGGATCGTGCGACGATCCGGGAGGAAGCGCCAGTGCCGCTGGGATGGCAACCGGCGGGACCTTCGCCCCCGGAGCCGGCCGAAGGGTCGTTGGACCCTGTCCCCGCGAGCGGGCGCCTCGGAAGATCGGCATGGGCCACGCGTGCGACCGCGCCGAACCCGGAGAGGGCCGTCATGACGCGCCAGGATTCGGTCAGGTCGACTCCGGTGCCCGCCGTTTCGTCGGCTCCGTCGACGCACCAGGGTCCAGCTCCCACGACCCCCGGACAGCACTCGCTGGCCAGGTCGGTGGTGTTGCACCTGTCCCCGGGCCTGGCCCTGGCCACGTTCGTCGTGCTCACCGCCTCCGTGTTCGAATCGTGGGGCCTGCCCGCCTTGTTCGCCCTCATCGTCGGCATCGGCGTGGTGATCGCCCCGCTCGAGCTCGGCTATCTGAGCATCCACGCCCACCGCACGACCGGTTCGTGGTCACCGCTGGCGGCGGTGGACTACCGCACCCGCCTCCCCGTCCGACGGCTGCTGTTGGTGGGCGGTGCGCTCGCGGCCTTCATGATGACGTTGGTCGTCGCCCACGTGCTGGTCCTCGATCGGCTGATCGCGCCCCTGTTCTCGTGGATGCCGGCCACGCTGCTCCAGTCCTCCAGCATCGAGGAGAGCGGGGACCCACTGGCCGGCGGAGCGCTCGCCGTCATGGTCATCGCGCTGCTGTTGCTGAACGGCATCGTCGGACCGGTGACGGAGGAGCTGTACTTCCGCGGCCACCTGCTGCCTCGTATCGATCGCTTCGGCCCCTGGGCGCCGGTCATCAACACCGTGCTGTTCACGCTGTACCACCTGTGGACCCCGTGGCGCTGGCCGCAGGTCTTCTTCGGCAGTCTCCCCGCGAACTGGCTGGCGTGGCGCGAGCGCAGCGTCTGGCTGCCGATGGTCACCCACCTCATGGTCAACCTGCTGTTCTCGTTGCTGCTCATCGCCGCCTACCTCGAGGCGGTGTCATGACGTCCACCGCGCCCGGGCACGAGTTCGAACGGCCGGCCGCAACCGACGGGCCGCTCGTACCGATCACGCTCGAGCTGGGCCCCATCCGACGGCTGCTGGTCATCGACGTCGACGACGACCCCACCTACCGCGCACTGGAACCGCAGGTGCTCGAAGGTCCCGAAGGTGGGGGTCTGGTCCTGCTGGCCTACCGCCATGACGGGTACGTCGAGCTCTATGCGGAGCCGCAGGTGCTCATCGATCCCTCCGGCTACGAGGGGCTGGGCAAGGGAGTGCTCGGTATCCACCACACCGACTTCCAGGCGGCGCGGTTCGAGGTCACGCACGACGGTCTCAAGGTCGACGTCGTCTTCGACGCTCCCGACGGTCGCCGTGTCGACCTCCGGATGCACGAGCACCTCGATGGTCCTCGGGACCGGTTCCCGATGCTGGCGCCCGTCGGCGGCGCGTTCGACAGCCCGGCGTTCTTCCCCTTCATCTGGCTTCCGGGACTGTCCTTCGTGCCGGTCCGCGGCACCGAGGTGGCGCTGCAAGTGGACGGCGAATCGCGGGCGATCCCGCGCCTTCCCCTGCCCCTCGGCGGGCGGCGGTGCCTGATGGCCAGGTACGAACCCGACGTCATGGCGTGCGAGCTCAATCCCCGCCGGGTCACCGACCTGCTGCGGGCACCGGTACACGCGGCCCTCGAGAACGAACGGGGAGGAGGTGTCAACGTCGTCGAGGTGGACGGCTACCCGGCCATCGCCGCGGTCTGGGTCGGGCGCGAAGACCACACGTGCGGTGTGCAACTCGACCCACCGCTGCCCGACATCGCCAGCCTGCCGGCATCTGCGCGCCACCGGGGCACCGTCCGGCTGCGGGCGGACGGCGTCACCCAACTGGAGGGGCGCATCGAGCTGCGACGCGACGGCGACCGGGTCGAGCTCGCCATCGATCGGTTCGGACCGTGGCGAACCCGTCGCCGGCGCCCGCTGCTCGCCGTGCTGTTCCGCCTGCCGCTCTTCCGTCGGTGGCCGACGACCTACCGCTGGCAGGCCACGCTCGACCTCTCCGGCCCGGCCGTCCCGGAAGCGCGGTGGACCTCCCGCTGGTCCCGGTGTACGCAACCTGAGGGGTGACGCCGTTCGGCACCAGCCGGCCACCACCGGAACACGGGACGACGCTGAGGAGGTCTCCGCCACCGGCGCGGGCGCCGTTGCGACCAGAAGTCAGATGATGGGTTTGCCGCCGGTGACGGCGATGTTCGCGCCCGAGACGTAGCTGGCGTCGTCCGAGGCGAGGTAGACGAAGGCGGGGGCGACCTCGGCGGGCTGGCCCGGTCGTCCCAACGGGGTGTCGTCTCCGAAGCTCTCGACCATCTCCGGTTTCATGGTCGCGGGGATCAGGGGTGTCCAGATCGGTCCCGGGGCGACGCTGTTGACCCGGATTCCGCGCTCGCCGAGCATCTGGGCGAGGTTGCCGGTCATGGTGTGGATGCCGGCCTTGGTCGCGGAATAGGGCAGCAGGAACGGGGAGGGCTGGTCCTCCTGGATGGAGGTGACGTTGATGATCGACGCCCCTTCGTCCATGTGCGGCAGGGCGGCCTTGGTGAGGAAGAAGATCGCGTTGATGTTGACCTGGAAGGTGCGTTCCCACTCGTCGTCGGGGATCTCTTCCGGGGCGAAGCGGGCCATCTGCGTGGCCGCGTTGTTGACCAGGACGTCGACACGACCGAAGGCTTCGACGGCGCGGTCGATGACGGTGCGGCAGTGGTCGCGGTCGGCGATGTCGCCCGGGACGAGCACGGCGGTTCGTCCCGTGTCCTCGACCCAGCGTGCGGTCTCGGCCGCGTCGTCGTCCTCCTCGAGGTAGGAGAGCAGCACGTCCGCGCCCTCCCGGGCGAAGGCGATCGCCACGGCGCGGCCGATGCCGCTGTCCCCGCCGGTGATCACGGCGACCTTGCCCTCGAGCTTCGCTGAGCCTTCGTAGCCCTTCTCACCGTGATCCGCCAGCGGGTCGAGCTGGTGGTCCCGGCCCGGTGGGGTCTGGGTCTGCTTCGGTTGCGGCATCGAACCCTCCTCGGTGGCGTCGTCTTCGTCGGGCCGGGACCCGTTCGTGTCAGGCCCGGTCGTGGGCGTGCTGGCCCGCGGCGGCCCTGCCGGTGGGATACTCCTTGTGTGGACGTCGGAGCCAGCATGGCCTGCCGGCGCCGTCGGCGTCCCGGCCCGGCCCCCCCGGACGCTCGCGACCGTGTGGGCACCGGTCGGGCTACCGGGCACCTGTCCCAGCATGGTCGGGGTCGAGCCCGGCACGATGTGGACTCTGGACAAACGGGTATGGCGGACGGGTGTGGTGGGCTTCGAACTTCCCCAAGATGTGGAGCCCTGGATGCCCGCCGTTTCCGCTCCGGCGGGAAACTCTCGTCGTGCGAGTCGAAGGACAGCTGATGCCCTCCCCGCTTCGGACAGCCTCCCCCAGCGACACGTTCGCCGCCGTCTCCGAGGTACTCGTGCCGCCCATCGCCAAGGGTGTGATCATCCGCCGGCCGGGCGTACTCGCACTGGCCGAGCGGTGGGACGTCGGGACACGTGCGGTGCAGCGGATGCAGCGGCTGAGCGACGGCTACGGCCCCGACCCGCTTCCGCTGGCCATTCCGGGCCGTGACATGGCGCTGGTGCTGTCCAACGACGATGTGCGCCGGGTGTTGGGCGACACCCCGGAACCGTTCGCCGCGGCGACCAGTGAGAAGCAGGCGGCCCTGCGCCACTTCCAGCCCCACGGCGTGCTCGCCTCGCACGGCCCGGAACGCCAGGACCGTCGAGCCTTCAACGAGCAGGTCCTGGGTTCGCAGCTGCCCGTCCACCACCTGGCCGGATCCCTGCTGGCCAAGGTGGTCGAGGAAGCGGACGTCCTCGCCGAGATCATCGGCCGCACCGGACGGCTGCGCTGGGAGGACTACATCGAGGCGTGGATGCGCACCGTCCGTCGGGTGGTGCTCGGCGACGCTGCCCGCGACGATCACGCGCTGACCGACGATCTCGCGAGCCTGCGTGCCGCCGGCAACTTCGCGTTCCTCCGGCCAACACCGAAGAAGCTGCGGGCGCGTTTCTTCCGCCAGTTGCGTGGCCACCTCGACCGGGCCGAGCCGGACTGCCTCGCCGGTGTCATGGCCGAGACCCCCGCCAGCGAGATGACCCGCCCCGCGGAGCAGGTTCCCCAGTGGCTGTTCGCCTACGACGCCGCCGCCTGGGCCTCCTACCGGGCCCTGGCCCTGCTCGGCAGCCACCCCGACCAGGCAGCGACCGTCCGGGGCGAGCTGCCCGACGACCCGACGGCCGACCCGCCCGACACCGAGTACCTGCGCGCCTGCGTGCTCGAGTCGCTGCGCCTGTGGCCGACCACACCGGTGGTGCTGCGGGAGACCACGGCACCGACGACGTGGCGCAACGGCACGCTGCCCGAGGGCACCAGCCTCGTGATCTTCGCCCCCTACTTCCACCGTGACGATCGGTATCTGCCCGAGGCGCACCGGTTCGCTCCGGAGATCTGGACGGGCAACACCGGCGGGCCGCAACTCGGCGCGATCACCGACGACGCGTGGCCGCTGATCCCCTTCAGCGCCGGCCCGGCGGTCTGCCCCGGACGCAACCTCGTGCTACTGACGACCAGTGCGATGATCGGGACCCTGCTCACCAGGCACGACCTGCGGCTGCAAGCCCCACACGCCCTCGACCCCGACCGGGATCTGCCCGGGACCCTGAACCCCTTCGAGCTGACGTTCAACGCCTGAGCCGCTCCACGCGACCGGCCTGTGGCAGAGTGCCCCTTCGATCGGCGAGAAGGGGCGTGACGTGGGTGACGGGCAGATGCGACCGGAGACCTGGGCGATCACCGCCGGCCGCCCAGATGGCCCCGGGGAGCCGATGAACGTGCCCATGGCCCCGGCGTCGACGTTCCTCCACGGCGGGGAGCGGCTCTACTCCCGAAACGAGGGCACCCCTGGCTGGGAGGCCTTCGAAGAGGTCATGGGTGGCTGGGACGGGGGAGAGGCGGTCGCGTTCGCCTCCGGGATGGGCGCCTGTGCGGCCGTCTTCGGTCAGCTGCGACAGGGCGCGCACGTGGTGCTCGGTGACGACTGCTACCAGGGGGTGGTCGGGCTCGCGGAGGCCGGTGCCCGCGACAACGGCTGGCAACTCGAGCGCTTGCCGATCACCGATCCGCGGTGGCTGGAGCGCGGTGAGGCCGACCTGCTGTGGCTGGAATCGCCCTCCAACCCGCTGCTGGAGGTCGCCGACGTCGCCGCCATCTGCGGCGCCCCCCGGAGTGCAGGGACGCTGGTCGCCGTCGACAACACCTTCGCCACACCGCTGCTGCAACAGCCCCTGGCCCTGGGCGCCGACGTCGCCGTCTACTCCGCGACCAAGTTCATCGGCGGCCACTCCGACCTGCTGCTCGGCGCCGCGGTCACCGCCGAGACGGATCTGCTCGAACGGCTTCGTCGGAACCGTGCACTGGCTGGCGCCACCCCCGGGACCCTCGAGTGCTTCCTGGCGCTGCGGGGAGCCCGGACGCTCCCGCTGCGGCTGCGGCAGTCGAGCGAGAACGCGGCCGCGCTGGTCGCCCACCTCCGGGGACACGAACTCGTCCAGCGCGTCCGCTACCCGGGCTTCGGCGCGATCGTGAGCTTCGACCTCGCCGACGCCGACACGGCCGACCGTGTCTGCGAGGCCACCGGCATCATCCGGCACGCCACGAGTCTCGGCGGGGTCGAGACCACCATGGAACGTCGCAGCAGCCTCGCCGGTCAGGAGCACATCCCGCAGGGGCTGATCCGGATGAGCGTGGGATGCGAGCACGTCGACGACCTGCTGTCGGACCTCGACGACGCGCTCGCCCGCAGCGCCTGACGCCCGCGGGGCCATCCGCGTGTCCCGTGGCCTCGTGGGCCGACGGGTTCGGCCGTGTCGGCCCGTGCTTTCGGGCACGAGCCCGACCGGCGTGTGGGTGTCAGCATGCGCAGGCTGGACCTTCCCGACCCAGGAGATGCCCGTGTCATCCTCGGCCCCGGAGACGACCTCGATCTGGCGTCGGACCGGCGCACCCCCGGAGTTCGCGCCACTGCCCGGTTCGACGAGCGCCGAGGTGGTGGTGATCGGGGCGGGGGTCACCGGGCTGACCACCGCCCTGCTGCTCGCCGGGTCGGGTGTCCAGGTCACGCTCGTTGAGGCGGGCGGGATCGGTGCCGGCACCACCGGTGACACCACGGGCAAGGTCACCTCACAGCACGGCATGATCTACCGGGACCTGATCGAGCGTCACGGGGAGGCCACGGCCCGCGCCTACGGGCAGGTCAACGAACAGGCCATCGAGCAGATCGAAGCCCTCTGCCGGACCCACGACATCGACGCCGGCTTCCAACGGCGCGCCGCCTATCTCTACACCACTGCTCAGGACCGGGTCGCGGAACTGCACGCCGAGTTCGACGCGGCCCGCCGCCTCGGCCTTCCGGCGAACTGGGTCGACGACCCCGAGCTGCCCTTCGACGTGGCCGGGGCGGTGCGCTTCGACGACCAGGCCCAGCTGCACCCCATGGATTACCTCGCCGGCCTGGCCGCCACGCTGGCGCCCATGCCGGGGGCCACCGTGCACACCTCGACCCGTGCCGTGAACGTGACGGAGACCGACGGCCGGGTGGTGGTCACCACGGAACGCGGCGAGATCACGGCCGACCATGCGGTGCTCGCGACGCTGAGCCCGATCACCGACCGCGGGTTCGAGTTCGCCCGGCTCAGCCCGGTGCGCGCGTACGGCATCTCGGTCGCCGTCGACGACCCGGGGTTCGAAGGGATGTACCTCTCCGTCGACGACCCCTCCTGGTCGCTGCGCCGTTATGACGACGGACGGACCCGGCAGGTGGTCGTGGTCGGCGGGTCCCATCCGGTGGGGCGTGCACCGAAGGAGGATGGCCGGTTCGAACTGCTCGAACGCTTCGCCCGGGAGCATTTCGAGGTCCGGGAGGTCACGGCGCGGTGGTCGGCCCAGGACCACACCGCGATGGACCGGCTGCCCTTCATCGGCCGGACCGCCTTCTCCGGGCACATCCACGTCGCCACCGGATTCCAGAAGTGGGGACTGAGTGCCGGCACCTTCGCCGCCCACCTGCTCACCGATCTGATCACCGGGCGCGACAACCCGCATGCCGCCACGTTCGCCCCGACCCGCCTGGAGGTGACCGCAGAGGCGACGTCGTTCCTGAAGCACAACCTCGAGGTCGCCCGGATGTTCGTGGAGGACCGGGTGCGTCCCGAGGCCGCCTCGATCGACGACATCCCACCGGGGCAGGGAGCCACGGTGCGTCTCGGCGCGGACCTCGTGGCCGTCAGCAAGGACCATGAGGGAAACGTGACCCGACGGTCCGCGACCTGCACGCACCTGGGGTGTGTGGTGCGGTGGAATCGGGCGGAGGCCAGCTGGGACTGCGGCTGCCACGGGTCGAGGTTCGACCGCGAGGGCCGGGTCCTGAACGGGCCGGCGACGACGCCGTTGCGCGAGCGCTGAACTGCAGCCGCCAGCCCTCGTTCATCGCGCGAGGCAGGCGCTCGGACTCGTCGCCCCCGGCACTGATCGTGATGGCCACCCACGGACGCACCGGCCTCGCCCGGGTGTTGGCGGGAAGCGTCGCCACCGAGGTCATTCGCCACGCCCCCGTGCCCGTGCTCACTCTGCGTCCCGAACACCTCCGCTGACCGGCGCGGTGTCCATACGCAGATACTCGGTGATGCGCAGCATCCCCGGCGGACGCTTGACGGCGTCGCCGATCGCCTCCCACGCCTCGTCCCCGCCGATCAGGCGCGGGGCGGTGAGGTCGAATTCCTCCCCGCCGACCGTGAGACGCGCGTGCCCGGCCGCCATGCTGTTCCTGACCCAGTCAGAGCGGGAGCCGTAGACGAGGATGAACACGTAGCCGCCGTCGACGGGGTGCGCGTCGAGTGGTGTGCGGTGGACCGTGCCCGAGGTGCGCCCGACATGGGTCAACACGGGTCGGACCCCGCGTCGGAGTTCGGCGGGGTTGAACACCCGCTTGTTGATGTGCGTCCACCAGCGGGGCATCGGCACGCAGCCACCTCCTGTGCTCGGGCCACGCGGCCTCCGGCAACCGAGTCTGGCACGACACGACGTGCTGCGCGTCACAAAGGCGTCGGGTCGTCGGCGGCCGGCCCGGCCCCGAGGGTGGTGGCTGGCGTCCGGTCGCTGCGTCACCGCCGCCAGGTGTGTCGCAGGGGGTGAGTACCGTCGCGGAGCCGTCGCAGGGGCCCGGCGAGATCACCCACCGGTGTGGAAGGCGAACCGCGTCGCGCGTCCGGCCACGACGCGATCACACCCACGGCACACGTGGGAGGAAGCGACACTTGATGCACCGCAACCTTCGCCGCCCGTCGACCCTTGCGGCCGGCGCCCTCGTCGCGGTCGCCGTCGCCGCTGGATCCCTCGTCCTGCTGGTGCCGGGTGTCGTGGGCCTGGGCGGCGGTCACGCCGGCGAACAGGTCGCCGACCCCGACACGGACACCGTCGACGAGGATCTGGCGAGTGCGACCGCGGAACTCCACGCGCACCTGAACTGGTTGATCTGGAGTGACGACGGGCGGGTCGCCCCACCGGCAGCGGAGTTCGTCGTCCTGGCTGACCAGACCATCGAACGCGCGACCGCCGAGGGGGAGGAGGAGGTCGCTGACCTCGTCAGGGCAGGCCGTGACGCCCTGCTGCGCGACGAGGGGCGCCTTCGGGCGCATGACCTGCTCGAGCAGGCCGAAACCATCGCGACCGGCGGTGACCTCGAGGGAGAGCACCGCTACGAGTCCGACGTCGATCCGGAGCGGGACTGACCCAGTCCCGGTGTCTGCACGGGGCCATTGTTCCGCAGCGACCGGGAAGGGTCGGTCGAGAACCCGGCCGCTTCGCGCCGTGTCCACTTCCGGGTTGGAGTACGGTGGCGGCAGGGCGGCCCGCCGAACGTTCTTCACCCGAGGCGGCGGACCTGAGGAGCGCCACGGTGTGCGACACGATGGTCCGGGTCGAGTCGGGGCGGGTGCTGTTCGCCAAGAACTCCGACCGGGATCCCAACGAGGCGCAGCTGCTCGAGTGGCATCCGTCGCGGACGCACGCCCGGGGCTCCTCGGTGCGCTGCACCTACCTCGAGGTCGCCCAGGTCGAGCAGACCCACGCGGTGCTTCTCTCCCGGCCGTTCTGGATGTGGGGTGCCGAGATGGGCACGAACGAGCACGGCCTGACGATCGGCAACGAGGCCGTGTTCACCCGTGAGCCCTACGCGAAGACGGGGCTGACCGGCATGGACCTGCTGCGCCTGACCCTGGAACGTGCCGCCGACCGTGAGCAGGCCGTGGCGGTCCTGACCGACCTCCTCGAGACCCATGGCCAGGGCGGCGGCTGCGGGCTCGAGGACGCGGACTTCACCTACCACAACAGCTTCCTGATCGCGGATCCCCACGGGGCGGTCGTCCTCGAGACGGCCGGACAGCACTGGGTCGTCGAGGAGGTCACGGCCGGCGCCCGCAGCATCTCCAACGGACTGACGATCGAACCCTTCGCCGGCCGCCACACCAACCGCCTGCGTACGAAGGTGTCCGCCTGCGGGCCGCGTCGCGCACTCACCGAGTCGGCCTGCGCCGTCGCCGAGGGGCCCGCGGACCTGGCGGCCACCCTGCGCAGCCACGGCGGCCACGGATCGGCCGGCCCACCGGACTACTCGCCGGTCAACGGCGCCATGGCCGCCCCGTGTATGCACGCCGGTGGGCTGCTCGCCGGGTCCCAGACGACCGGGTCGTGGATCTCGGAGCTGACCCCGGGGGGGAACCGCCACTGGGCGACGGCGACCGCGGCGCCCTGCACCGCGCTGTTCAAGCCGGTCCGTGTCGACACGCCACTCGACCTCGGTCCCGAGCCCACCGACCGGTTCGACGACGCCACCCTGTGGTGGCGCCACGAACGCCTGCACCGCACGGCACTGCGTGACCCGGCGACACTGTTGCCCCGTTTCGCCGCCGAACGCGACGCCGTCGAAGCCGGCTGGTTCGCCGACCCGGGGGACCCTGAGGACGCCTTCGCCGAGGCCGGCGAACTCACCGCGCGATGGCTCGCCGACGTGGAGGCGGCCGCCGGACCCGACACCCGCCCCGGTTACGTGCAGCGGTACTGGCGCAAGCGCAACCACCGGGCCGGCCTGCCCCTCACGGCCTCGGTACCGGACGGGACACGCGCGCAGGCGTGAGCGTGGTCGCCGTGCGGCCCGACCTGTCGTCGCCGCGGTGATGCGGGCCCATCGCGGCACTCGGCCCGTTGGGGTCGCGACCACTGCTGCACGTACGCTCTTCGGTTGGCGAACCATTCCTGCGAGGTCCGAGAGGTTCCAGCGTGGCCACCGAAACCGACAACGACACCGAAACCGGACGCGACCGCGAGTTCGACCTGGCGCGCCACGTCCTGGGTCAGCTCGGCCTGCGTGCCGTGCAGGACGACGACGGCGAGCACCACCTCGATCTCGACCTCGCCCCGGTCCACCTCGACGACGAGGGGCACCTCGACTTCGGCGTGCTCGGTGTCTTCCTCGACATGGCCTCCTCACAGCCTCCCGAGATGCGCGGCGTCGGGCCGTGGCTGCACGCCGACATGACCATCCACCGGCTGCGTGCGCCACGGGGTGACCGGCTGCGCACCGCCCCTCGGATGGCACGGATGGGTCGACGGACCGGCATCGTCGAGATCGAGGTCCACGACGACACGGGGGTCCACGTCGCCCGCAGCGTGCAGGAGGTCGCCTTCCCGCAGGGGGCACGGACCACGCCGACGCACGACGACGCCGGGGCGCGCGAGCGTTTCCGTCGGGTGTTCGACGGCCAGTGTCGGCTCGACGGACCGCTGCCGCAGGTGCTCGAGGTCGGACGCGGGCCGGACGAGGACGGCCGACCCGGCTGGTCGATGCCGCTCAGCGAGATCGCGCGCAACGGCTTCGGGGCGCTGCACGGCGGATCGGCCACCACGCTGGTCGACGCGGCGGCCGCCGGTGCCGTCGGTGAGCAGACGGGCCACGGGGCGCGAACGCTGAACGCCGCCGTGCGCTACCTCGCCGCCGGCGCCAAGGGCCCCTTCCGGGCCGAGCCGCAGGTGGTCGGCTTCGACGGGCGGGTGGCCACGGTCGCCGTATCGGTCCGCGACCTCGGTGCGGACGGGCGGCTGATCATCCTCGCCGACGCGGTGGTCGTCGCCGGTGACGGCACGGGCACCGCGGGCGCCTGACCGGAGGACGTCCCCGTCACCGCCACGGCCCGTGCCGGGCGCAGGCGCCGTGTTTCAGTCGCGGTGGCCGGCGAGGTAGAGCAGGACCGCACGCACCCGGCGGTGCACCGCCGCGTCGTCGGCGGGCAGGTCGAGCTTGGTCAGGATGGCGCCGATGTGCTTCTCGACCGCCCGGTCCGACAGGGTCAGTTCGTCCGCGATCGCGGTGTTCGAACGACCAGCCGCAACGAGGCCCAGGACCTCGAGCTCGCGTGCGGTCAGCCGTGCCAGTGGGCTGGTGCGCTGGGTGTGGCGCGCAACGACCAGCGCGTCGACCGCCGCCGGGTCGAGGACCGAGCCGCCCCGGGCCACCTCCCCGACAGCGTGCTGCAGTTGACGCAGGTCACCGACCCGTTCCTTGAGCAGGTAGGCGCGGCCCCGGGCACCCCCGTCGAACAGTCGCAGGGCGTAGTTGGGTTCGACGTACTGCGACAGGACGACGATGCCCAGCTCGGGACGCTGCTCGGCGAACAGTTCGGCGGCGACGATCCCCTCGTCGGTCCCGGTCGGCGGCATCCGGATGTCGGTGATCACGACGTCGGGCTCGTGGCGTTCCACGGCCTCCAGGAGCTCCGGCAGGGTGGCGACGGCGTCGGCGAGCTCCAGGTCCCCGGAGCGTTCGAGGAGCAGTCGCAGCCCCTCGCGGATGAGGTAGCTGTCCTCGGCGACGACGAGCCGCAGCGCCATGCATCCCCGCCTGTTCGGTGGGTCCACCCTACTGCCGGGCTTCGCGACCGTGGCGGTGCCGGTCGCGGGCCGCGCTGCGCTCATCACAATCGGCCGGCGCTGCAACGTTCCCTCCGGACGCGGCATCTCCATCCGCTCATCCATCGAGGCTGGGGCGGGCCCGCTCCCCAGGGCGGGCCCGCCCGTCGCGCCCCCAGATGGGCTTTGAGGTCCACATTCGTCTGACGGCGAACCACAGGAGTGGGGCCGCGGCGACTGCGCTCCAGGCCGCGGGGATGTCCACGCGGCCGTAACCGGCGGTCATCGCGACACCGGCGACCGCCACAGCGAGCACCAGCAGTCCGCCGACGAGCCGCCAGCCGGTGCTGGCGGGGTCCGCATTGCTGCGGGCCCACTGCGCGGCCGACCAGAACCAGCCGACCAGGAGCGCCAGCACGAGTAGGCCCCCTCGGGAGACGATGTCGTTGAACGGCACGACCGGCAGCTGCGACCCGCCGGCCACCAGTGCCGGGGGCCCGGTCCCGCCGTAGCGCCAGGCACCGAGGGCTGCGACGCCGACGGTGACGGCGACGACCGTGGCGATGCCGATCACCGCCCGACGAAGATCCACCGGGTGCCGTGCCGGCCGGCGGGCCCGGCGCGCCAGCCAGGCGGTCCACCCGACGGCCAGCGCGACGATGGGGGCGCGCGTGCCCTCCTCGGCGCCGTCGACCATCACGGCGAGGTCGTCGTGCACGAACGCCGCCCTGGCGACGACCGTCACGGGCACCGAAGTGGTGTTGGTGAGCGCGAGCCGGTGCGGGGCCCAGGCGACCTCGCAGCAGCGGAGAAGTTCGTTGAGCTCGATCGTGGTTGCGGGGCCCGCCACGACCACCACCTCACCGGCGGTCAGGTCCCACAGCCCGACCTCCACGGGGCCATCCGCCTCGACGCGGCCCACCAGCCGGTGGTAGTGCAGGTCACCGTCGTAGTTCGCGCTCGCGCCGGGCGCCAGCTCGACCGTCTCGTCGACCAGTCGCACGTCGCCGTGGGCGAGGACGGGGGACGCCGGTGCGAACGGGCCGAGCGCCACCAGCCCTGCCGCGGCGAGCAGGACGGTGACGCCCCGGAGCGAGGGGGGCGCCATCAGCGGACCTCGAGCGTCCCGCGCATCTCCTCGTGACCGGGGATGTCGCAGATGACCTCGTAGGTGCCGGGCGCGATGTCGACCGGGATGCGCACGCCCTGGCTGGCGGGGATCACGACGTCGAGGTCGGTGCCCTCGACGGTGTAGGTGTGACGGAACGGTTCCTGGTTGTCGACGAAGAGGGTGTCGCCGGCGTCGACGACCGTGTGGTCGGGGAAGTCGTGTTCCGTGATGGCGACCTCGACGTCGCCGGACTCGATCTCCTCACCGGTACTGGCCAGCGAGGCCACGGTGCCCACGAGCAGGACGACGCCCGTAAGGACGACGGCCGCGGCCCCGAGGCGCCGGGCGCCCGCCGCAGCGGCTGCGCGCAGGACCTGGACCGCCGCCACCACCGCGAGCAGTCGACCGCCGAGGGCGACCGCGGCATGGACGAAGTCGAGCCCGGAGGAGGGGTGTGCCAGGTGTTCGGCCGTCCCCAGGCCGCCGATGCCGACCAGCAGGCTGATGGCGCCGAGGACGACCACCCCGGTGCGGGGCAGCCACCGCAGCAGCCCGAGCCCGATCCCGACGACGACCGCGCTGATCGCCAGCGGTGGGATGATCGTGGGGATCAGGGCCATGAAGATCACGTCGACGGCGGTGAAGACGCCGACGGTCCAGATCAGCAGGCGTCGCCAGGCGGCGGCACCCTCGTCACCATGGTCGGGTGGCCGTGTGGTGTCGGGGGTGGAGGGGGTGGGGGCGATGGCGGCCATGGTCGGTCCTGTCGTGGGCGGGCCTCAGCCTGCGCCCGCCACGGCCCGGGGGACAGGGCGCGGGCACGCGCGTCGGCCGGGTGCCGCCCCCACCGTCGGCGGTGGGGTGTGCACCCCTTCCCTTTTCGTGCGCCGATGGGGATGATGTCGTCGGGGGTCGAGGAACACGGATGACGGCGGATCGTTGGCGCACGGCGGCGACGGTGCTGGGCACCGCGCTGGTCGCGGCCGCCCTCGGGTCGATGCTCGTCCGCGGCCGGCCCCTCGAGGCGTACTACGCACTCTGGATGGTCCACAACGCACCGGTCGCCCTCATGGGCCTGTGGGTGGGCGCGCTGGTCCTGCGTACGCGGCCCGGCAACACCCTGGGCCGGCTGCTGGTGCTGTCGGGGATGCTCTGGGCGAGCCACGTGGCGGCGATGGCACTCGCCGACCACGGGTTCGTCGCGGCGGGCCACGTCGCGGACCTCAACGACCTGGCGTTCGTGCCGGCCGAGCTGCCCCTGTCGACCACGCTGCCGCGATGGTTCGCCTCCTGGGTCTGGGTGCCGGCGGCCACGCTGTTCGTCACACTCCTGCTCGCCCTGTTTCCCGACGGTCGTTATCCCGGACCGAAGTGGCGGTGGATCGGCCCGGTGGCGCTGGTCGGAGCGACGCTGTTCGCGTCGGCGTTCGCGATCACCGCCTGGCCGTGGGTGTCCACGCCGATTCGCGTCAACGACCCTCCGGGCGGAACCCCGCTGGTGGACGGCCTGATCGTCGTCGGTGGGGGACTGGTCGTGACGGCGGCCCTGGGCACGGTCGGTTCGCTCGTGGTGCGCTGGCGAACGGTGACCGGTGAGCAACGGCGTCAGCTGCGCGCCGTGCTGGTCGCCGGGGGCGCCATGGCGATGGTGTTGACCCTGTTGTGGCCGTGGCAGGCCGTCTGGGTCCCGGTGGGCCTGGTGTCGATAGTCGTCTTCCTCGTCACCTACACGGTCGCCATCGCCCGTTACCGGTTGCACGACCTCGATGTCGTCCTCAACAAGGCGTTGGTGGCCACCCTCCTCGCGACACTGGTCATGGCGGGCTACGTCGGAATCGTCGTCGGGGTGGGGACCCTGGTCGACTGGGGTGGTGAACAGCGGATGCTGTCCCTGCTGGCGGTCGGCGTGGTGGCCGTCGGCTTCGAGCCCGCCCGCCGCCGGGTGCGGCTGGTGGTCGACCGCACGCTGTACGGGCGCGACGGGGACGCCTACGCGGTGCTCTCCGGCCTCGCGACGAGCCTGCGGAGGGCCGACTCCGAGGAGCAACTGCTCGACCACGTCGCCGAGCGGCTCGCCCGGAGCACCGCGGCCGACGCCGCCGTGGTCGTCGTCGACATCGACGGGTCGCCCCAGACACTGGCGGTGCACGGCACCCCGGAGGGAGTGCCGCTGCTGGTCGCGCCGCTGGAGCATCACGGCCGAAGCCTCGGTCAGCTGCGGCTCCACGGTCGCGGTCCCGGGGTCCTCGCTCCCGATGCCGAATCGCTGACGCGTGACATCGCCGCCACCCTCGGACTGTTGGTGGCCAACCTGCGCCTGCGTCGCGAGCTGCAGGTGCAGGTCACGGAGCTGCAGCGTTCCCGACAGCGTCTCGTGCGGGTCCACGACGAGGCGCGGCGCGAGCTGGAACGTGACCTGCACGACGGTGCGCAGGCACGGCTGGTGGCACTGCGGCTGCGCCTGGGCCTGGCCGCCGAACTGGCGGCCCTCCCGCAGGCGGACCGCGCGCCCGCGGGAGGGCGTCTGCGCGCGGAGCTCGATGCACTGGCCGCCGACGTGGAGGAGGCGCTGGCCGAGCTCCGGCAGTTGTCGCACGGGCTCCACCCGGCCGTGCTGCAGAGCGCCGGCCTCGTCGAGGCGCTGCGCCGCGCCGTGGAGGGCCTGCCCCTGCCGGTGAGGGTCGAAGGGCCCACCGAGCGGCGCTTCGGGCACACGGTCGAAGCGGCCGTGTACTTCGCCTGCCTCGAAGCGGTGCAGAACGCGGTGAAGCACGGTGCGAGGGAACGGGTGGAGATCCGGGTCAGTGCCGACGAGCGAGAGCTCTACTTCGAGGTGTGCGACGACGGGCCGGGCTGGGATCCGGCAGCAGTGCCGGGCGGTCGTGGACTGACGAACCTCGGCGACCGGATCGGCGCGGTCGACGGCACGTTCGAGGTGCTGGCTGCCCCCGGTCGCGGCACCGTCGTCCGCGGCGTCGTCCCGGTGGGCGGCGGCGTGGCCGACACGGCACCCCTCGCCGGCGAACTCACCGGCCGGGTTTCAGGGGACGGGCCGGGCGCCCGCACGACGACGCCGGGACTTCCTGCGACCGCCGTCGGGCAGGGCGACGTGCGACAGGGACCACCGGCCGACGCCACAGCGTGACGTCGGCCGGTGGGCCCTGCACTTCCCGGTCAGGTCAGCAGCTGATGCTGGGGTTGTAATCGGCGAACATCCCTGCGGGGTTGTTCGCCCAGACCCAAACGTGCAGGGCCGGGCCGGCCGGGCCGGGCTGGAAGGGCTGCCCGAACATGGTCTCGTCGGCATCGGTGCTGAGGTACTCGACACCGACGAGCCGCAACCCGATGTCCGGGTCGGGGATGTAGAGCAGGGCTTGGGGCCGGGTCGGGTCGAGATCGTCGCCGGACAGCCCCAGCAGCTCCAGGTTCACGTAGTGGTAGCCCATGGTTCCTAGGTCGGGATGGACCACGCACGGGGTGGCGGGGACGTAGTCGTCCTCCAGGGCGACGGTGACGTCGTGATAGCGGGCGGTGGCGGCGCGCACGGCGGCCAGCTGCGCCCCGAGGCTGGGGTCGCTCGCACCGTGGGCATGCCCCGGGGCGTTCCCGGGGGCGTTCGAGCGGGCCGTCGCCGGCCCGGCGACCAGTCCGACGAGCAGCAGTGAGAACAGCAGCAGAGAGGTCTTGCGCATGGGGTACCTCCTGGATGGCGCCGTGGTCGGCGCGCGGTTGGTACGCCGATCCTGGGCCGTGCGGTGCCGACCGCCCAGGGTGTGAACCCCCCTCTGTGGGTGGGGCTGCCCGCTGATAGACCGGGGGGAGCCTCGCCCCTGGGCTCGCGTGACACGCGCCACCTGCATCGAGGCCGTCCACCAGCCGGTATGTCCCCCCGGCAGCTCCGACGTCGTGCAACGATGTGACGTTCGCGGGCACCATCCCGCGATTTGCCCCAGGCGGCGGGCCAACTCGGGTTAGTCCCGGTCGGGCATGATGTTCTGGTGCAGGCGGAACAGGTTGTCGGGGTCGAGGCGCCGCTTGAGCTCGCGGAGCCGCGCGTAGTTCGCCTCGCCGTGGGCGGCCCGCAGCGTCTGCTCACCGTCCTCGAGGAATCCCGGGAAGTTGAGGTACTCGCGCCCCGTCGACAGGCGCTCGAAGGCCCCGACACAGGCCCGGGTCCAGGCGACGTTGGTGTCGTCGTCGGCCGGGTCGGTCCAGTTGGCCTCGATGCCCAACAGGAAGGGGGCACTGCGGTCGCCGTAGGCGGTCGCGTCGGGGGCCACGCGGGACATCGCACCGCCGTGATGCCACAGATCGAGGGTGGTCAGCGGTGAGGGGCGCGAGTGCAGCCACTCGATCGTGCGCCCGATCACCTCGTCGGACAGGCCGGGCAGGTGCAGCGAGCGCCAGTAGTAGCGCCTCCCGTCGGGGTAGTCGGCGTCGAACAGCTGCTGGAGTTCGACATAGGGCACGGGACCGCTGAGGTCGGCGATCGGGTCGTCGAGATCCCGGAGCGGCTGGACGAGCGCCTCAGCGCTGGCGGGATCGGTGGCCGCGCAGGCCGCCAGGATCACGCAGGGCTCGCCCCAGTGCTCCCGCGGGAAGTCCTCCCCCGCCGGGACGCTGCCGCACTCGACGATCGACGAGACCTCGTCGGGCAGGTCGGCCGTCCAGTCCCGGTAGGCACGCAGGACCTCCTCGGCCCGCTCGGCGTCGTGGACGACGATCGCGGCGAAGACCTCCGGCCCGACCGCATGGAGCTGGTACGTGAACTCGGTGACGACACCGAAGTTGCCACCGCCCCCGCGCAGACCCCACAGCAGGTCGGGGTCACTCTGCTCGTCGACCCGGCGGACCGTGCCGTCGGCGGCGACCAGCGTGGCGGCCACGAGGTTGTCGCAGGTCAGGCCGTGTTTGCGGCGCAGCCAGCCGATCCCGCCACTCAGCGTCAGCCCGCCGATGCCGGTCTGCGACACGACGCCGCCCGGTGTGGCCAGCCCGTGCTCCTGCGTGGCTGCGTCGAGGTCCGCGAAGGTCGCCCCACCGTCGGCGCGCGCACGCCGGACGGCGGGATCCACCTCGACGGCGTTCATGTCGGACAGGTCGACGACGATCCCGCCGTCGACGCCGGCGGTGCCGGCGACGTTGTGGCCGCCGCCACGGACGGCAAGCAGCAGGTCGCGCTCAGCCGCGAACCGCACGACCGCGCTGACGTCGTCGGTGGTGGCGCACCGCACGATCGCGGCCGGGCGGCGGCGGGTCATCCCGTTCCACAGCGTGCGTACCTGGTCGTAGTCGCTCTCGCCCTCGCGGATCAGCCTGCCCGCGAGGTGGTCGGCGAGGCCGTCGAGTTCGCCGTCGAGGCGGACCGTCTCGCCGGTGACGGTGGTCATGACGCTCATGTCTGTGCTCCTCGTCGGATCGCGTCGGCATCCGTGTGGTGTGTGGTCGAGTTGGTGGTGCGTGGTGGCAGGGGCGAAAAGCACGAAGCGGGGTCTCACGACCGAGGTCGCTCCCACAACGTGAACCGGGTGACGGGCAGGAAGTCGAAGCGGCCGACGAGGACGGGGCGGCTGTCGTCGCTCACGATCGTCACACTGGGCAGATCCGGCGCCCGGGCGAGGCGGTCGGAGACCAGCGCGCCGTAGTAGCCGCGACCACGGGCGTCGGGTCGGACGGTCGAGAGCAACAGCACGTTCGTGCCGTCGATGAGGGCCTGGCAACCGACGGCGACCGCTCGGCGGCCGACGCGCCCGATGATGAAGCGGTAGCGCTCATCGGCCAGGATCGCCGGATCGAACAGCGTGCTCGGCGCGTCCACGTCGGTGAGGGGGAACGCGTCCACCGCGACGGTGCACCACTCGGCCAGCTCGCTCTTGGTCGTGACCTCCGCCACCGTGAGGTGCCCGGGTCGGCGTCGCTCGACGGGGAGCCCGGCCGGTCGGTACAGCAGGGGAGGGTGGCCCTGCAGCCTCCAGCCGCGTCCGGTCAGGTCGGGGGTCGGCCACGGAGACCACAGCAGCGTGGCGCCGGTGCCGTGGCCGTCGTAGAACCGCTCGATCCGCCCGACAGTCGTGCCGAAGGTGTCGTCGCGTGCCGGCTGCAGCTGGGTGGCGCTGTTGAACAGTCCCGCCGGTCGCCCGAGGTCCACGGCGCTGAACCGGTCATCCCGGTGGAGACGGCCGCCAGCGACCTGGCCGAGCGACTCCCATGTCGCGGTCATGGCCAGCACACCGCGCCGCACCAGGGTGTCGTCGGTGGGGGTGTCCGGCTCCCATCCGGTCTCGAGGGCCGGCAGGGTCTCGGTGGTCATCGAAAGGCTCCGCGAATCGGTACTGCATCCACCTCGACCGTGTCACGTGGGGTTGCAGACCGGTTCCACCCCGGTTGCAGCCGGGTGCCCGCCGGGTTCGGGTCATCGAGCCGGTGATCGCCCGGCGTCACTACCCTGGCTGGATGGTGGAAGTGCTGGTGCTGGGGCCGATAGCAGCGCGGGACGCCGACGGCTCCATCGTCCTGAACAGCCGCTCCCAGCGGGCGCTGCTGGCTGCCCTCGCCCACGCCCGGGGAGGCGCCGTCCCGGCTGAGGAGCTCATCACCCTGGTGTGGGGCGACGACCCGCCGGCCAGTGCGCCCACCACGCTCAAGAGCCACGTCTCGCGGCTGCGCCGGGCGCTGCGCGAGGACGTGGTCGCCTCCCAGCCGCCGGGCTACGCGCTGACCGTGCCGCTGGACCGGATCGACGTGCACCGCTTCGAACACGGCGTGCACGCAGCCGGCTCTCTCGGGGAGATCGACGAGGTCCTCGCGCTGTGGCGGGGGCGCCCCTACGGCGAGTTCTCGGACCACGAGCAGGTCGCCGGCGAGGTCGCGAGACTGGTCGAGCTCCACGCCCAGGCACGGTTGCGTCGAGCCGAGCTGCTGTTCGCGTCGGGCCGGGCCGAACAGGCGGCCGCGGCCTTCAAGGAGCTGACGGCCGAAGACCCGCTCAGGGAGGCGGCCTGGATCGGTTTGCTGCAAGCCCTGCATGCGACGGGGCGCCAGGCCGAAGCCACGACCGAGGCGCGCAGCTACCGCGAGCGCACGAAAGAGGTGGGACTCGATCCGTCGCCGCACTACGCGGAGGTCGAGCACGAGGTGTTCGCGACCGCACCACCGGCTCGGACGCCACGGCGGGCCGGGGCGCCGCTGCCCGGCCGCCTGGCCAGCATCGTCGGTCGGCAGCGCGAGCTCGAGGAGGTCGACGTGCTCCTGCGCCGTCGCCGGCTCGTCACCCTCGTCGGTCCGGGTGGTGTCGGCAAGACGACCCTGGCCGTACAGGTGGCGCGGGTGATCGCGGACGACCTCGACGACGGTGCCTGGGTCGTGACGCTCGCCGACATCGATGATGAGGCCTCGGTCGTGCCGGCCATCAGCCGGGCGGTCGAGGCACCCGCCACTGCGCCACTCGCCACCTCGCTGGAGCAGTACCTCGCCGGCCGGCGCGCCCTGCTGGTCGTCGACAACGCCGAACACGTCCGTGAGGCCGTGCGGTCGGTCACGCAACGCCTGCTCGCGGTGGCGGACGAGCTGCGGGTGCTGGTGACCAGCCGGCAACCCCTGGATGTCCCCGGCGAGGTCGTCGTGCCCGTCGAACCGCTGGAGCGGGACGCAGCAGCAGAGCTGTTCCGACAGCGGGCCAGCGACGCCGGGGCGCCGATCCCGCGTGAGCAACAGGACCTGGCAGCCGAGCTCTGCGACCGGTTGGACCGACTGCCGCTGGCGATCGAGATGGCGGCCGCGCGGCTGCGTGGCCTGGGGCTCGTGGACCTCTCCGCGAGACTCGACGAGCACCTGCAGCTTCTGCACTCGGGTGAGCAGGGTCGCCACGAGACGCTCGCCGCGGTCGTGGCCTGGTCCTACGACCTGCTGCACGCCGCCGGACGATCGCTGCTCGAGCAGCTGTCGGTGTTCGCCGGCACCTTCGACCTCGAGGCGGCGGAGGCGGTGTGCGGCGTGGGAAACGTGCCCGGCGGCATCGTCGACCTCGTCGACCGCTCGCTGGTGCACCGCGTCGCCGGTGACGGTCACGCCCACTTTCGCCTCCTCGAGACCGTTCGAGCGTTCGCCGCCGAGCGGCTCGCCGGTTCCGACGCGCATCTCGGGACCGTCGAGCGGTTCGTGCGCTACCACGTCGGCCTCGCGGAGCGCATCGATGACGGCCTGCGTGGACCCGACGAGGGCGCCTGGGCCGACGTGCTCGAGGGGCAGCTGCCCAACCTCGAGGCGGCGTGTACCCACGCCCGACACCTGGGCGACGTGGACGCGGTCGTGCGCATCGCCGTCGCGCCGTACGTGTTCGTCTACCAGCGACTGCGCGCCGACGTCGGTGTGTGGGCCGAGGCGGCCCTGCCGATGGCGAGGGAGGTCGACCACCCCCTGACTGTGGCCGTGGCCGCCCTCGTCGCCCTCAACCGCCTCCACCGTGGCGACCTCGACGGCGTCGATGCCGTGCTCGGCGATCTGCCCGACGATCCCGTCGCGCGGCATGCTCACGAGGTGCTCGGCGACCTGCACACCTACCGTGGCGAACTCGACGACGGCATCGAGCACTTCCGGACCGCTGAACGGTTGGCGCGTCGTGTCGATGACCGCTTCACCGCGCTGCATTGCCGGATGAGCCGGGGCATGGTCACCGGGTACGCCGGCCGTGTCGACGAGGGCCTGGAGCTCGTCGACACCGTGCGACGCGAGGCAGCCACCCGGCGGATGCCGATCGTCACCGCGTGGTGCGACTTCGCCGAGGGCGAGCTGCTGGCGAAATCGCAGCCACAGCGAGCGCTCGAGCTGGTGGACCGTGCGGTGGCTGCAGCCGACCGTGCTGGCTGGCGGTTCGGCGCGGGGGTCGGGCGGCTGACCGCCAGCTCGCTGCGGGCCCGGACAGCCGATCCCGCCGACGCCGTGCCCGGCTTCGAGCGGTTGATCCGCCACTGGGACCGCGTTGGCGACGAGACCCACCAGTGGACCACCCTGCGCAACCTCGTCGAGCTGCTCACCCGGCTCGGCGCCCATGCGCCGGCGGCACGCCTACTCGGGGCGGTCAGCACCGCCACCCGGCCGACGTACGGTGCCGAGCAACAGCGGCTCGACGATGCGCGCCAGACGATCCGGGCCCACCTCGGTGAAGAGGGCGATGCCCTGATCGCGGCGGGGCGGCAGGACGACCTCGGCACCGCGGTCGAGCTCGGGTTGGACACGCTGCGCCATCTGCCGGGCGGGTCGGCCACGGCTGCACCGCGGCCTCGGCACGCAGAGATCCGGTAGAGGAAGAGCTGTCGGCCACGTGCTGTGGACGATCCGGGGAGACCTTCTCGCGAGGCACCCTCGGGGCGCGCTGCGTCAGCGGGGTCGCTCTTGGGAGCGACGACTCGAGCGGGCACGCGTCCGTTGTGCCAGCACGACGACGCGCTCTATGGGGCTACCGACGGGCGGGGCGGCGAGCAGCTGCCGGGCTGCGTCCGTGGCGTCGAAGAACAGCCGCACCTCGACGACCAGCTGGTCGCGGAAACGCAGAACCGAGACACCCTCGATCTCGACCCGCTGCCCGGTGGGGGCGAATCCCGGCGGGTCGATGGCCCGGAGGTGGGTGCCCACGAAGCGCCACCGGTAGGAGAGCTCCGGCTCCTCGAGCGAGACGAAGGGATCGCCGAGCATCTCCATTCGACCGTCGGGGAACGGCTCGTACTGTCCCTGGCACGTTCCAGGGCTTCGGCCCGGCCACGTGCTGGCTCGGGCATCATCGGGTCGGTGAGCACCACGTCGGGGTGCAGCAGTCGGGCGAAACCGTCCCAGTCGCCCGCGTCGGCACGGTCGAGCCAGTCGCCGAAGAACTTCCGCACGTCCTCCGGTGCGCGCGGTGCCTGCTCGTGGTCCACCGGAACAGCCTCTCGCGGTCCCCTCCGGGGATCATCCGCGCATCCGGCCACGTTGACAAGGGGGGACCTCGCCTTCCTGACGACACCGACCGGTCCGGCCCGCCGGTGCCCTACGCCGGCTGCTGCTCGGCCTCCCGGAGGAACTCCGTCAACAGCTGTCCGCACCGGTGCGGCTGGTCGAACCACAGACCGTGCCCGCCGGGCAGGACCTCGATTCGCCCCTTCGGCAGCAGGCCGGCCGCGCGCTGACCCGCGTCCGGCGACTGGACCTTGTCGTCCTCGCCCCACACGAACAGCACCGGGGGACGACAGCCCGACAGCTCCGAATCGCCGAATTGCAGGTGTGGGTGCGGGGTCCGCCAACGGAACAGATCCAGCGAGGTGCTGCTGTCGGTCCCGAGCGCCATCGCCGCGCCCAGCGCGTCGAACATCGCATCCGGGACCTCGGCGACGGAGCCGTCCCCACCGATCGTCGCGAGCAGCCGTCGGGTCATACGCGCGGACGGTGGGGGAGTGACGGCCGACAGCCGGCGCCCGAGCCGGGTGCTGGTCACCGCCATCGGCACCGGCACGACGGCACCCGGCAATGCGATCGCCGGCGCGGTGATCAGCGCCACCGCCACGACGCGCTCGGGTCGTTCGATTGCGAAGCGCAGTGCGAACCAGCCGCCCATCGACGCGCCGACCAGGGCCGCCTCCTGCAGTCCCAGTGCGTCCAGGACCGAGCCGACGAACGCCGTCTGGTGCGCGGACAGGTCGACACCCTCGTAGTCGAACGGGTCGGCAAGTCCGCAGCCGGGCAGGTCGACGAGGTACAGCGTGCGTCCCTGCAGGTGGGGCAGCAGCGGCGCCCAGGCGGCCGAGGCGAGCGTGGCTCCGTGCAACAGCACGGTGGCGGGCCCATGGCCGACACGGACCACCCGGGTCCTCATCGGTGGATCAGCGAGGACCAGCGGTCCCGAGACGGCCGCGATCCCATAGTGCGCGAACACCCCGGCCTCCGCGGCCTGCAGACGTTGGCGCTGACGGGCCCGGCGGTGCTCGGTCCGCTCCATACCGTTCTCGGTGTCCGGCGCTGTCACGATTCTCCGGAGGCAGCCGGTCTGGTCAAGTGGGGGCGGCGGTGGCGCACACCGGGGGCGTCGCTTCGCGGCGGGTGGCCTCCGCCCGGGTGGACCCAGCGGATTCGCGTCGAGCGGCCCGCACCGTCCTATCGTGCCCCGATGCGTATCGTCATCTGGCACGGCTATCTGCTCGGCGGCACCGGCTCGAACGTCTACACGCGTTCGCTCGCACGGACGTGGAGTCGGCAGGGCCACGACGTGGCCGTGGTGTGCCAGGAGCCCCACCCGGAGCGCTACGACCTCGGCGGCGCGCGGGTGGTTCGTCCCGAACTCGGCGGGCCCCTGCCGGTGTTCGTTCTGGACCATTACGAGGAGGCGGACCCGGTCCTGCTGACCGAGATGTCGGAGGACGACCGGCAGCACTTCGTCGAGGTCAACGCGCAGGCGGTCCGTCGTGAGCTTCCCGCCGACCTGGTGCTGGTCAACCACGTGCTGCTCGGCGCACCGGTCGGTGCCGCCGTCGGGGGCGACTTCGTGGTGAAGGCCCACGGTTCGGAGCTCGAGTACGCCATGCGGGACGCGCCCGACCTGGCGCGTTGGGGTGGCGAGACCCTCGCGGACGCGACCGCCGTGCTCGCCGGCTCCGACCACATCGTCGAGGTGCTCGAGCAGGTCGTCGGCAACGGCGCACACACCTCGAGGATCCAGGTGGTCCCGCCCGGCGTGGACGTGGAGCTGCTCCGGCCGCAGCATCGGTCGGACGCGCTCGACGCACTGGTGGCCGAGTGCCGGGCCGACCCACCGAACCCGCCCGAGGACCTCGACGGGCGCGCCCCCGATCCGGGTAACGCCGAGCGCCTCGCCTCGTTCTTCGCCGAGCCGGCACCCACCGTGGTCTATGTGGGCAAGGTCAGTGAGGAGAAGGGCGTCCCACTCCTGCTCGAGGCGCTGCGCACGATGGACGTCCGTGCGGTCGTCGTCGGCTTCGGGCCCGCCCGCGAGGCGCTGGAGAGGGATGCCGGCCCTCGGGTGCTGTTCACCGGGCCGCTCGAGCATCGCCATCTCGCCCACCTGTGGCCACTGGCCGACGTCGCCGTCACGCCGTCGGTGTTTCCGGAGGCGTTCGGCATGGTCGCCGCCGAGGCGGCCGCCTGCGGGTGCCCGCCGCTGGTGGCCCGCCACTCCGGCCTGGCCGAGATCGCCACGAAGCTCGAGGCCGCCTACCCACCCGAGCTCGCGCACCTGGCCGGGTTCGGGACCGGTGACGTCGACGACCTGCGGGCGAAACTCGACGCCCTGCTCTCGCTGGCGCCCGAGGACCGGGAGCGCCTCCGTCGTGCGGCGCGGCAGACCGCGGTCGACGCCTGGAGCTGGGACATGGTCGCGGACCGCATCGCCGGGCTCGCCGGAGCAGGAGAGAGAAGTCGGGGGTGAGGGCCCGGTCCCTGCGGTGGCACGTGCTGTCACCTCTCAGCCCTGACGCATCCGCGCTGCCTCC
>SLRZ01000125.1 GCA_007130695.1 Nitriliruptoraceae bacterium
CCACTTGCTGTGGCCGGCCATAACTCGACCTCCGCGGTGCGTCGGGTCGCTGGTAGGTGCGGGGAGCTCCGCACGCCGTCGACGTGCGAGCGTAGCCCAGCCGCCCCCCTCCCCTTCCCTACCGGCGCGTCACCAGCAACCCGGACGCCTGCTGGCGAGAGGTCACCGGCGTCGGGCCCGCGAACGCGCGACGCCGACGTAGACGAGCATGGCCACGCCCACGAACGCCGCGCCCGCGAACGCCCCGCGGACGAGCAGTACGACCACCAGCAACGAGCCGATCCACGGCACCAGCACCCCGAGCGCCCGCCCGGGGGCCTGGCGTTGCGGCAGCGGGTCGCGCATCCCCACCACCGCCGCCGCACCCAGGGTGAGCGTGCCCACGACGACCAGCACGATCGCCAGTGGTGCGGAGACCAGGTCCACGGCGGCTCACCCGGCCCGGGTGGCGCGGACACGGTCGACGAACTCGCGATGCAGTCGGTCGTCGCCGGTCACCTCGGCGTGGAAGGCCGACGCCAGCACGTCACCCTGGCGCACCACGACCGGGTGGCCGTCGATCTCCGCCAGGACCTCGACCTCGTCGGACAGCACGCGCTCGACGCGGGGCGCACGGATGAAGGAGACGTCCAGCGGTCCGCCCTCCAGCCCCGCGACCCGAAGTCGGGTGTCGAACGAGTCGACCTGCCGCCCGTAGGCGTTTCGCCGGGTGAGGACGTCGAGCCCCCCGATCAGCGGCTGCTGCTCCGTCTGGTCGAGCTGTGCGGACAGCAGGATCATCCCGGCGCACGTCCCGAACGTCGGCATGCCCGCACGGACCCGTTCCCGCAGTGGCTCCATCAGGCCGAAGCGCGTGAGCAGTTTGCCGATGGTGGTGGACTCACCACCCGGCAGGACCAGGCCGTCGACACCCGCGAGGTGGTCGACGTTTCGCACCTGCACCGCGTGGGCACCGCAGCGCCGCAGCGCCCGCAGATGTTCGAGCACGTCACCCTGCAGCGCCAGCACCCCGACGACCGGCGCGTCGGGTGGCGCGTGGGGTTCCGGTGCACGACTGGCGTAGCGCTCCCCGGGGATCCAGGGACGCGCCGTCACCAGCCGCGGCCGGCGTACTGCTGATCCTCGGGAAGGGTCGACATCTCGATGCCGACCATGGCCTGCCCGAGCCCCCGCGACACCTTGGCCACCACCGCGGCGTCGTCGAAGTTGGTCGTGGCCTCCACGATGGCCTGCGCGCGCTGCTCGGGGTTGCCGGACTTGAAGATGCCCGATCCGACGAACACCCCGTCGGCACCCAGCTGCATCATCATCGCGGCGTCGGCCGGGGTGGCGATGCCGCCGGCGGTGAACAGCACGACGGGCAGCCGCCCGGTCTCGGCGACCTCGCGCACGAGCTCGACCGGTGCGCGGTGCTCCTTCGCGGCGGCGTACAGCTCGGTCTCGTCCATCGTGGCCAGACGACGGATCTCGCCGGTGATCGAGCGCATGTGGCGGGTCGCCTCGACCACGTTGCCGGTGCCCGCCTCGCCCTTGGAACGGATCATCGCCGCGCCCTCCGACAGCCGCCGCAGCGCCTCACCGAGGTTGGTGGCGCCGCACACGAACGGCACGTCGAAGGCCCACTTGTCGATGTGGTGGGCCTCGTCGGCCGGGGTGAGGACCTCGGACTCGTCGACGTAGTCGACACCCAGCGACTGCAGCACCTGGGCCTCGACGAAGTGGCCGATCCGGGCCTTGGCCATCACGGGAATGGAGACGGCATCGATGATCGAGTCGATCATGTCCGGGTCGGAGGCCCGGGCCACGCCGCCGTCCTTGCGGATGTCGGCCGGCACGCGCTCGAGCGCCATGACCGCCACGGCGCCGGCGTTCTCGGCGATACGCGCCTGCTCGGCGGTGACCACGTCCATGATGACGCCGCCCTTGAGCATGTCCGCCATGCCCCGCTTGACGCGAGTCGTCCCGCGCTCGGGACGCGACGGGTCCGTCCCGCGCTGGTTCTCGGACTGGGGCTGCTCGCTCATCGCTGGTGCCTTCTCGACATGCCGGGGACAGATGACGGCGATCCACCGTCGTCGCCGAGGAGGGTACTCGCTACCGCCGTTCGGCTCCCAGGCCGGTGTGCGCCCAGTCCGGTGGTGCGGTGCCCGTCACACCCCTGCCGCCTGGGCCGTCTCCTCGTAGATCTCGCGCAACCGCACGGCCAGAAGGTCCCAGTCGTACTCGAGGGCCGTGCGCGAACCCTCGGCCCCCATCGCCGTGCGCAGCGCGGGGTTGTCGAGCAGCGCACCGAGGGCGTCCGCGAGCGCTGCCACGTCGCCGGGTGGCACCAGCCGTCCCTGGACGCCGTCGCTGGCGACGCTGCGGTAGCCGGGGATGTCGGAGGCGACGAAGGCCCGACCCGCGGCCATGGCCTCCAGCAGCACGATCCCGAACGACTCGCCCCCGATTGCCGGTGAGACGTAGAGGTCGCACGAGGCGAACCACCGCGGGATGTCCGCTCCCGGCACCCGTCCGTGGAAGTGCACGTCCCCACGCAACCGGGGAGGCAACGTCGCGCGGGCCGACTCGAGTTGCGGCCCCTGCCCGACCACGTGCAGCACGACGTCGGGCCGGTCGGTCTTCAGCCGGGTGAACGCCGCCAGCAGCGGTTCGAGTCCCTTGCGCCGTTCGAGGCGGCCCACGAACAGCAGGCTCGGGGCGTCCGGCCCGGCGACGTCGGCGAACGGTTCCGCCTCCGCGAAGCGCGCGACGTCCACGCCGTTGGGCATGATGCGAAAGCTGCCCCGGGGCCAGCCCAGCGCACCCGCGTGGTAGCCGACCGCGGCCTCGCTGACCGCGAGCCGGACCGCGAGCCGTCGGGCCAGCAGGGCACCCAGGGGCCGGGCCAGCGAGTACAACCGGGCCCGGTCGGACCAGGCGTGGAAGGTCGCCACGACCGGTGCGCGGGAGGTCAGCGCCGCGGTCAGGCCGGTCCAGGGCACCATCGGCTCGTGGACGTGGATCACGTCGGGCCGCAGGCGGGCGAGTTCCCGGTGGGTGCGCAGCGCCGTCGCCGGTGACAGCGCGATGGGGGCCACGGAGTCGTTGAACCGCACCGGCAGGGTCCCCCCGACGTCGACGTGGCGGGGTCCGACGGGAGCACCGGACCCGCCGCTCGCCGGGGCGACCACGGCGACCTCGTCGCCGAGCCGTTCGAGGGCGTCGGCGAGGTGGAGCACGTGGGACTGGACCCCACCGGGCACCGCCAGGGAGTACGGGCACACCAGCGCGATGCGCACCGTCAGCCGTCCGCGGCGGTGGCGTCGCCGTCCTCGTCGGCACCGGCCACGTCCGTGGGGGTCGGGCCGGTTCCCTCCGGCTCGGCCCCGTCCCGCTCCTCGCGTGCGAGTGCGCGCCAGTCCCGGCCGGCGAACCAGGCGTCGACCACGGGATGGTCGGGCTCCCGGTCGGCCAGCCAGTTGGGCACGAACACGTGCCACTGCTCCGGGGCCCGCCGGATCATCCGCTCGAGTTCGCGGGCGACCACCTGGGTGCCGTCGTAGACGTCGAGGTGGTCGACCCGGAACGGTTCGTGCACGACCCCGAAGAAGCGGTCGTCGCCCTCGGTGAGAAACGCGCCGGTCACGATCGGCCGGCCCGTGCGCCGGGCCAGTGCGGCCGTGCCGGGCGGCAATCGGCAGGGCTCACCGAAGAACTCGACGATCGGGCCCTTCTTGGTCAGGTCGCGGTCGGCGAGGAGGGTGGCCAACTGCCCGTGTTCGTTGACCCGCTCCTCGAGCTGGTCGAGCATGTTGCCCCCACGCACCAGCGGGATCACGTCGATGCCGGCGTCGCGCCGTAGTTCGACGAAGCGTTCGAACAGCCGGCGGGGTTCGACCATCTCGGCGACCACGACCATGCCCCAGTCGCGCTGTGAGGTGAAGAAGGCACCCACGTCCCACGATCCCAGGTGGCCGGTGGCCATGATCCCGCCCTGGCCGCTGTCGCGCATCGCGTCGGCGTGGTGCAGGCCCTCGGCGCCGGCGGCCGCCACCACCTCCTCGGCGCTCATGGTGTGCAGCCGGAAGCTGTCGAGCCAGTAACGGGCGTAGGAGACGTAGGCGTCCCGGACCAGGTGACGCAGTTCGCGCGGCGAGGCGTCCGGCACGACGCGCGCGAGGTTGCGGCGGACCTGGTCGCGCTGCTCGTCGGAGGCCAGTCGCCACCAGGACCGACCGATTCGCCTGGGGAGGCGCTTGGCCACGGGGTCGGGCAGCAGTGCCGCCCCCTCCCACACGGACCGGTACTGCCAGTAGACCGCCCGGTCCCGCAGGGTCTCGTGCGGCGGCGGGGGCAGCTGATCGAAAGACCCGCGACTCACGCCGGTTCCTCCCGTCCGCCGGGCTGGTCGTCGTCGCGACCGTCGACCGCCCCGTCGAAGTTGCGTTCACCGTAGAAGCGCCGGGCGGCCGCCTTGAACGCGCGACTCCAGGCCCGGTCGGCCATCGCCAGGGCGAGCAGTTCCTCGGGGATGTCGCGGTTGATCTGACACCACACGTGGTGGACCCGCTGGATCACGGTTACGGTGCTGCCGATCGCCAGGACCCACAGCACCGGCTCCAGCAGCCACTGGTGCAGCAGCAGCGCGACGATGAGCAGCACCGCGCGTTCGGCACGTTCGAGGATGCCGATCGAACAGGTGAGGTCGATGGCCTCCGCGCGGGCGCGGACGTAGCTGGTCACCTGCGCGGCGACCAGCGCCACGATCGCCAGCATGAACAGCCGCGGCTGATCCGAGATCCACCAGGCCACGCCACCGAGGATCAAACCGTCGGAGATGCGGTCCGAGACGGAGTCGTAGAAGCCGCCGAACGGTGTGGCCCGTTGGTTGGCACGGGCCACCGAGCCGTCCAGCAGGTCCATCAGCCCGCCACCCATCAGGAGGCCGGCGGCGAGCAGGGGATGGCCGTTGGCGACTGCCCACGTCGCGGCCGCGGTCAGCAGCAGCCCGACCGTCGTCAGTGCGTTCGCCGACACCCCGGTGCGCGCCACCAGCCGACCGACGGGACGGATGAGCGTCTCGACGTCGTCCGGGAATTTGGAGCGGATGGCCACGTCGTCCTCGCGGGCGGGGGCGTCCGCCACGCTAGCGCAGGCGTGCAACCGGTCCCGGGCGCCGACCCGGGCCGACACCCGGTCGTTTCGCCTTCCCCGGGCCCGCCCCGGCCTCATCCGAACAGGTGCACGGCGGCCATCGCGATCCAGGCGGCGAGGACACCGGCGACCCCGACCGGGACCAGCCGGTAGGCCACCCGGGCCGGCCGGTCGCCGCCCGGCCGTCCGGCGCGCAGCGCGAGCCCCGCGAGCAGCGAGACGGCCAGGCCGAGCGCGGCCAGGGCGAGGCCGACCGCCACCAGCCAGCCGCCGGTTCCGACGACCACCACGGCGGCCAGCAGGGTGAGCCCCAGCCCGGTGGCGATCAGGAGCCGCCGGGCCTCGATCCCCGGTTCCGCGCTGCCGTCGGCGCAGGCGACGGCACATCCCAGCCCGCAGCCCTCGCAGCCACCGAGGTCGACGACGGGCCCACCCTCCGCGCTCACGCCAACCCCTCGAAGGCCGGCAGCAGTTCGTCGTACATCTCCTCGAGCGCCCGGGGCAGGACCCGCGCGGCGCCGACCACGGAGATGAAGTTGGTGTCCCCGCTCCAGCGCGGCACGACGTGGAGATGCAGGTGCTCCGCGATGCCGGCCCCACCGGCGGCACCGAGGTTCATCCCCAGGTTGACGCCCTGGGCGCCGAAGCGCGCCTCGACCGCCTCGGAGCTGTGGCACCCCAGCCGCCAGAGCTCCGCGGAGGCGTCCGCGTCCAGGCCGCCGAGGCGGGCACAGTGCTCGTAGGGCACGACCATCAGGTGGCCAGGGTTGTACGGGTAGGCGTTGAAGATCACGTAGGCGTGCCGGCCACGGTGCAGGATCAGCGACTCACGGTCACGTTCCGCCGGACGCGCCGGCAGCACGCAGAACGGGCAGCCCTCGACGCGCCGCTCGCCCGCCACGTAGCCGAACCGCCAGGGGGCCCAGAGCCGCTGCAACTCGTCCACGCTGACGCCGGGCTGGTCGCTTCGTGCGTCGTGTCCCACCGACCCGACCCGCTCCGGGAAGTCCTCACCCACCTGCACCGCTCCTGATCGGCCGGACACGGTACGCCCTGCCCTCGAGCAGCGCCCAACGCGTGAACCCGGCCCGCCGACGTCGAGCGCGACCTAGGTTTCCGTCCGACCGGTCCAGCGACCGGCCCCGGGGACGGCCGGTCGACGTCCGCCCCGCCGTTCACCACGAGTCGAAGGAATGCCGCGTGGCCGTCACCGAGATCCCCACCGTCCGTGGTCCGCTGCCGACCAGCGAACTCGGCACGACCCTGGCCCACGAGCACGTGTTCGTGCTCACCCCCGACAGTCAGGCGAACTGGCCCGGCGAATGGGACGAGGAGGAACGGGTCGCCGACGCCGTGGGCCGCCTGCGCGAACTGCGCGACTCCGGCGTGCACACCATCGTCGACCCGACGGTGGACGGCCTGGGCCGCAACATCCCTCGGATCCAGCGCGTCAACGCCGAGGTCCCCGATCTCAACATCGTGGTCGCCACAGGCCTGTACACCTTCGCCGACGTGCCCCGCTATTTCGCCCACCGTGGCCCGGGGGCGCTGCCCGGCCTGCCCGAGCCGATGGTCGACCTGTTCGTCTCCGACATCCGCGAGGGCATCCAGGGCACCGACGTACGGGCCGCGTTCCTCAAGTGCGCCATCGACGAGCACGGCCTGACCGACGGGGTCGAACGGATCCTGCGCGCGGTCGGTGCCACCCACGTCGAGACGGGTGTCCCGGTGATGGTGCACACTCACCCGGGCTCGGAGACCGGTCTGGACGTCCAGCGGGTCCTGGCCGAGGAAGGGGTGCCCCCCGACCGCGTCCAGTTGGCGCACAGCGGTGACTCCACCGACGCCGACCACCTCTCTGCGCTGGCCGACGAGGGGTTCTGGCTGGGCATGGACCGCTTCGGCATCGACCTGGCGTTGGACTTCGACGCGCGCGTCGGGATCGTGGCCGAGATGTGCCGCCGCGGGTACGCGGAGCGGATGGTGCTCTCGCAGGACGCGGCGTGCTACATCGACTGGATCCAGCCGGACCTGCTGCCGATGATGCCCAACTGGCACTACCTGCACGTGCGCGCCGACGTGGTCCCCGCCCTGCTCGAGCGCGGCGTCACCGAGGACCAGGTCGAGCAGATGCTGGTGGGCAACCCACGCCGCTGGTTCGAGGGCGGCTGACGGACCCGGACGGCCCGGACCCGTCAGCGACCGCTCGGTCCTATGACGTCCGGCGCTCGTCGATCTCCGCCGACAGTTCGACGGCGAACTCCGACAGGGCCACGCCCTTGCGCTGGTCGCCCTGGTACGGGCGGATCGACACGGTGCCGGCCTCGGCCTCGTCGCCACCGACGATCAGCGCGTAGGGGACCTTGGAGGTCTGCACCCGGCGGATCTTCGCGCCGAGGGTGTCGTCGGAGACGTCGACCTCGACCCGGACGCCACGCTCCCGCAGGGTGGTGGCGACCTGTCCGGCGTACCCGTCGAAGTCCTCCGCGACCGGGACGACCACCGCCTGGGTCGGGGCGAGCCAGGTCGGGAACGCGCCGTTGAACGATTCGACCATGACGGCGAAGAACCGCTCGATCGATCCGAACAGCGCCCGGTGGACCATGTAGGGCCGGTGCTTGGCTCCGTCCTCGCCGACGTAGGAGATGTCGAAGCGCTCCGGCAGGTTGAAATCCACCTGCACGGTGGTCAGCTGCCACTCACGACCGATGGCGTCCCGGGCGTGGATGTCGATCTTGGGGCCGTAGAAGGCGCCCTCGCCGGGGTCGGACTCGTAGGCGAGGCCGGTTCGTTCGACGGCCTCGACCAGCGCCCGCTCGGCGGCCTCCCAGCCCTCGTCGTTGCCGGGCAGCGACTTGTCCGGCCGGGTCGAGATCGCCACACGCGAGGGTTCCCCGAGCCCGAAGGTCCGGTAGACGTCGCGGGCGAACTCCACGCAGCCCTCGACCTCGTCGACGAGCTGGTCCTGCCGGCAGAAGATGTGCGAGTCGTCCTGGGTGAACCCGCGGGCCCGCAGCATCCCGTTGACCACCCCGGAACGCTCGTAGCGGTAGACGGTGCCGAGCTCGGACAGGCGCACCGGCAGCTCGCGGTAGGACCGGGTCCGCGATGCGAACGCCATGATGTGGAACGGGCAGTTCATCGGCTTGAGCCGGTAGGCGGTGCCGTCGCCCCGGGCACGGGGCGCATCGGAGGAGGAGGCGTCGCCGCGTGCACGGGGCGCAGAGGCATCGCCGCGTGCACGGGGCGCAGAGGCATCGAGGTCCATGCCCGGATACATCAGCTCGGCGTAGTTCTCGAGGTGCCCCGAGACCCGCCACAGGTCCTCCTTGGCGATGTGGGGGCTGTAGACGGGCTGGTAGCCCCGGGCGAGGGTCTGCTCCCGGATCCAGTCCTCCATCTGCTGGCGCACCACGGCGCCGGCGGGCAGGAACAGCGCCAGGCCCGGCCCGAGCTCCTCGGGGAAGTGGACCAGCTCGAGCTCGCGGCCGAGCTTGCGGTGGTCGCGCTTCCTGGCCTCCTCCAGCATGGTCAGGTGCTGCTTCAGGGCCTTGCGCGACTCCCAGGCGGTGCCGTAGATGCGCTGCAGCATCGGCAGGTCCTCGCGACCACGCCAGTAGGCGCCGGCGCTGCGCAGCAGCTTGAAGGCCGGGACCCGGTCGGTGGAGGGCACGTGCGGGCCGCGGCACAGGTCCGACCAGGCGACCGACCCGTCCGGTCGCACGTTGCGGTAGACGGTGAAGGTCGCCTCACCGTCGTCCGCTCCGTCGTCGTCGGGGGCGGCGTCGACGGTGGAGACGATGGTGCCCTGGTCGACCAGTTCGATGATCTCGCGCTTGTAGGGCTGGTCGGCGAACTCCTCGAGTGCCGAATCGCGGGAGACCTCCTCACGCACGAACGACTGCTTCTCGCGCAGCAACTCCTCCATACGGGCCTCGATGGCGTCGAGGTCCTCGGCGGTGAAGGGCCGCTCCACGTCGAAGTCGTAGTAGAAGCCGTCCTCGATCGGTGGGCCGATCGCCCACTTGGCACCCGGGAAGAGATCGGTGACCGCCTGGGCCATGACGTGGGCCACCGAGTGGCGCAGGATGGCCCGCCCCTCCTCTGAGGCGGCGGCGACCGGCTCGACCTCGGCGCCGTCGGGGACCTCCCGGTCGAGGTCCCAGGGTTGTGGGTCGCGCCCTTCCCGGCTGACCCGGGCGGCGACGATCTGTCCGCGCACGGCCTCGAGGGCCTTGAGCGCCTGGATGGCGCTGGAACCGGCCGCGACCTCGGCCTGTTCGTCGCCGTGGCGCACGGTGATGGTGTTCTCGCTCACTGCTGCTCCGCTGCTGTTCGAGGCGCCGAGCCTACTGGTGGCCGGTACCCGCCCTGCCGGGCGTCCTGGAGGGGTGCGTGCTCGCCGGGCAGCAGGTCAGTGCGTCGATGGCCGCCCGGCGCGGAGCGTTCGCGTCCGTCGGGACCCGGTCTCGACGCCGACGGCGGAGACCTCGGGGTGGCAGCGGTTGCAGGTGCGCATGCCGCCACGATCGCACAGCGTGCCCGAACCTGGCAAGCGGCCCTATCCTGTCCGCCCGCGCGGACGGACAGGGAAGGTCGGACGTTGGGTGACGAAGGGCGGGCCGCACCGCCGGCCGTACGACGTCGGGGCGTCCCCGACCGCCTGCTGCTCCCGCCCGCACCCCGTGACCCCGACCTCGCGGCGCGGTGGGTCGACCTGCCCTTCGAGGAGCGCCGGCGTCTGGGCCACGCGAGCCTGCAGGGGACCGCCGGTTACACGGACGCGGACGCGCGCCTCGTGGTCGGCCTGGCGCGCACCCGGGTCGCCACCGGTTGGCGACTGCAGGTCGCGGCCCTGGTCTGGGGGTGGCTGGTCCTGATGACCGTGTGGGGTTTCGGACGCAGCAGCTTTCCCGACCACGAGACGGCGTGGCTGGCCGGCGGCCTGGTCGCGGGCGGCCTCGTCTGGGTGGCGGCCGGCGTGGCCGCGCTCCGTCGCGTCCGTCGGGCGAGGGCCGTGGCCACCGGAGGTGACGACGCCGGTCCCGACGGCGACTGAGCCGCGGGCAGTAGCCTGACGCGACGACGACAGAGGACGTCCGTTGGATCCGGCAGCCGGGGCGCCGTTGTGGCGGCAGGTCCTGAACGATCTCGAAGGTCGCATCGCCTCGGGGGACATCGCCGATCGCTTCCCGACGGACCGGGAACTCGTCGAGCAGTACGGCGTCAGCCGTCACACCGTCCGCGAGGCGGTGCAGCGGCTACGGGCCCGCGGGCTCGTGGAACGACACCGGGGCCGGGGCAGCTTCGTGCGCCCCGACCAGCTCCAGCAGCCGATGGGGACGCTCTACAGCCTGTTCCGGGCCGTTGAGGACCAGGGGCTCGAGCAGCATTCCGAGGTGCTCACCCTCGAGGAGTGCACCGACGAGGACGCTGCGGGTCGGCTCGGTCTCGAGCCGACCGCGGCGCTGATCCGCCTCGAACGACTGCGCTTCGCGGGGGACGATCCGCTCGCGATCGACGCGGTCTGGCTGCCGGCGGCCCTCGCGCGCCCCCTGCTCGAGGTCGACTGGTCGCGAACGGCCCTCTACGACGAGCTCGCCGCCCGCTGCGACGTCCGGCTGACGGCCGCCGAGGAGGTCATCGAACCCTCGCTGCCGGACGCCGACGCCCGCGAGATCCTCCGGCTCGACGAGGACGAGGCGCTGTTCAAGATCCTTCGCAGCGGCCGGGCCGGGGGCCGCCCCGTCGAGTGGCGGGTGACCCTGGTGCGTGGCCAGCGGTTCGCGTTCACCTCCTCGTGGGACCGGACGCGCACGGTCGAGCCGGTGGCGTTCAGTTCACGCACCTGAGGGTGCCCGAAGGCGCGGTACCGACGCTTGTGCGCCCAGCGCCTGCCCGACCACAGGGCGCGATACGCCGGAGCCGGGTCCGACGATTTGTACGTACAATCCGTGATCCCGCTGTTCCGTCCGCGACGAAGGAGCCCGTTTGGCCCCCCGATGGCAACGTCGGGTCCCGCTGCTCGGGCTCCTGCGCGCCTACCCGCGTGACCTGCTGCGCGGTGACGTCGCCGCAGGGCTGACCACGGCCGTCATGCTCATTCCGCAGGCGATGGCCTACGCCTCCCTGGCGGGTGTGCCACCGATCACCGGGCTGTACGCCTCCCTCGTCCCGGTCGTGGTCTACGGGCTGCTGGGGACCTCCGGTGCGCTGGCCTTCGGGCCGGTGGCCATCATCGCCCTGCTCACCGCCTCCACGGTCGGCCCGCTCTCCGGGGGCGACCCGACGACCTACGTCGCCCTGGCCAGTGCCCTCGCCCTGCTCGTGGGCGTCATCCAGTTGCTGCTCGGGTTTTTGCGGCTCGGCGTCGTCGTCGACCTGCTCTCCCACTCGGTCGTCAGCGGCTTCACCTCCGCGGCCGCCCTGGTCATCGCGGCCAGCCAGCTTCCCGAGCTGACCGGTATCGACACGGGCAACGGCCAGACCTTCATCGCCGAGATCGGCGCGCTGGTCGGCGCCCGGGACGGACTCCACCTGACGACGCTCCTGGTCGGTGGGACCGCGGTCGCCGGCCTGGCGGCGCTGAAACGGCTCCGCACCCGGGTCCCGGGCCCGCTGGTGGTCGTCGGACTACTCACCGCGGCGGCCTACGTACTCGACCTGCCGGCCGCCGGAGTCTCGATCCTCGGGCAGGTCCCCGCCGGTCTGCCCGCGCCACAACTCCCCGCGGTCGGCCCCGCCCAGCTCCAGCAACTGGTGGTGCCGGCGCTGATCATCGCGCTGCTCGCCTACATGGAGGGCATCAGCGTCGCGAAGGCCATCGCCGCACGGACCCACGAGCGCGTCGACGCCTCCCAGGAACTCATCGCCTCCGGTGCCGCCAACCTCGCCGCCGGCGTCTTCCAGGCCTTCCCCGTGGCCGGTGGCTTCTCCCGCACGGCGGTGAACCACGAGGCCGGCGCCCGCACCCCGGTGGCGGGGCTGGTCACGGCCGCCACGGTCACCGTGGCGCTGCTCCTGTTCACCCCGCTGTTCACCTACCTCCCCGATGCCGTGCTGGCGGCCATCGTGATCGTCGCCGTCTTCGGGCTGGTCGACCTGCGGACCGCCCGACGGACCTGGCGGGTCGACCGCTGGGATTTCAGCATGCTCGCCGTGACCTTCACGGCGACCCTGACGCTGGGCGTGGAGATCGGTCTCGCGGTCGGCATCGTCACGAGCCTGCTGCTGCTGGTGGCCCGCACGGCGCGGCCCCACATCGTCGAGATCGGACACGTGCCGGGCACGGGCATCTACCGCAACGTCCACCGCTACCCCACCGAGACCGACCCGGGCATCCTGCTCGTCCGGATCGACGCGGCGCTGCTGTTCGCCACCGCCCCCACGGTCGTGCGACGCGTCGAGGCCCTCACGGCCACCCGTGACGAGCGCCTCAGGGCCGTCGTACTCGACGCGTCTGCGATCTCGGACGTCGACAGCGACGGACTCCACACGCTCGACGAACTCGAGCGCACGCTCAGTGTCCGTTCAGTCGGCTTGCACCTCGCCACCGTCCGGGGCCCTGTCCGCGACCTGCTCCGCAGCGCGGGCCACTGGCAACGCTGGCAAGCAGAGGGCCGCATCCACGAGACCGTCGAGGAGGCACTCGTGGCACTGCGAGCGCAGACCTGAAGCGCGGGGCCGCCCCCAGGGGACATCATCCCCCGCCACCAAGGTTCACTCGCACCGGATCTCAAGCGGTTCGGCCCCAAGCCGAACGGCCGGAGCGCCGGTGGGCCCAGGACGCGCACGAAGCGCGCTGCCGGCCCTGTAGCCGCCCGCGTGCGGTGGCGCCATCGGCCGTACCGCCCAGGGCCCGGAGAGTGTCACACTCATGGACTCGTGCGACTGACCTTGAAGAGCCAGGGGAGGCGTTCCAGCGGTGATCGATACGCCGACCTCCAACCGAGCCGACGGTGACTCCATCTTCGAGGAGTTCACCTCGGTCATCGCCCATGAACTCAACACTCCACTGAGCATCATCCGAATGGCCTCGGACTCGGTTCTGAATGCGGAAGCCAAAGGCCTGTCCGAGGGGCAGAAGCGCCAACTGCTCGAGATGATCCGTCGCAACAGTGACCTGACGATCCTCCTGGTGGGACGCCTCGGCCTCGCCCGTGACATCGAGGCCGGCGACGTGACACTCCTTCTGGAGCCCGTCGATCTCGGACACCTCGTCGAGGAGTGCGTCGGAGACCTCAAGGAAGTCCTGCTCGGGGCGCACACGGTCCGCGTCGAGGCGCCGCAATCCCCGATGGTCCTGGCCGACCCGACCGCGGTACGGGAGATCGCCTACAACCTCCTGTCGAACGCCGTGAAGTACAGCGAGTCGGACGCGCCCATCGAGGTCGCCGTCGAGGTCGGCGACGCCAAGGCCGTGGTCGTCGTGCGTGACCACGGCCCGGGCGTGCCCCCCGGGCAGGAGGAGCACATCTTCGAGAAGTTCGTCCAGGACAACGACAACTCGCCGGGGTCCGGACTCGGACTGTTCATCTCCCGGGGGCTCGCGCGCGCCCACGGCGGCGACATCGTCACCAAGCCCGCATCGGACACGGGTAGCGAGTTTCGTCTCTCACTCCCGTTGGTCTGACGCCACCCGGACGCCCGTGCCAAGCTGGCGATTTCGTGGTTACGTCGCGAAAAGCCGAGGCCATCGAGTACACGTCACGACACGGGGAGACCATCCGCTGCATCGCGGTGTTCGAAACCGATGGGGGCCTTCCCGACATCGCCCCGGTCGGTGAGGTCTACGGACCGGCGCTCGAAGCGGACGACTTCGCTCTCGAGCGTGCCATGACGCTGCACAACCTCTCGTGGGAGTTGTAGAAGCCTCCGCGCTTCACGGATCGCTCAACCCCCGCCTCCGATCAACATCAGGGCGATCCATGCTGGGTGGCGCGACGAGGCCAGCAGTGATATCGTTGGATATCTATTCAGCTTGGAGGTGGCCGCGATGACCGACGTGCTGATCCGAGGCGTCCCCGATGAGGTAGTGGCGGCGATCGAAGACAAGGCCCGTCGCCTGGGCCTCTCGCGCACCGAGTACCTGCGTCGCCAGATGCTACGGGTCGCCACTTCCACGGAAGCACCGGTCACCGCGGAGTCTCTCCAGCAGTTCAGCCAACGCTTCGCCGATCTCGGTGACCCGGACGTCATGCGCGGAGCTTGGGAGTGAGCGACTGGCTCATCGACAAGTCCGCGCTCGTAAGACTCGGAAGCCAACCGACCTCGACGGGCTGGGCCGAGCGGATCGAGCGTGGCCTGGTGCGCATCAGCACGGTGACACGGCTTGAGGTCGGGCACAGCGCCCGTAGCGGCCCCGAGCTCCGACAGGGGTGGCGCGAGCCCCCATTGGTCTCCATGCCGGTCGAGTACCTGACGCCAGCGATCGAGGACCGCGCCGTCGACATCCAGATGCTGCTCGCCGACCGCGGCCACCACCGAGCACCAAGCGTGCCCGACATCCTCATCGCCGCCACCGCCGAACTCGCTGACCTCGTGGTCCTGCACGACGACAAGGACTACGAGCTCATCGCCGAGATCACAGGACAGCCGCTCGAGAGACTGCCCGGTCCCTGACGTGCCACGGTCGGTGCCCCCGGACCAGCCGAATCGCAGGCGCTATCGAATGCTCCCTGGAGCTACGAGGATCTCCGAGGCGGCGACCGGCGGGCGTTCTCCTCCGCATTGCAGACCGGGCCGCAAGGGCGATCTGGTCCCGCACGAGCATGGGCTTTGAGGCACGGAGATCGCTGTGCCCGGAGGGTCGGCATCGGGCGCAGTCTACGAGGGGGCTTCGTCCGGGGGCGCTGGGTGCTCCGGATCGAAGTTGGGGGACACGGAGACGAGCAGCACCGGGTCCGGTGCGCCCTGATTGTCCACAGGGTGAGAGTAGCCCTGGCCGACGCCGTGAAGCGCGATCGGCTCCGCCGCAGCCCGGCCGACGCGGTGTCTCCGCCGACGGCAGGCAAAGCGGTCAGACGCTGGTGGTCGATCGAGGAGCTGCGCCACTTCCTACGCCACGTAGAGGGCGACGAGCTGCACGCCGCATGGCTTCTGTTCGCGACCACCGGTGACCGGGAGGGTGAGATCGCCGGCCTGACGTGGGCCGATCTCGACCTCGACGCGGGATGGATGCGCGTCGACTGGACCTTCGGCGTCGTCGCCGGCCAGCTCACGTGGAAGCCGCGACCGAAGAGCGAGGCCGGGGAGCGGGTGATGGCCCTCGACCCGGCCACCGTCGACGCTCTGCGCGACCATCGGCGTCGGCAGGCCGAGGCCCGGCTGCGAGCCGGGCCCGTGTGGCGCGAGGGATACACGGACCACCAGGGGCTCACGAGGACGGGCCTGGTGTGGACCTATGAAGACGGGTCCCTGATCAATCCGGTGACGCTCTATCGCCGGTTCGTGAAGCTGACGGCCGAGGCGGGACTCCCCCGAATACGGCTACATGACGTTCGCCACAGCTACGCCAGCGCCGCGCTCGCCTCGGCGGCCGACGAGAAGCTGGCGCACACGCTGGCGAGCGTGATCCTCGGAGTCGACTGACGGCTCATGTTGCCACGATGTTGCCACGAGCCGGGGCGGTGGGCCCTTCCCGGCCTCTGCGAGGCCGTCTGTTGCGATTCTACCGGGTGGGCGCGAGAGGTATCGAACCTCTGGCCTCTGCCGTGTGAAGGCAGCGCTCTCCCACTGAGCTACGCGCCCGGAGGCGCGAACGGTACCCCGCCGTGGAGTCGTTGGACAACACGACCCTTCAGGTAGTGGCGGCGAACGGGAAGGTGTGGTTCGATCTGCCCACCAGAGAAGGGAGGTGGTCCGTTGAGCAGTAGTTGTCATCACGGGACCCTGGAGGTGCCCGGCCGCTAGGTCGGTCGCTGGACCACCCGGCGAAACCCCGCCGGGCACCGCTCTCGCCACCGGTCGGGACCTGGTCCCGCCCGACATCCCGACGCCACGCGGCATGCGCCCGGAGCGAACCTCTCCGGCCGAAGCAGAACGTCCGCGACGACGTCGGAACGGTGGCGGGAGTTCTCACCAGCACCATCTGCGGGGGCGCGGCCCGATCGCGCCCCCGCAGTCATGTCTCCGAGCCGGAACGTGACCGGCCTGAGCGTGGTCGCCCAGACTTGTCGACGTCGGCGCAACGTGCGAGGCTCCGCGCCGCCCCCGCGCCCCACCCGATCCCGAGAGCCGTGACGTGACGAGCGACACTCCGGCCATGGCGGCAGGTAGGCGGCCGCTCCCCCCTGCCGCTCGAGCCGTCGTCGTCATCCTCGCGCTGTACGCGTTCCTGGTGGGCGTCGCCCTGCTCGAATCCGGGATCGCCGCCATGGGCGAGGGCTTTCAGGAGGGGCTGCTAGAGAGCGTGTCCAACCCGCTGGCGGGCCTGTTCGCCGGGATCCTGGCCACCGTCCTGGTGCAGTCCTCCTCGGTCTCCACTTCGACCATCGTCGGGCTGGTCGGCGCCGGGACCCTTCCCGTCGGCTTCGCCGTGCCGATGATCATGGGCGCCAACATCGGCACCACGGTCACCAACACCCTGGCCTCGCTCGGCAGCCTCCGGCGCCCGGACCAGTTCCGTCGCGCCTTCGCGGCCGCGACCATGCACGACTTCTTCAACGTGATGGCGGTGGCCGTCCTGCTGCCCCTGGAACTCCTCTCCGCCCGACTGCTCGACCTGCCCGACGAGAAGGGCATCCTGGCCTTCCTCGCCACCCGGTTGACCCAGGTGTTCCGCGGGAGCGAGATCTCCGAGCCCGGCACCAGTCCCCTGCGTCAGGCGGTCCGGGTCCCGGCCGGGTGGATCAGCGACGGCATCGAAGGGCTCATCGGCTTCGGCCCCGTCACCGGGGTCGTGCTCCTCGTCGTCGGCCTGGGCCTGATCTTCGCCGCACTGGCCGGGGTCACCAGCAACATGCGCGAACTCGTCGCCGGGTCCGTGGAACGGGCGATGAACCGCATGGTCGGCCGCGGCGGCGGGCTCGTGGGCATCCTGGTCGGCGTCGCCGTCACCGTCGCCGTCCAGACCTCCACGATCACCACGTCGATCCTCGTCCCGCTGGTCGCCGCGGGGATCCTGTCGTTGCGCAACGCCTACCCCATCACCCTGGGCGCGAACGTCGGCACGACACTGACCGCGTTGATGGCCTCCCTGGCGGTGGTCCATCCGGAGGGTCTGACGATCGCCCTGGTGCATACGCTGTTCAACGTGTTCTCGATCTCCCTGCTCTACCCGATACGCCCGGCGCGCGAACTGCCCCTGCGACTGGCCGGCCGGCTGGCCGACGAAGCCGTCAAACGGCGCAGCCTCGTCGCGGCCTACATCCTGGGCATGTTCGTCGTCATCCCCGTCCTGGGCGTGCTGTTGTTGCGATAGGAAACGATCATGGTGTTGAAGTTCCTGCGCGGCGAGGAGGAGGGTCGCCTCGACCGCATCGAGGCCACCCTGCAGCAGATGCTCGTCGACGACGCCCACGCCTTCGCGCTGGCGATGTCGACCCTGCTCGACGGCGTCTCGCCCCACGAGGTCGGCGCCGAACTGCGGGCCACCGACCACCGGGTCAACGAGGCGGAGCGCGAGATCCGGCGGGAGCTGGTGGTCCACGCGAGCGTCCACGGCGGCATCGACGCGCCCGCCGTGCTCGTCTACATGTCGATCGTCAAGGACATCGAGCGGGTGGGCGACTACGCGAAGAATCTCTTCGACGTCGCCGTGGACGGGGGGCAACTCCAAGACGTCGACGACATCGCCCAGCTCACCTCCCTGCGCGACCGCGTCAGCGACCTCATCGGGCATGCGGGCGAGGCCTTCGCCTCCCGTGACGCCGAGGACGCACGGCGTCTGCTCACCGAGGGCGACTCCCTGCTCGACCTCTTCGACGACCTGGTCTCCGAGCTCGTCCGCGGCGAGGACCAGGGACCGCGTGCCGTGGCCCGGGCGCTGACCCACCGCTACCTCAAGCGCATCGTCGCGCACCTGATGAACGTGCTGTCCTCCGTCGTGATGCCGATCGACCGCATCGACTACTTCGACGAGGACCCCGAGGACCGCAACTGACGCGACCCCGTCCGCGGCGGTCGTGACCGCGGGGTCAGCGGTCGGGCCGTAGTTCCACCTCGGCCACCACGGACCCGTCGGGAGCGTCGGGCAGATCCCCGTGTTCGACCGTCAGCACCAGTCGGTGCCCGTCGTCGAGGTCGACCAGCAGGGCCAGCAGCCCGTCCTCGAGCTGCGCCCGCCACATCTGTGCCACCGCGACCTCACCCTGGGGCCCCTCCATCCAGGCGACCATCCTCGCACCCTCGCCGAGGGGTTCGACACCGGCCAGGGCCACCGCGGCCTGCTCGCCGTCGACGGCGGCGAGGCCGCGGACCGGATGGTCGGCATCGACCTCGACGGCGATTCCACCCGCCAGGACCTCCAGGGCGTCGGCGTGCTGCTCCGCGACCGACGTGACCACGGCGTTGGTCGTGCGCAGGTGCAGGTTCCAGAACGCCATGGACACGCCCATGAGCACGACGACCACGGCCGCGATGGTGACCTGCCGGACCCCGATGCGCCGGTCCCGCCCGGCGGCGTCGTCCCCGGCGGCGTCCTCGCCGTCACTTCGGCGCGGCACCTCGGTCTGTACCAGCGTCCGGGCCCGCTCGTCCCGCTCCGCACGTTCGAGATCGGTCGCGATCCCCCGAAGCTCCGCGACGCGGGCACGACAGTCCCGGCAGCCCGCGAGATGGCTGCGGAAGTCGGCGGCGTCGTCGGCAGTGAGGCCGCCGAGGACGTGCCCGACCGCCAACTGCTGGTAGTGCCGGTGCTCGTCCGTCATGGTCGGTCCAGCGTACGCCGGCGCCTCCCCGACGCCCCGAAACACCGCTCCAGGCGCCCGACGCGTGCGCTGGGCTCGCACCCGACGACCTCACACGGGTCACCTCGTCGCGCCCGCAATCAGCAGGGGCTACCGGGCAGGTACTGCCGCGGGTTGACCGCCGAGCCGTTCACCCGGGTCTCGAAATGCAGGTGCGGGCCCGTGGAGTTGCCCGAACTGCCCACGGCACCGATGGTCTGCCCCTGCGAGACCGACTGGCCTCCCGAGACGGCGAAGCTGCTCAGGTGGGCGTAGGCGGTCACGACCCCGTCGTGGTGGTCGATCAGCACCATGCGCCCGTAGCCGCCCTGCCAGTCGGCGAAGATGACGGTGCCGCTCTTGCTCGCACCGATCGGCGTGCCCGTGGAGGCACCCTGGTCGATCCCCCGGTGCATCCGGCCCCACCGGGGGCCGTACTCGCTGGTGACGGGTGCGCACATGGGCCACGCGAAGCCGGCCGACGACGCGGCCCCGGTGCTCGCCTGCTGCTGGCTCTGCTGCTCGGCGGCCTGGGCCTGCTGCCGCGCCTGCTCCTGGCGCTCCTGGATCAGCGCCTCCATCGCCGCCTGCTCGTCCTCGAGGTCGTCGCGCTCGACCTCCAGGTCGCGGACCTGCTCCCGGGCCTCCGCCGCCGCCATGGCCCGACTGTCCCGGATCACCTGGACCTCGGCGAGCAGTTCCTCCTGCTCGGCGTGCATCTCGGCGAGCCGTTCACGCTCGGCCTCGAACCGTTCCCGTTCCGCGGCGACCGCGACCTGGCTGGCGTCGAGGCTCTCCATGCTGGCGCGGTCGGCCTGGGTGACCTGCCGCAGGTAGGAGGAGCGGGCGAAGGCGTCGGTGGCGTCGCCGGAGTTCAGCAGGACCTCGAAGGACATGCTGGCGCCCTGCTTGTACATGCGGCTTGCCCGCTCGGCGAAGGCCTCGGCGACCTCCGCGGCCTCCTCTTCGACCGCCTCGAGGCGGCGCTCGGCCTCCCGGACCGCGCCCTGCTGTCGATCGACCGCCGCAGCCACTTCGTTGACGACGGCCTCGACCTCGCGCAGGCGCTCGTCGGCCGCCTCGAACTCCACCTCCGCGTCGTCCGCCTCGCTCTCCGCCGCCTCGATCTCACTGCTGATGCTGCTGAGCCGGTCCTGGGCACGCTGGAGCTGACGCTCCTCGGACGACTGGGCCGAGGCCATCGCCGGCAACAGCAGGGCCACGAGCGCCACCAGCAGCAGGGCTGCCAGAGGGGCAGCCCAGCGCTCAGCGCGCAGCGGGAGAGAGTGCAAGACGCCTCCGTGGGGAACCGACAGTCGTAGAGAGAACGACCGAGACCGGCCCGGGTCACGCGGTCGGGAGCGCGTGAGGGGATCAACAAGGCCAGTCATATCGTACCAAGTTGGACCGGACGGAGTTCCATCGCGGCCGGCCGACCGAGCGGGCCCTCCTCGGCGGCTCAACGGCCGCTGGTATCCTCCGCGTCCTCCGGGCAACTCTGCCGGTTCGACTGGGGACTTCTCTCGCCATGTTCGACTCCCCGCGACGTCGCGTGCTCGCGATGACGCTCGGCGGCCTCGTGGCCGTCGTGCTCCTACTGCTGGCCGCCCTGTGGGTTGTCCAGCGGGGCCAGGTGCTGCCCAACACCAGCGTCGCGGGCGTCGACGTGAGTGGTCTCGACGAACAGGAGACCCGTTCCCGTCTCGCGGGCCTGGTCGAAGAGCGGGAGGACCAGCCGATCGTCCTGCGCTTCGAGGACGAGGTCTACGAGCTCGACCCCGCCGGGATCGACTTCGGGATCGACCTCGACGCGACCGTGCAGGGCGCCATGGCGCGGGGCCGGACCGGGCTGCCGGGCGACATCGCCGAACGGGTCAGGAGCCTGTGGCGCGAACGCGACCTCGATGTCGTCGACGGCTGGGACGACGACGAGCTCGACGACTGGGTCACCACGACGGCCGACGACATCGACCGCGAGGAGAGCGTCGGCTCGGTCTCCATCGACCCCGAGACGCTGGAGGTCGATGAGCAGCTCCCCCACGGTATGGCGCAGGTGCGCCGCGACGGGACCCGCGAACAGATCGTGGCCGGCCTGACCGACGAGGGCCCACGGGACTTCGACCTGCCCGCGGACACCACCGAGCAGCCGGTCGAGGACCGTGTGGTCACCGATGCGGCCGAGCAGGCCAGGGCGGCCGTGGACGGGCCGCTGGTCCTCCGCGTGGGTGACAGTTCGCTCACCGTCGAGCCAGCCGACCTCGCACGCCTGATCCGGGTGCGCCCCACCTCGGACGAGGAGGAACTCGAGCTGGTCGTGACGCAGGACACGGTCGACGAGACCCTCACCGACCGGGCCTCGGCCACCTTCGACCTCGCCCCCCGCTCGGCGGCGTACACCGCCGGACGGACCCCGCCGGTGCAGTTCGACGAGGCGGGCGACGCGACCTTCTCCCCCGTCTCCGCCTCGGTCGGAATCGAGCCCGCCCGCGACGGGCGTCGCTTCGACCCGGAGATGGCCGCGGCACAACTGACGGAGCTCGTCCGTGACGCGGCCCGCGAGGCACAGCTCCGTGTCGAGACCGTCGAGGCCGACCTGCCGACCGGTGAGGCGGAGGCGCAGCGTCCGAGCCATCTCATCGGCACGTTCACGACCTACTACCAGGCCGGGCAGGTACGCAACGCCAACATCCAGCTCCTCGCCGACGTCGTGAACGGCACCACCGTCCCCCGCGGTGGCCAGTTCTCGATCAACGACATCTCCGGTGCACGCAGCTGCGAGAAGGGCTACGAACCCGCGGGGACCATCGTGCGGGGTGAGCTCGTGGACACCTGCGGCGGGGGCACCTCGCAATTCGGGACGACGACGTTCAACGCGGCTTTCTTCGCCGGGGTCCAGCTCGACCAGTGGCGGGCACACTCGTGGTACATCTCGCGGTACCCGATGGGCCGCGAGGCCACCCTCTCCTTCCCCGAGCTCGACGTGCGGTTCACCAACAACACCGGCGGGGCGATCCTGGTCACCACGGCCCACACCGACACCTCGGTCACGGTCTCGCTGTACGGCCAGCCGATCGCCGACGCCGTCACGGCGCGACACGGTGAACCGACCAACGAACGCTCCTACGAGACCGAGACGCGCACCACGGACGACCTGCCCCAGGGCCAGGAACAGGTCGTGCAGTCCGGCGCGGACGGCTTCAGCGTGCGCGTCACCCGCGTGGTCGAGCGCACCGACGGCTCGACCGACGAGCAGACCATCGACACCGTCTACCAGCCGCAGACCCGGATCATCGAGCGCGGGACCAGCTGAGCGGCCTCCGGATGCACCGGGTCACGCCCGCCGGCGTACCGCCGGCCCCAAGGTGCGCCGCGCGACCCCGGGCGGTCGGCCCCAGACCCCTCTGGGCGCCGGGGCGGGCGCGGCGCCGCCGGCGCCGTAGGCCGGTGCGTCCTCCCGGGCCTGGACCGTGTGCGGCGCACGTGCGCTCGGCGCGGGGCGGTCGGCCTCCTCACCCTCGAGGAGTACGAGCGGGCGTTGCCAGCGACCCTCGGGCTCCCTCGTCCAGCCATCCATGCGCACGCGCAGCACCATCCCGTCCCGCAGGCGCGGCGACACCCGGGCGGCGACGCCCCGGTCCAGATAACCGATACGCCAACGGCGCCCCTCCTCCCCCAGCCACACGGCGACCGCGTGCGGGTCGGCGGGGTTGCCCGGCTCCGGCACGAGCTGGCCGGTCTCGCCCGGCTCCGGGTCGGCGGCCTCGGGCGGCCGCGGAGCGAACGCGTGGCCGCGGACCGGGGTCCGGAACGGCGGCAACGGGGCGTGGCGCCGGTGGCCCTGGCGGTCGGCATCGGTGTCGGTGTGGTGTGCGCGTGTCGTCGTCATGGCCCCATCGTGCCCGGCGGGTGTGACACGTCGCCGCGGGCCCGGGCCCGTGCCGCCACCGGACAGGTACCCTCGCGGCGACAGCGGCGGCACCAG
>SLRZ01000097.1 GCA_007130695.1 Nitriliruptoraceae bacterium
ACGACGGCCTGGAGAGGACCGCATGATGAGCGAACGGGACGTGATCAGCCTCGCCAACCGCGTGGGCGCATGCGCCGTCGGGCTGGCCTTCGCCGGACGCGACGACCCGGAGTGCCTGCAGCAACTGATCGACATGGCCGGCGGCCGCCGGCCTCTGCTCACGCAGGCCCGTGCGCGTCTACAGGAACTCGACACGGTCGACGAGCCCGTCCGCCGACGCGCGGACGCCCTCCTGCAGGCGGCCGCGTGGAAGCTGCCGGCGACGGACGGCGACGGTGCCTCGGGGCCGCTGGTCACCAGCAGCTGACGGACCGCTGCTGCCCCCGCTCGGCCCGGTCCGACCACGTCAGCCGAGCAGCAGCTGCAGACCCAGCACGGCGGCCAGCCCCACGACGATCGTGAGCAGCACGTTGCGGGTCCACCAGGCCACACCCAGGGCGAGTGCTCCCGCCAGCGCCTCGGGGCCCAGCGGCACGAACGCCGCCTCGGGCCGCAGCAGGGCGGGGGCGACCAGGGCCGCCAGCGCGGCCGCCGGGATCATGCGCAGCAGGTCACTCGCCCACGCCGGTACGGCCGCCATCCGCCGGGCAGCGACGAGGAAGCTCGCCCGGATGGCGTAGGTCGCCAGCCCGGCCAGCACGATCACGATCCACGCCCGGGACACGTCGCTCACGGGCCCACCGTCCGGGCGACGCGGCGGGACAGTCCCCAACCGAGCAGCACCCCCACCAGGGCGCCCGTGGGCATCCCGAGGTTCGCCGGCCACTCGGCACCGACGGTGGCGACCGCGCCCGCCGAGATCGCCGCGGCCAGTGTCGGCCGGTCGGTGATGGCGGGCACGAGCAGGGCGAGGAACGCCAGCGGGACCGCGAACCCCAGCGGCACCCCCTCGGGAACGGTGTCACCCACCAGGGCGCCGACGACGGTGATCGGCTGCCAGACCAGCCACAGCGGGATGGCGGCGCCGAGGTAGAACCACCACCGCCGGGCACGCGGTCCGGACTCGTTCACGAACCGGGAGATGGCGACCGCGTAGGCCTGGTCGGTGAGCACGTAGGCGCCCAGCAGCCGGCGGCGCAGCGGCTCGGACGCCAGGTGGGGGGCGAGCGACGCGGAGTACATCGCCAGGCGCAGGTTGATCACCACGACGGTGAGGACCACCACACCGATCGGCGCTCCGGACCCCAGCAGGTCGATCGCCGCGAGCTGCGAGGCACCGGCGAAGACGACCACGGAGAAACCCACGGCCTCACGGACCCGCAGACCGATGTCGACGGCGGCGAGCCCGGCGATCAACCCGAAGGGCAGGACCCCGAGCGCGATGGGCGTGATCAGCGCCGCCCCGGCACGCACACTCTGCGCCGGGGTCAGGGTCGCGTCGGAGTCGCTCATGCAAGGCACCGTCCAGCTGGCAGGTCGGCGACGCGAAGGGCACCGTGGACTCCGAGAGGCTAGGGGCACCGGCCGAACCGCCCGACCGCCCGGGACCTCGGCTGGACGTCGGCCCCACGCCACGGCCCGGCGGGGGAACCGCGACTAGCGTCGGGTGCCCACGTGACGAGCCCACCGCGGCACGGCGATCCTGCGAGGCCCTGACATGTCCGACCATCCCCTTCCCGCCCCCCACGGCGGCCGTACGGTCGACCTGCGGGTCGATGAGAACCGTGCGGCCGAACTGCGGGAGGCTGCCCACGACTGGCCCTCGTGGACGTTGACGGCAACCCAGCTCGCCGACCTCGAGCTGCTGGCCACCGGCGCCTACGCCCCACTGACGGGCTTCATGACCGACGAGGAGCACGGGTCGATCCTGGTCGACAACCGGCTGCCCGACGGCACGCTGTGGCCGGTGCCGATCCTGCTGGACGTGGACACCCCGACCGCGAACGACACCGCCGACGCCGACCACCTCGCACTGCGCGACACCGAGGGCACCATGCTGGCGGCCCTGCGGATCGAGTCGCGGTGGCGGCCCGACCTGCGTGCGGAGTCCCACCGGCTGCTGGGGTCCGACGACCCGGCACATCCCGAGGTCGAGGCGTTGATCGCCCGCACCGGCGCCATGCGTCTGGGCGGTCCGCTCGAGGTCCTCGAGCTTCCGGCCCACCACGATCTCGCCGAACTCCGCCTGGCCCCCGAACAGCTGCGTGAGCGCCTCGGCCGCCACGAACAGCGGCCGGTCCTGGCCGTCCACCTGCGGGCCATCCCGACCCGGGAAATGCTGGCGGCCGTCCGTGACGCCGCCCGTGAACTCGACGCGATCGTCCTGCTGCACCCCATGGTGGGGCCCGGCGAGGCCGTCGACCTCGATGCCTTCACCCGCGTGCGGCTCGCCCGGCTCGCGGCCGACCACCTCGCGGACGAGGACGTGGACGTCGAGCTGGCCGTCACCCCCTTGCCGGCGCGGCTGGGCGGCACCGGCGAGGCCGTCCTGCACGCCCTGGTCCGACAGAACTACGGCGCGACCCACATGCTCTTCGGACCGTGGCACGCCAGTCCTCACGCCGCGGAACGGGTGGCGCCGCTGTTCGAACCCAACGCGCCGTTGCGGACGGTGGAGGCGGCCGCCGACGAGTTCGATCTGGTCCCGGTCCCGGCTCCCCGGGGCGAACAGGACACGACCTCGTCGGACGACGTCAACCCGGTCACGGACGTGCCTTACGGCGTGGAGATGCGCGACCACGGCCAGGTCCTGCTGCACGCGGCCCGCGACGGGCGCACGGAACTGCCCGACGTCACCGACGACGTCGCCGCGGAGATCCATCGGACGCTGTCCGACCGTGGGCAGCGTGGGCTGTGCGTGTTCTTCACCGGGCTGTCGGGATCGGGCAAGTCGACCATCGCCAAGATCGTGCGGGCCCGCCTGCTCGAGCACGGCGGCCGGACGGTGACGCTGCTCGACGGCGACCTGGTGCGCCGCAACCTGTCGAGCGAACTGGGCTTCTCCAAGGAGCACCGCGACCTCAACGTGCTGCGCATCGGGTACGTCGCCAGCGAGATCGCCAAGCACGGCGGCATCGCGATCTGCGCCCCGATCGCGCCCTACGACGCGGTGCGCCGGGCCAACCGGGAGCAGATCGAACAGGTGGGTGGCGGCTACGTCCTCGTCCACGTCGCCACCCCGCTGGAGGTCTGCGAGCGTCGCGACCGCAAGGGGTTGTACGCGAAGGCCCGCGCCGGCGAGATCACGGGGTTCACCGGTATCGACGACCCCTACGAGACCCCGACGGACGCGTCGCTGACGATCGACACCACCGACCTGACCCCCGAACAGGCCGCCGAGCAGGTCCTCGCCCACCTCGAGGAGGAGGGCTGGTGGCCACCCCACGACTGACGTCGGGCCGACCGGTCCGCCCGCGTGCTCGGCCCTCGGGCTACCCGGACCGCGGCCGCGTCAACCGAACAGCGGTCTCGAGGTCGCCCCGTCCCACCGCACCACGTCCGGGGCTCCGGCCAGCTTGTCGCCGATGCGTTCGATGAAGTCCGCGAAGTGGGTGGTGGCCAGGTGGGTGGACAGCGCCTCGTCGTCCTCCCATTCCTCATGGATCCGCAGCAGGCTCGCGTCGTCGATGTCGAGAGAGAATCGGTAGGCGTGACAGCCGGGTTCCGACAGCGTCGGGCGCTGGATGTCCCGCACGGCCTCCAGCGCGGCGTCGAGCTGTGACGGCTGCAGCGGCAGCGTCCCGGTGATGACGATCATGCGGTCCCCTTCGCGCCTTCTCGCGGCACCGTAACCCAGCGCCCCCGACCGCGTCGCACCCCGCGCCGGCCCCGGCGCCTTCCCCAGACCGGTTCGTCTGCGACGGTCGCGTTCGGCCGTCAGCCCCAGACCGCCGGCACGACCAGCAGGGTCGTCACCACGACGCAGCCCGTCAACGGCAGCCCGAGCTTCCAGTAGTCCCCGAACCGGTACCCACCCAGGCCGTAGACGATCGTGTTGGTCTGGTAGCCGATCGGGGTGAGGAACGACGCCGACGCGGCGATGGCGACGGCCACGGCGAACCCGACCGGGTCGGCATCCACCCGGCTCGCGGCGTCGAGCGCGACCGGCACCATGATGCCGGCGGCGGCGACGTTGGTGACCAGTTCGGTGAGCACGATCGTGCCGAGCACGATGATCGCGAGGGTCAACAGCAGCCCACCCCGCGCGGCCACCACCTCGACCCCGCCGGCGAGCACACCGGCGAGCCCGGACACCTCCATCGCCGTGCCCAGGCCGATGGCCGCGGCGACGATGAGCAGCACGTCGAAGTTGAGCGACTCCAGGGCGCGACGGAAACGGATGCTGCCGGTCGCTATCAACACCGCGACCGCGGCCATCACGGCGGTGACGATCGGGACCAGCCCACTGGCCGACAACCCGACCATCGCCAGGACCACCGCCACGACGAGCGGTTCACGTCGACTGCGCATCGAGGCGCGCGTGCGGTGGGGGACCACGACGGCGAAGTCCTGGGTGCCCTGCCACCGCTCCCCGTAGGGCCGGTCGGCGAGGACGAGCAGGACGTCACCGGCGTGCAGGCGCACCGTGCCGAGCTTCGCGTCGATCCGGGTCCCGGACCGGTGGATGGCGACCACCGCGCCGCCGTAGCGGCCCCGGAACGAGACCTCCTTGAGGGTGCGCCCCACCAGCGGCGAGGAACTACCCAGCACGCACTCGTAGAGCTCGTGGCCGTCACCGTCCAGCATCTGCGTCTGCGGGCGCTCGGCCTCGATCAGACCGGGGCGCGCCAACAGGTCACGTACGTCGTCCACCCGACCCACGAACGTCAGCACGTCGCCGGGCAACAGCAGCGTGGACGGAGTGACGGGGGCGATCTCGTAGCCCTCCCGGGTGACGCTGGCGAGGAAGGTGGTGGGCAGGTCGCGCAGTCCGGCCTCCTCGACGGTGTGGTGGGCGACCGGACCGTCCTCGGACGCCTGCAGCCGGACCGCGAAGTCCCGTTCGTGGCCGGCGAGCTGCTCGTGTGGCGACCGCCGGTCCGGCAGCACCCGCGGAGCCAGCAGCACCATCACCACGACCGCGACGAGCGCGAGCGGCAACCCCACCCAGGTCACCGCGAAGAAGCCGAAACCCTCCCCGGTGCTCGACTGCAACAGGCCCGAGACCACGAGGTTGGTGGACGTCCCGATGGTGGTCAGCAACCCACCGAGGATCGCGGCGAACGACAGCGGCATCAGCAGATACGTGGTCGCCACCCCGTGCCGTTCCGCCCAGGAACGCACCACCGGGGCGAGGGTCGCCACGAGGGGGATGTTGTTCAGCACGCTGGACAACAGGAGCACCGGACCCGGAAAACGGGTCAGTGCCCGGCGCGCCGTCGCCGGCTTGGCCGCCGGCGCTCCGCCGGCCCCGTTGTCCCGACCCCCCAGCACCCATTCGACGACCCGGTCGATGCGGGCGTGGTCACGCACAGTCCGGGCCACGATGAACAACCCGGCGATCGTGAGCGTCGCGGGGTTGGACAGCCCGGCGAACGCCTGCTCGGGCTCCAGGACCCCGACGAGGACCAGGGCCACGACCGCGCCCAACATGATCGCCGGCGGTGGTGCCATCTCCCGGGCCAGCGTGACGATGGCGAGCAGCACGACGAGGAGGACCGCCAGGGCCTCGAATCCCACGAACCACCGCCTCTCGTCTGTCTGCGGAGGCTAATCAACGCCGCGTCCACGCCCCGCGATCCGGTCGTGCTCACGGTGTGAACCGCCGACTCGCCCCTTCCCGGCGCGAAGCACCTCCGGCGGGCTTCACGACGCCGCGGTTGACAGGCGCGGGCGTGTCGAACCGACGCGCGGCTCACGACCCCGCGGGCGGCTCCCCGTCGTCACCCGGTGCGGCATCGACCTCCACACCGGCGTCCCAAGGCCACCGGGCGTCGGCGATGAAACCGGCCAGCACCCGGCGCTGGTCCTGCCGGGTGTCGACCGAGTCCGCGAAGACCGCCTCGTCGACGACCGGGATACCCGCACGGCGCAACGGTTCGAGGCTGGGCGGCGGAGGTGCCTCGTCGGCGGTGCCGATGAACTCGCTGACGACGACCGCACCGAACCGGTCGAGAGCGCAGCGCAACGGACGCAACTGCATCGGGTGGGGCCGCACATCCTCAGCCACGCCGTGTTCGAGCAGCAGCAGCGCCTCGTCGAGGACGGCGATCCCCGGTTCGAGAGCAGTGTCACGGCTCGGGCTGTGGAAGAAGTGCAGCACCGGATAGGAGAGGTACTTCTGGGTGGTCCGGCTGACCACCGGCGCCATGTCCCGCAGGTGCGGGGTGAACTCGGAGAAGTCCCGGCCGTTCCACGCGGCGGTCACCAGGTCCTGGGCGGTGTCGCCCAGGCCGTGGAGCACCATCCCGTGCTGGAAACGTTCCGAAACGGCCATGACCACCGGGATGAGGTACGAGACGGTCATCGTCAGCAGCACGAACCCGTTGATGGTCGCAACCGCCGTCAGCACCTGCCAGACGGCGCCGGCAGGTGCGAAGTCGCCGAGGCCCAGGGTGTAGACGGTGAAGCCGGCGAAGTAGACCCGAGACCACCCGTCGGCCGGCTCACCGGTGTCGGAGTGGAGGACGGCCCCCGGGTCCGCGGAGAACACCAGAGTCCAGCCGGCCCACAACCCGAAGAGCCAGAACACCAACATCACGAAGACCGAAAGCGGACCAGCCGCCGCCAGCACCGAGGAACGGGGCGAGCGCGCCAACCGGCGCACACCTCGCCAGACACCCAGCCCCAGATAGTGGCTGACCGGACCGCCGGCGCTGACCCCGGAGACCGTGGTGACGAAGGCATCGTAGAAGACGAACGCCACCACGGCGACGCCCAACAGCAACATCCAGATGGCCACGCCCCACTCCTGGTCGACCATGCCCGAACGCCCGACAGCTCCGCCGGCCCCGCCCACGATAGGAGGACGACTCGGCCCCGGAGGGCGGGCGTCACCTCCAGAGGTCGAGGGGCCCGAGGTCGCCCCGTGGACGCTGCCGCCGGGGTGGGGTCGTCGCCGTGGGCTCCACTCACGCTTGCGGCGCCGCCGCCTGGTTCGGCGGCGCC
>SLRZ01000269.1 GCA_007130695.1 Nitriliruptoraceae bacterium
CGACGGCCCGGTCGTGGCCGACGACGCCGCGACGCTGCCCGCCGCCGACGAGCAGGACGAGCCGGCGGACACCCAGCCGGCCGCGCAGGAGCGCCTGCCGGAGACCGGTGGTGGCCTCGCCCTGACGGGCCTGGCCGCACTCGGTCTCGCGACCGCCCTCCGCCGTCGGAGCTGACACCGACGACACCGCCCCGTTCGACGTCGGGAACTAGTCCCGGACGTTGAACGGGGTGGTTCTTCTACATCCCCACCTCCCACCTGCCGATGACCATGACACAGATGCGTCATGCGCGAGGTGGGAGTGGGGATGCCGTCACGGTCAGGGACCCGGGAACCCCGTGTGCCGTCGGGCTTTCCCGGCAACCTCCTGCCGCGTCTGCGTCGCCTGTTCGCGCTCTTCACCGTGGTCGCGGCCCTCACCGGGCTGGCCCGTGTCGCCATGCTCGAGCCGCCGCAGCCCGTCCTGTCCGTCGTGGCCTTCATCGGGTTGATCTCGTGGGCCCTGGCCATGGACCGCGTCCGTCCCCCGTGGTGGCTCGATCTCTCGGTGGTCGCGCCGATGGCCCTGCTGACCGTGGTCGCCCTGGACTGGCAGGCCGCCTACCCGATCGTCCACGTCGTGCTGTTCCAGCGGGCCCTGGACGGTGGCCCGAGGCGGACCTACGGCGGTGCCGCGTTGATCCTCGCGGTCTGGGTGCTGGTGGGCGCAACGGCCGCCGGCGACCCGGTCACGTTCGCCCATGTCGGCCTGGTGGCCGGCGGCATGATCTCGACCTGGCTGCTGCGGCAGGTCCGGATCGCCGCCGAACGCGCCGAACAGGCGGGGGTGCGCGAACGCCGGCTGCTCGCCGCCTCGCAGCAGATGGCGGCCGCCGCGGACCGACGGGAGGTCGACGAGGCGGTGACACAGGCGGCCCACGACCTGACCAGGCAGCCGGCCGCCCGTTGCGTGCTCTGGGAGGAGTCGGGTGAGCAGTGGGTGGCCGTCTCCTCCGTCGGCCCGGCACGGGTGGATGCGGTGGACAAGACCCGGATGCCGTCCGACATGGTCGGGCGGGCCGCCGTCGGAGAGCCGTGGGTGCTGTCGGAGTCGGAGGCGGCAGCGCTGCAGGCGGGCTTCGGGCTCGAGCCGCGTTTCAAGAGCTTCGTGTTCGTGCCGCTGCCGCGTCCCGACGGCCCGCAGGCGGTCCTCGCGCTCAGTTGCACGGAACCGCCCGACCGGGATCTGCCCGATGTGCTGCGACGGTTCGTGCACGAGGTCTCCCTCGCCGAGGACCGCACCCGGCTGGTCGAGGAACTCGCCGAACGTGAGGCACGCCTCGACTCGCTGCTGCAGGGCTCGATCGACATCATCGCGATGCTCGACGACGAGGCCACGATCACCTTCATCAACCGCGCGACGACCCTCGTCCACGGCTACCGGCCCGAGGACCTGGTGGGGACGAACGTGTTCGACCTCTTCCATCCCGACGATCGCGGCCGGGTGCTGCGGGCCGTGATGGCACAGGACCTGACCCAGGGCGTCCAGGTCGACCATCGGATGTTCGACGCCGCGGGCGAACTGCGGCAGGTCGAGACCAACGTCAGTCGGCCGGCGGGCAACGCCGGCTACATCCTCAATGTGCGTGACATCACCGACCGGCGTGCCCTGGAGGCGGAGATCGTCTACCAGGCCCACCACGACTCCCTGACCGGTCTGGCCAACCGACGGGCGTTCACCGAACGACTCGACGACGCCCTCACCCGCGCCGCGCGCACCGGCGTGCCCGTCGGGCTGATCATGCTCGACCTCGACGACTTCAAGCCCGTCAACGACACCCACGGCCACCAGGCCGGTGACGAGGTCCTGGTCGAGATCGCGCGACGTCTGGCCGCGGGCGTGCGCGCCACCGACCTCGCGGCCCGCATGGGCGGGGACGAGTTCGCCGTGATCCTCGAGGACGCGGGCGACGCCGACGAGGTCACGGCGTTGGCGCGGCGACTCGACGAACTGCTGTCCGCACCGCTGGTGCTCCAACGCGGGGTGCAGTGCCGGGTCACCGCGAGTATGGGCCTGGCCAGCTCCCGGCACGGGGCCGACGCGGACGAACTGCTGCGCGAGGCGGACCAGCACCTGTACGTGAGCAAGCGCGCCAAGCAGGCAGCGGTCGCCGCGCAGGACGCACCGGCGGCCACCGGGGGCCGGCCCCCGCTCTAGGGCGGCCCCGCCCGATGGGAGAGGGGTGGGTCGTACGCTCCGCCAGCGGGTGCCGACTAGGCTGAGAACGTTGTGGTCCTGACTGGAGGCACGCTGCGTGGTCGACATCCTGTTCGAAGCCCATCGCGGGGTCGGTTACCTCGTGGTGGTCGTCCTGCTGGTCTCGGCGTGGCTGGCCTCCGGGCGCGCCAAGGACGCCCGGGAGTTCTCCAAGGGCCCCTACGCAGGCGCGATGGTCCTGCTGGACATCCAGGTCCTGCTCGGCCTGGTGCTCTACGGCGTCGCCCAGTCCTGGGAGGCGGACCCGCTCATTGCCTACGTCCATCCCGTCCTGGCGCTGGTGGCGCTGGGGGTCGGGCACGCCCTGGTGGGCCGGGCGGGCAAGCAACAGCAGGTGGTCGACGCGCACCGCACCGCCGGCCGTGGGCTGGTGGCTGCGCTGGTGTTGACGGTCGCGGCGGTGGTCGTGGCCACCATCGGCTGACCCACGTCAGACGTTCGTGTCCTGACGTTCCTCGTCGAGTTCGAGCACGGCCTGGTACCCGGCGAGCAGCAGGATGTTCGCCACGAACAGCCACAGGCCGATCATCACCACGACGGCGGTCGCCCCACCACCGAAACGCTCCTCGGTGTCGGCGACGTCGAGGTAGACCACGAAGCCCAGCGAGAAGACGGCCGTCGTGATTGCAGTGAACGCCGCACCGGACGCGGTGTCGCGCCAGCCGAGCGACGTCGGGGCGAACGCCTGGTAGATCAGCGTGGTCAGCCCGGTGCCCAGCAGGCCACCGGCGACCAGGGCCATCGACCAGCCCAGCGCCATGCCCAACAGCCCGTTGCCCGAGAGGGTGCTGAGCACGAACATCATCGGGATACCGGCCAGCAGCAGCACCGGCAGCACCAGGACCAGCCCCACGCCCGTGACGCGTCCCCGTGCGCCCGCCCCAGGGTCGTCGACGGCGGTCTGGTGGGTCAGCGCCCGACGTAGCCCGCCGCCGTAGGCGGTCGCCGGCCAGAGGGTGAACAGCACCGTGGCGAAGGTCAGTGACCCGCCGCTGGAGACCAGCGGCTCGAGGAACGCCCCCGTCCCGTCCGGTCCGCTCTCCGCCGCGCGTTCGGTGAACGACGCCAGAGCGTCGTCCCCGGCGACCGCCTCGACCGCCGCGAAGGCCAACATCAGCAGGGGGAGCGCGGACACGACCCCGTAGAAGGCGAGGCTGCTCGCGGTCAGCAGGATGTCGCGGTCGGCGAAGCGGTGGAAGATGCCGCTGATCCGCCCCGGCAGTGCACGGTCGACCGACTGCAGCGCGGAGCGCAGTCGCTCCCGTGGTGACCCTGGACGTGTCGTTGCCACCTGCGGTCCTCGCGTCGGAGGCGACGTCGTCGCCTCCCGTCGCTCACTGTGGCAGGAACCGGTGCTCGCCGCTTCGCCGCAGTGGGGCCCGCCGGCCCCCTCCCCGGGGGTTCACCAACCGCGTTCGCGCCATTCGCCGAGCTTCGGGCGTTCCTCGCCGAGGGTGGTGTCGTCACCGTGCCCCGGGTAGACCCAGGTCTCGTCGGGAAGTCGGTCGAAGACCTCGCGTTCGAGGCCGTCCATGATCTGCACGAAGTGGTCCGGGTTCCCGAAGGTGTTGCCCGCCCCGCCCGGGAACAGCGTGTCGCCACTCACCAGATGGGGCCGCTCCTCGCCCTCGACGAGGTACAGCAGGGACCCGGGCGTGTGACCCGGGACGTGCAACACCTCGACGCGCAGCTCGCCGATCTCGAGCACGTCGCCGTGGCCGAGCTCGCGGTCGAGTGGCTGCGGGAACATGTCGGCGTCGCCGGGATGGCCCCACACCTCGAGGCCCGGGTCCTCGGTGAGCGCCTCCCAGGCCCGGACGTGGTCGAAGTGCCCGTGTGTCTGCACGACCGCGACGGGCTCGACATCGGCGATCGCCTCCCGGATGCGGTCCGGACGGTCGGCCGCGTCGATGACCAGCGCGGCCCCGGTCTGCGTACAGGCGATGACATAGACGTTGTTGTCCATCTCCCCGACGGAGAGCTTCCGGATGCGTGCGCCACCGTCGACGCGCTCCTGCCAGTCGCCGTCTGCCTCGACGTGTCCGGTGTAGGTCATGGCGTCCTCCTCGGGCGGGGAGTCGAGGCTAGTACGCGCCGCGGAGGCCGAGCGTGGTGCTGGTCACGAGCGTGTCCGGACGGTCACCCCGGGGGGTGTTGTCGCGGGCATCGGTCAGGGAACAGACGTTCGACCGGTGTGCGGGCCGCTATCCTCGGGGCTCGAACAATCGACCTCCTGCCGCTCTCGTCCGGAGACGACCCGTGGCCACTCAGCGCAACACGTCGCGCCGTCCGACGCGCGACGTCCTCACCGTGCGCGGCGCCCGTGAGCACAACCTCAAGGACGTGGACGTCGATCTGCCGCGTGACTCGCTGATCGTGTTCACCGGCCTGTCGGGTTCGGGGAAGTCCTCCCTGGCCTTCGACACGATCTACGCGGAAGGACAGCGGCGCTACGTCGAGTCGTTGTCGGCCTACGCCCGCCAGTTCCTCGGGCAGATGGACAAGCCCGACGTCGACTTCATCGAGGGGCTCTCGCCCGCGATCTCGATCGACCAGAAGTCCACCTCGCGTAACCCGCGTTCGACCGTCGGCACGATCACCGAGATCTACGACTACCTGCGCCTGCTCTACGCCCGCATCGGTCAGCCCCACTGCCCCAACTGCGGGCAGCCCATCGCGCGGCAGACCGCCGAACAGATCATCGACCAGGTTCACGAACTTCCCGTGGACACCCGCTTCCAGGTCCTGGCCCCCGTCGTCCGCGGCCGCAAGGGCGAGTACGCGGCGATGTTCCAGCAGCTGTCGACGGAGGGGTTCGCCCGCGTCCGGGTCGACGGCGAGGTGCACCCCATCGAGGAGGTGCCGCGCCTCGAGAAGCAGATCAAGCACGACATCGAGGTCGTGGTCGACCGGCTCGTGCAGAAGGGCGACATCCGGCGGCGGCTCGCGGACTCCATCGAGACCGCGCTGCAGTTGGCCGACGGCGTGGCGATGATCGAGATCCTGCCCACACGTGAGGCGCGCGACGCGGCGAGCGCCGACGGGCTGCCGGAGCCCGAGCCGGAGCTGCTGACCTTCTCCGAACACCTGGCGTGCACCCACTGTCAGGTCAGCTTCGACCAGCTCGCCCCGCGCAACTTCTCGTTCAACTCGCCCTACGGCGCGTGTGACACCTGTTCGGGCCTCGGCACCCGGTTGATGGTGGACCCGGAGCTGGTACTGGGCGACCCCACCGCCTCGGTCGAGCAGGGCGTGGTGCTGCCGTGGGGGACCGGGGTCCAGTCCAACTACTACCGCCAGCTGCTGCGCGCCACGGTCAAGCACCTCGGTGCCGATCCGACCACACCGTGGGAGGAGCTGTCCGAGGACGTGCGCGACGCCATCCTGCACGGCATCGACGAGCGGGTGCACGTCTCCTACACCAACCGCTACGGGCGCCGTCGCTCCTACAAGGCCCGCATCGAAGGGGTGCTGCCCTCCCTGCGCCGGCGGCACTCCGAGACGGACTCCGACCACGTGCGCTCGCAGATCGAGCAGTACATGCGCGAGGTCCCGTGCCCCGCGTGTGAGGGGCAGCGGTTGAAGCCCATCGTCCTGGCCGTGACCGTGGGCGGCACCGGGATCGCCGAGCTGACGGCCATGTCGGTCGCCGACGCCGATGAGTTCGTCACGGGCCTGGAGCTGACCGACCGCGACCGCCTCATCGGCGAGCGCGTCTTGAAGGAGATCCGTGCCCGCCTGCGCTTCCTCCTCGACGTCGGGCTCGACTACCTGACCCTCGACCGGGCCGCCGGTTCGTTGTCCGGCGGTGAGGCCCAGCGCATCCGCCTGGCGACCCAGATTGGTGCCGGTCTCGTCGGGGTCCTGTACGTCCTCGACGAGCCCTCGATCGGACTGCACCAGCGCGACAACGAGCGGCTGATCGAGACCCTGCTGCGCCTGCGCGACCTCGGCAACACCCTGATCGTGGTCGAGCACGACGAGGCCACCATCGACGCCGCCGACTACGTCGTCGACATCGGACCGGGTGCCGGCGAACACGGCGGGGAGATCGTCCACGCGGGAACGGTCGACGGGCTCAAGCGCCTGACCACGAAATCGTTGACCGGCGCCTACCTCGGCGGCAAGCGTTCGATCCCGATCCCCGACGGTCGCCGGTCGGGCAACGGCAACGCCCTGCGGGTGATCGGGGCCCACGAGCACAACCTCGACGAGCTCGACGTCGATTTTCCGATGGGCACGTTCATCGGGGTCACCGGGGTGTCCGGGTCGGGCAAGTCGACCCTGGTCAACGAGATCCTCTCGCGGGTGCTGATGCGGGAGGTCTACGGCTCCCGGCAGCTGCCCGGACGACACAAGCGCGTCGAAGGACTGGACCAGGTCGACAAGGCCGTCGTCGTCGACCAGTCGCCGATCGGGCGCACGCCACGGTCGAACCCGGCGACCTACACCGGGTTGTTCGACCACGTGCGCAAGCTGTTCGCGACCACCCCGGAGGCCAAGGTCCGCGGGTACCTGCCGGGGCGGTTCTCGTTCAACGTCAAGGGCGGGCGCTGTGAGTCGTGTCGCGGTGACGGCACCCTCAAGATCGAGATGCACTTCCTGCCCGACGTCTACGTCCCCTGCGAGGTGTGTAAGGGCCGGCGCTACAACCGCGAGACCCTCGAGGTCCACTACAAGGGCGCGAGCATCTCCGAGGTCCTCGACATGTCGGTCGAGCACGCCCTGGACTTCTTCGCCAACCACACGTCGATCA
>SLRZ01000070.1 GCA_007130695.1 Nitriliruptoraceae bacterium
ATGTCACCGCACAGGTGCTGCGTGACTCGGTGGAGCACGGCACCGGCCGAGCCGCGCGGGTCGAGGGCTGGGAGATCGCCGGCAAGACCGGAACCACCTCCAACCACACCGACGCCTGGTTCGTCGGCACGACCCCGGTGCTGTCCACCGCCGTGTGGGTCGGCCACCTCGAGGGCTCCGTGCCGCTGGCCAACGTGCGCGGGATCGCCCGTGTCACCGGGGGCAGCATCCCCGCTTCGTTGTTCTCCGAGGTCATGACCGCCGCACTCGCCGACCGGACACCGGTGCCCTTCGAGTTGCCCGACGACGAGTGGGCACTGGTGGAGATCGATCCGGAGTCGGGGCTGCGTGCGGCGGCCTGGTGCCGCGGCGAGACCCAACGGGTCCCCAAGGTGCTCGTGCCCCGCGAGACCTGCCCGGAGCCCCCACCCCCGCCGGCGCCCCGCCCCGCACCCCCACCGGCCGAGCCGCCCCGAGAGGCACAGCCCGCACCGCAGGCTCCCCCGGAGGAGGACCACACCGACCCCGACGGGCCGGGCGACGAACCACTGCCGGCGGACACCGCGGAGGAGGCCGGGCAGGAAGACGCCCGTCCGCCGCCCGACGACGAGGCGCCGGCCGAGCCGAACCCCGCCGAAGACGATGACGCGGAGGCCGCCGGGTAGCCTCCGCGCACGCCCGACGCCGTGGGCGGACGCAGGAGGCCGGGTGCGCGCGCTGCTGTTGTTCAACCCCAACGCCACCACCACCGATCAGACCGTCGGCGAGACCGTGGCCGCGATCCTGGCGGAGGGCACGGACCTCGACGTGCGGCCCACGAAGCAGCGCGGGCACGCCACCCATCTCGCGGCCGGCGCGGTGCACGAGGGCGTCGACGTGGTCTTCGCCCTGGGTGGGGACGGCACGGCCAACGAGGTCCTGCAGGCGTTGGCGGGAACCCCGGTGGCCCTCGGCGTCCTGCCCGGCGGCAGCACGAACGTGCTGGCACGGGCGCTGGGGCTCCCCAACGACCCCGTGGAGGCCAGTCGGCGGATGCTGGAGTACGTGGCCAGCGGACGGCGACGCACCATCGCGCTCGGGCGTGTGGGAGCGCGCTACCTCGGCTTCAACGCCGGGTTCGGCTTCGACGCGGCGGTGGTCCGCCACGTCGAACAGCACGAGCGCCGCAAGCGCTACCTGCGCCAGGGGGCCTTCGTCCTCGGCACCGGCATCGAATGGTTCACCGGCAGCGGTCGCGACCGTCCGGCGACGATGCTGCGGCTGCCCGACGGCACCAGCCGTGGCCCCTACTCGGTCACGATCGTGGCCAACACCGACCCTTACACCTATCTGCGCTCGCGCCCGATGCGGGTGCACCCCCAGGCGTCGTTCGACACCGGACTCGACCTGATCGCCCTACCCCCGATGCCGACGCCGCGACTGCTGCGACTGCTGTGGCGGGTCTTCCACGACGCCTCGCACATCGAACTCGACCATGTGGACCATTTCCACGACCTCGACGCCTTCGAGCTGACCAACCCGGAGCCGCAGCCACTGATGGTCGACGGCGACTACGCCGGCGAGCACCGCACGGCCCGTTTCTCGGCGGTGCGCGACGCCCTCACGGTGCTCGCCTGACCCTCACCCGCAGTACTGCATCCGGTCCGGCCGGCCGAATCGAGCGCGCCCAACGCACGCGAACCCCTGAGAACGCCCGTGCGCGCACGATTGCAAGCACGACCCCTTGACAGGCTCAGTGGCCGCGTTACGGTGCCCATCGCGATCGAGAATTCGTTCACAAGCGCACCAGGGACTGGCGAGCCCCAGCGCTTCGTCCGGCCCAACGTGGCCGACAGACCCCCTTTCGACGGGAGATCAACCCCATGGACTGGCGTAGCAGCGCAGCGTGCATCGACGAAGACCCCGAACTCTTCTTTCCGATCGGGACGACGGGGCCGGCGATCGAGCAGGCGGACGCGGCAAAGCGTGTCTGCGCACGTTGCGACGTCCGCGAGGAGTGCCTCGAGTTCGCCCTGGCGACCAACCAGGACGCCGGCGTCTGGGGTGGCCTCACCGAGGACGAGCGTCGCACCCTCAAGCGTGCACGCCAGCGTCGCCGCCGGATGGCCAGCTGACCCGGGTGCGTACCCGCACCTGGCTCACGACGCCCCCCGGGACCAGCCCGGATGAGGCGGATCGGTCCTCCGCCGACGGTGAACGCTACGTCCCGGCGCCCGACCTGCCCCGTGAACCCTCGGTCCCCGGCCGCCACCGCCGGGCGGCACTCATCGCCGGCGCCGTCGTCACCGCGGTCGCCGTGACCGTGGCCCTCGTGGTCGTCGGCGAACAGGCCCAGCGTGAGGACCCCTCGGTCCCCGGTGAGGCCGACGCCGACCGTCCGGACGCGCCGGAGGAGCTCGAACTCCCCGAGAGCTGACCCTCCGGCAGGCCGGCGATCAGCGGGGCAGCGGCAGCAGCGCCTCGCACAGGGTGCCCGGCCCGTCCGCCGCGGCCGCGACCTCGAGCGTGCCACCGAGTTCGGACTCGACCAGGGTCGCGGAGATCTGCAGTCCCAGGTTCGCGTCGCGCTCCAGGCTCCAGCCCTCCGGCACCCCGATGCCGTCGTCACGGATGGTCAGGTGCAGGCTGGCGCTGCGTCGCTCGAGCTCGATGACGATCCGTCCGCCCCGGTCGGGGAAGGCGTGCTCCACCGAGTTCTGGACGAGCTCGGAGAGCACCAGCGCGAGTGGGGTCGCGACCTCGGCGGGCAGTTCCCCTGCACCGCCGCGCAGGTCCATGTGCACCGGCCGGTTCGGGTCGGTGAGCCCGGTGCCCAGCATCTCCACCAGACGCTGGGCCACCTTGTCGAACGACACCCGCTGCCGGCTGTCCTGCGACAGGGTCTCGTGTACCAGCGCGATCGAGGAGATCCGCCGGACCGACTCCCACAGTGCCTGCCGGGCCTCGGGGCTCTCCAGGCGCCGTGACTGCAGGCGCAACAGGGAGGCCACCGTCTGCAGGTTGTTCTTCACCCGGTGGTGGATCTCCCGGATGGTGGCGTCCTTGTACAGCAGCAGCCGCTCGTGACGGCGCAGTTCCGTGACCTCGCGCACCAGCATCAGGCCGCCGAGCACGTGGTGCGCCCGGGTCAGCGGCAGCAGACGCCGCAGGACCACCGCCCCGCGGGCTTCGACCTCCGACTCCAGTGGTTCGCCGTCCGCCAGCGCCTCGAGGACCGCCTGGTCGTCGAGGTCGAACTCCGCGAGGTTGCGCCCGATGATGTTGTCCACGACCCCGCAGCGACGGAAGGCGCTGATGGCGTTCGGGGAGGCGTAGACGACCACCCCCGTGGGGTCGATGCGGACCAGCCCGTCACCCACCCGGGGCGCGAGTTCGCGTTCCGGGTCCTCCCCGGGGAACGGGAAGGCGCCCTCGGAGAGCATCTGCGAGAGGTCGTTGGCGGCCTGGAGGTAGGTCAGCTCGAGCTGGGAGGGGGCACGGACCATCGAGAGGTTGGCCTCGCGGGTGACCACGGCGATGACCTCACCCTCGAAGGGGACCGGCACCGCCTCTTCGCGCACCGGCACGCCCGTCGACCAGTCGGGATCGCCGTCGCGGATGATGCGCCACTCATCGAAGGCCCGGGAGACCCCGGGCCGCTCCTCGGGGGCGAACGTCTGCCCGACGAGGTCCTCCTGGTAGATCGTCTGCGCCGTGTAGGGGCGCATCTGGGCGACCACCATCAGCTGCCCGGAGTCCGGGTCACGGCAGAACATCACCAGGTCGGCGAAGGACAGGTCGGCGAGGATCTGCCAGTCCGACACGATCGCGTGCAGGGTGTCGATCGCCGCGCCGTCGAGGCCGGCATGCTCCTCGGCGAGTTCCTCCAGCGAGGACATGGCGCTCCTAGCGGTCGAGCAGTCGCTGGAGCTGCCCCAGCGGCACGACCTCGCGGATGTGCTCGAACGCCCGCTGCTCGATGTCGCGGGCCTCGCTCATCGACAGGCCGAGCGTCCGGGCCGTGTCGGCGAGGTCGTGGGGGTGACCGTCCTTCAGCCCCATCCGCAGCTCCAGGACCTGCCGCTGCGTCGCGGGCAGGCGGTCGAGGACACGCTTCAACGGCCCGGAGAGCTTGCTCACCGGGTCCTCTGCGTCGCGGCGGCGGTCCTGCTCGCGGCGCTTGCGGGATGACTTGCCTTCACTCATACCGGGGAGCGTAGCTGCCTCGGGCCCCGTCATCGTGAGGCGCCCCGGCTTCGGCCATCCGGTTCGACCACCTCCCCCGGCGGTCCCGCTGCCACCGGTGCCGGCGCTGCAGCGCCTCGGGGTGGCATGCTTCACCCGATCCGTCCCGACCACCGGAGCACGAGTGCCGTTCACCTTCAGCGTGCTGGTCCTCGCCGTGGGCGTGGCCTACCTCCGGGGCGGGCGGCTCCACCGGCTCGCGGACGCACCGCTGCGCTGGTCGTGGCTGCTGCTTGGCGGCGTCGGCATGCAGGTCCTCGTGGACGTCGCCGCCGCACGCGGCGTGTTCGCCGATGCCTCCACGGCGGGGTGGCTGCTGCTGGTGACCTCCCAGCTGCTGGTAGTGGGCTGGATCCTGGCGAACGCGCATCTGCCGGGCACGGTCCTCATCGGCATCGGCCTGCTGTTGAACGCCGTGGTCATCGCGGCCAACGGCGCCATGCCGGTCTCACCGGAGGCGATGGCCGCGATCGGTCTCGAACCCACCGTCACCCCCACGGGCAAGCACACGCTGCTGACCGACGAGACCCGACTGCCGTGGCTCGCCGACATCCTGCCGCTGCCGCCGCTGCGATCGGTCATCTCGGTCGGGGACATCGTCCTGGCCGCCGGCCTGCTGCCGCTGGCGCACGCGCTGATGAGCTACCGCGACCCCGGGCAACGCCGTCGGCAACGGGCCGAGGATGCACAGCGGGCCGCCGGCGGGAAGTCAGACCGGTAGGTCGCTGCGTGTCAGCACCCGGGACAGGGCGGAGACGACCTCGAGGTCACCGATGTCACGGACCAGCCGGACGAGTACCTCCTGGCGCTGGCCCTCATCTCCGGGGACCGGTCCGTAGCGGTCGGCGGCGCAGCAGGCCGCGATGATCCGGGCGGAGACCGCCACCTCCCCCCGGGCGAGGTGGGGTTCACCGTGCAACGCCACGATGTCGGCCACGCGCGTGAGCGATTCCGTCTCGCGGATGATGCTCGCGCCGGCGGCGGCGAGGTCGGCCCGGGTGATGGATGCCTCCGGGTCGTCATGACGGATGCGACCGAGCTCGTGGAGGTGGGCGGCGTGTTCGAGATCCACCAGCGTGTCCGCGTCGACGCCCAACTCGACACCGACACCGATGGCGAGCCGCGCCACGCGGACGCCGTGCTCCGCGTCGACGGCACCGAGCTGCTCAGGCAACCGGGACATCGCGCGGATGGTCTGGTCGTAGGCGCGAGCGGCCACCGCGAACCGGTCCAGGCCGAACCGGGCGGCCAGCAGCGGGATGAGCATCGTCGGGAGGGTCCAGGCGCCCAGGACCTCGTGGACCAGGCCGCCGAGCAGCGCCGTCGAGCTGATCGCCGCGCCCACCATCCAACTGCGGGCGACCGCCTCCCCCGCCCGACGTGGCAGGAACCGGAGGTGCTCGACGGACCCGGCCAGCGTCTGGAGCACCGGGACCCCGAAGACGACCGCGAGGGTGACGGCCGTGGCCGCACCGAGGTCGAGGGATGCGGCTGCCCCTTCGTGCAGATCGGTCCCCGTCCACCGGAGGTCGACCGCGGCGCCGAGGGCCACGACCCCACCCATACTCCAGGCGCCGGCGGTGCGCGCGGCCAGCAGCCCCAGCGGGATCCCCCGCCGCTGGACGAGGCGGGCGGTCACCCACCCGACGCCGCCCACCGCGGCCAGCAGCAACGGGGAAGCACCCAGGAGGGCGAGCGTGCCCACGATCGCCGTCGAGGTGGCGATCGGCCGTCCCCCGGGCTGCTGCATCGGCAGGAGTTCCGTGGCGACGGCGGCGCCGAGGAACAGCGCCAGGTGCAGGACGCCGATCTCGACCGGGTCCACGGTCCCGAGCGCCCACCACAGGCTCCCGAGCCCGAGGCCGAGCAGGGTCGCGAGGGCACCGATCATGGTGCGCGGGGCCGGCCGGTTCATCGGCCGACCTCCGGGTGCTCACGCTCGGCCAGCGTGCCCGACGGGATCTCGCGGCCGTGCAGTTCGCTCTCGCTCGCGAAGTCGATGGTCGGGGTCCACCCGATCCGCTCCGCGGTGCGGCCGAGGGCCTCCACCACGCCCGGGTCGAACTGGCGACCCGCGCACCTGCGCAGCTCCTCGACGGCCTCGGTCACCGAGAACGCCCGTCGGTAGGAGCGGGTGGAGGTCATCGCGTCGAAGGCGTCCACCGCCGTGACGATGCGCACGATCAGGCTCAGATCGTCGCCGCCGATGCCGTGGGGATAGCCGCGACCGTCCAGCCGTTCGTGGTGGAAGCGCACGATGTCGATCGCCGGGGCCAGGAAGTCGATGTCGCCGAGGATCTCCGCACCGATGGTGGGGTGCTGCTTGATCTGCTCGAACTCGGTGTCGTCCAGGGGGCCCGGCTTGTTGATGACGCACAGCGGTACACCGATCTTGCCCACATCGTGCAGCAGTGCCGCGTAGCGGGTCAGCCGCCGTTCCTCGTAGGCGATGCCGAGTTCCTCGGCCACCGCGACCGACAGCTCGGACACGCGCTCCGAATGGCCCCGGGTGTAGAGGTCCTTGACCTCGATGGCCTTGACGAAGCTGCGCACGAGCCGGTCGTAGGCCTCGTCGAGTCGTTGGAACGACAGCAGCGCGTACCGGGCCACCAGGGCGGGCACGGCCATGAGCACCAGCGCCCAGGGGGAAGCGAACATGAGTATCACCGCGCCGAGGACCGCGATCCCGACGTAGGGGATCTCCAAGGCGGTCGCCGGCCCCAGAGACTTCAGAGCCGACCGGAGTGGCTCGCGGCTG
>SLRZ01000075.1 GCA_007130695.1 Nitriliruptoraceae bacterium
GAGCTCGCGCGCGACGTGTTCGGCGGCACCGACCTCGACGCCGGGCTGCTCGTCGGGGCCTTCGGGGTGGGGGCCACCATCACCGCGATCACGCTCACCGGGTGGCTGCGCGCACGACGCAACGCGCTGCCGGGGGCATTGCTCACCCAGGCGGGCGGGATGCTGGTGGTGTCGGTCGCGGGACACCTGTGGCTCGCGATGGTGGGGATGCTGGTATCGGGGGGCGGCTACCTCGCGGCCGTCACCCGCGCGACCACCCGCCTGCAGACCGAGGTCCCCGATGTGCTGCTCGGACGCGTCATGGCGCTGTGGAGCGTGTGTTTCGTCGGCAGCCGACCGTTCGCGGCCCTGCTCGACGGGGCGGTCGCGGAGGTCGCCGGGGCGCGTGTGGCCGCGGCGGTCATGGCGCTGCCCTCGATCGTGGTGGCGGTGTGGTGCGCGAAGGTGCTGCGGGGACCCCCGGCGTCCGGCGACCCCTCAGCCGGCGTCCGGTAGTCCTCCGGCGAGGTAGAACAGGCAGTCCTTGCGTGCGGCCTCGACGGTGCGGGTCATCATCACCGGGGTGGCCGCGACGGTGGTCACCAGGGCGCCGTCCCGCACCGCGAAGTAGCGGTCGGTGACGTCGGTGCCGGTGGCGTCGGTCGCCCGGACCGGTACCGGGGCACCGGGACGGACCATTCCGAGGGTGTGGCCCGCGGGAACCTCGACGAAGTTGTGCACGTCGGCGTCGGCGGCCAGCGCGAGGTCGATGTCGTCCGAGACCCCACCCCCGAAACGGAAGCGCACGCCCTCGCGGACCACCACCTTGCGCAGGTCGCCCAGCAGCTCGTGGTCGCGCACGACCCGGTCGGCACGCAGCGCCGGTTCACCCAGGTAGCGGCGCAGGGCGTCCACCGCGAACGCCAGGGACTCCGGCCGTCCCGGCAGGCCGCACTCCACGGCGATCGAGGCGCACTCGTCCTCCAGGGCCTCCATCAGCGTGTTCGCACCGAGGTCCCAGTAGAGCAGCGTGGTGGTGAACAGGGTCGCGAGATTGAGCACCTCGGGCCGTCGCCGGGTCACGATGGCGTAGAACGGGTTGTCGCCGGTGTTGTTGTGCACGTCCACCAGCGACTCGAGCCCGCAGCCACGCAGCCGGTCGAGGATCTCGGCCGCGGCCTGCCGCAGGGGCGTGTCGCCGGACCCGCCCCAGACCCGGTTGAAGTCCTCCTGGTCGTCGAGGTAGCGGTGGGCGAAGCCGTGGTCGGCCAGCGCGGCCGGGACGTTGCCGAGCAGGACGTACAGGTCGAACGGGTAGGTGCGCCGACGTCGCAGGATCTTCAGCACGGCCTGCAGGCCGGTGACCTCGTCGCCGTGCAGGAGTGCCGAGATGGCCCGGGGGGGCTGCTGCCCGGAGCCGGGCAGCCGGATCAGCGTGGGCCGTCTCAGTGCCCGCAGCACCTCGAGGTCCTCGGCCTCCAGCAGCGCCTCGGGCAGGCCGTCGGGCAGGTACAGGTGCGCGTCGGCCACGCGGGGCCTCGTCTCGTCGTCGACCGGTGGTGCACGGACCCGCCGATCCTAATGGTCCGGGCCCGGGGGTCCGCGGCCGTGACCGCTGTGCCCGCACGTGGTGTTCAGGGCAGCTCCCAGGTGTGCACCGGGGCGTTGGCACGCATCCCGGCCATGTAGTGCCGGGTCACCTCGACCAGCGCCTCCCGGCGGTCGAGACCGTGGCGCTCCCGGACCCGGTCGTGGGCCGCGACCTGCCACCAGGCGCCGTTGCGGCCGAGCCGGGCACGCTGCTCGATGATTCCGAGGTAGTGCTCACGGTGGGCGGGGTCGATCCGCCAGGCGTCCAGCCCGCGGTGCGCCAACGGCAGCAGGTGGTCCAGTACCACCGTGGTGGCGGGGAGGATGCCCGGTCCCGGCCAGTACAGCTCCGCGCCGATCCCGTTGCGTGCCGCCTCCCTGAAGCTGCGCGCGGCGAGCTCGAAGGGCAGCTGGCGTTCGATCGGCTCGTCGAGTTCGGCCACGCCGCGGACCAGGCCGACGTAGAACGCCGCGTTGGCGACGGTGTCGACCATCGTCGGCCCGGCGGGCAGCACCCGGTTCTCGACGCGCAGGTGGGGTTTGCCGCGGGCCACGCCGTAGACGGGCCGGTTCCAGCGCCAGATGGTGCCGTTGTGCAGTGTCAGCTCGGGCAGGTGGGGGACGCTGCCCTCCGCCAGCAGCGCTTCGGGGTCCTCGTCCTCGACGATGGGCAGCAGGGCGGGGAAGTAGCGCACGTTCTCGTCGAACAGGTCCATGACCGAGTCGATCCAGCCGTCGCCGAACCACACCCGCGGCCGGACCCCCTGGGCGGCGAGCTCCTCGGTCCGCGTGTCGATGATTTGCTCGAACAGCGCGATGCGGGTCTCCTGCCACAGCTGTTTGCCGAGCAGGAACGGCGAGTTGGCGCCCATCGCGACCTGGGCCGCCGAGATGGCCTGGGCGGCGTTGTACGTGCGCGCGAAGCCCTGCGCGCTGACCTGCAGGTGCAGCTGGACCGACGTCGCCGCGGCCTCCAGCGCGATCGAGGGCACGTGCAGGCTCAGGCGTTCCTCACCGGCGATGTCGAGCTGGACGTCCTCGCCGCGGGCCTCGAGCACCTGTTCGTTGAGCAGGTGGTAGCGTCGGTTGTGGGACAGGCTCTGGATGGTGACGTGCAGATCCTCGACCGTCGGCAGGATCCCGATCATCATCACGTGGGCGTCGAGTTCGCGGGCCCGCCGGTGCGCGTGACCGAAGGAGGACTCCAGCTCCTCCTCGATCTCGGCGAACACTCGGTCCGAGAGCTTGTGCGGCGCGAGGTTGAACTCGATGTTGAACTGGGCGAGTTCCGTCTGGAAGTCCGCCGACTCGAGGCGCTCGAGCAGCGACTCGTTGATCATCATCGGGATGCCGTCGTCGTCGACGACGTAGAACTCGACCTCGACGCCGATGAGCTTGCGGCGCCGTTCGAACCAGTCGTCGTCCAGCATGCGCCGCAGAACCTCGAGGTCGCGCTTGACCTTCTCCCGGTAGCGCTGGCGGTCCTCGCGGGTGAACCCCAGGTCGTCGAGATCGCGCCCCATCGTCGCCACCTCCCGTCGACACCCGGGTCGCAGCTTAAGGGCCCGGCACCGACCCGACGGGACCGATGGTCCCGCCGGTCTCAGTCCCAGGCGGGTGCGAAGGGTGGGTCGATCAGCCGTCGCCCCCGGTCCAGGCCGTCGATGCGGGCGATCTCGTCGTCGCTCAGGTCGATGTCGAAGATGTCGAAGTTCTGGGCGATGCGCTCGGGGGAGCGGGAACGGGGGATCGCACTGACCCCCGCCTGCAGCAGCCACGCGAGCACGATCTGGGGTGGCGTCTTTCCGTGGGCCTCGGCGATCCCACCCAGGACCTCGTCGTCGAGGACCCGGCCACGTGCGAGCGGCGAGTAGGCGGTGACGAACAGGTCGTGCTCCGCGGCCACCGACTTGATCTCATCGACGGCGAGGTAGGGGTGGTGCTCGACCTGGTCGGTCACGATCGGTGCGAGGTGGGCGGCCCGGTCCAGCGCCTGCGAGGGGAAGTTCGACACGCCGATGAAGCGGGTCTGGCCCTGGTCGAGCAGTTCGGTCATCGCCGCGAGGGTCTCCTCCAGCGGAGGGTCGTCGGCGGGCCAGTGCAGCAGCAGCAGGTCGACCCGGTCCATCCCCAGGCGCCGCAGGGACTCGGTCGTGCTGGCGGCCACGTCCCGGGGCGCGGCGTTGTCCTTCCAGATCTTGGTGGTGACGAACACCTCATCACGGTCGACCCCGCTGTCGGCCAGGGCCCGACCGACCTCCTCCTCGTTGCCGTAGGCCTGCGCAGTGTCGATGTGGCGGTAACCGACCTCCAGCGCCGCGCGCACGGCGTCGTAGGCCTCGTCACCCTCCAGCTGCCAGGTCCCGAAGCCGAGTGCGGGGACGTTGCACCGGCCGGTCTCGATGACGTCGTCCATGTCGTCTCCTCACCGGGTCGCGCCACGACCGTAGGGGTGGCTTTCGTCGTCCGAGGCTGTCCGTTGGGCCGGTCGCCGCCGAGGTGCGCGGCCCGGCGGTCGGAACCATGCGGTAGGCGCCGATGCCGTGGCCGCATGACCTGCTCCTTCAAGTCGGGGGACGCGACCGCCGACGAACTGTTGTAGGGAGGGGGCCGCCATGGGTGAACTGCAGGACGAGCACACGGGGCTGCGCCGGCAGAACCGGATCCTGCGCTGGGTCCGGGTCTTCGGGGCCGCGTTCGCGCTGGTCCAGTTGCACACGTTCCAGCCCACACCCGGGCTGGAGGTGCCCTTCGACCGCACCGGCATGGCGCTGCTGGCAGCGGGGACGCTGCTGGGCCTGTCCGCCGCCTCGGCGCTGGTGGGTCGTCACGCCTCCCTGCGGGCGCTCGAACGGTTCTGGGTCGTGCAGGTCGCAGGCGACGCGGCGGTGGTCTACGGCCTGATGCTGCTGTTCGCCTTCGATCCGGGCTCCCTGGCGTGGGCACTGGCGGTCATCCCGGTGCTGGAGGCGGCGCACGTCCACCGTCTGCGTGGCGCCGTCACGATGTGGCTGGTCTTCAGCGTCGGGTTCCTGCTGCGCGAGGTCTGGGCCGCGCAGGTCTATCCCCACGTCGAGGTGGACGCCGGCAACGTCACCTTCGTCTTCGGCCTGCTGGGCCTGATCGCCCTCCAGGTCGGTGGGCTCAGCCGGCACCTGCACCAGCGAACGGAGCAGTACCGCGACGCGCAGGAGCGTCTCGAGGGGATGGTCTACCTCGACGAATTGACCCGGCTGCCCAACCGGGCGCGGCTGCTGAGCACCCTCGACCGGTTCGACGACGGCGACGAGGGCTTCGCCGTGGCCTTCCTCGACCTCGACCGGTTCAAGCAGATCAACGACACCTACGGCCACGAGTCGGGTGACGATCTGCTCCGCGGGCTCGCACGTCGTCTAGAGCAGGCCGTGCGACCCACCGACATGGTCGCTCGCCTGGCCGGGGACGAGTTCGTGGTGGTGCTACCCGGGCTGCACGACCGTGACGTCGCACTCGAGAGCGCACAGCGCCTCGCCGAGGCCTGTCGCAGTCACGTGCGCATCGACGGCGAGCGGGTCGCCTTCGGGGCCAGCGTGGGTGTCGCCGTCCGGCGGGGAGCGGCGCCACGGGGGCGGGAGGTGCTCCGACAGGCGGACGCCGCGATGTACCTCGCCAAGCGTGCCGGTGACGGCCGGCCCGTGGTCGTGGAGGCGTCCCCGGACCCGGAGGATGATCCGCGCAGCGAAGCACGGAACTGGGGTGACGCCAGCCCGTCGGGGACCGTCGACGGCGACGCGGTCAAGTAGGACGTCGGGATGTGACGTCTGGTGGTCGGTTCTGAACGGTTGGCGTCGCAGCCCGGTGGGGTGTGACGGGTGGTGGCCGGTTCTGAACGGTTGGCGTCGCAGCCCGGTGCCCACACGGCCGTGCGCGGGGGCGGTCACCCGGCGGCGACCGCCGCCCGCCGGCGGGTCTCGTGGGTCGGGGCGTCGGGCACGTGGGCGGGCCGCATCGCGTCGAGCTCACGGCGCAGCACCGGCACGATCTCGCCGAGCAGCTCGAGCTGTTCGAGCACGGTCTTCAGCGGCAGGCCCGCGTGGTCGATCAGGAACAGCTGCCGCTGGTAGTCGCCGACGTGCTCGCGGAAGGTCAGCGTGCGGTCGATGACCTGCTGCGGGCTGCCCACCGTCAACGGCGTCTGTGCGGCGAAGTCCTCGAGCGAGGGGCCGCCGCCGTACACGGGCGCATGGTCGAAGTAGGGCCGGAACTCGCGGACCGCGTCCTGGGAGTTCTCCCGCATGAAGACCTGTCCACCGAGGCCGACGATGGCCTGATCGGCGCGGCCGTGGCCGTGTTGCTCGAACCGGCGCCGGTAGAGCTCGATGAGTCGGGCGGCGTGCTCGGTCGGCCAGAAGATGTGGTTGTGGAAGAACCCGTCGCCGTAGTAGGCGGCCTGCTCGGCGATCTCGGGGCTGCGGATCGAGCCGTGCCACACGAACGGCGGCACCCCGTCCAGGGGGCGCGGCGTGGACACGAACGACTCCAGGGGCGTGCGGAAATTGCCTGCCCAGTCGACCGGCGCCTGCCGCCACAGACGGTGCAGCAGCGCGTAGTTCTCGAGTGCGAGGGGGATGCCGTTGCGGATGTCCTGGCCGAACCACGGGTAGACCGGCCCGGTGTTGCCGCGCCCCATCATCAGGTCGACCCGACCGTCGGCGAGGTGCTGCAGCATCGCGTAGTCCTCGGCGATCTTGACCGGATCGTTGGTGGTGATCAGCGTGGTCGCCGTGGACAGGATCAGCCGCTGGGTGCGCGCGGCGATGTAGCCGAGCATCGTGGTCGGCGAGGACGGCACGAAGGGCGGGTTGTGGTGCTCGCCGGTCGCGAAGACGTCGAGGCCGACCTCCTCGGCCTTGCAGGCGATGGTCACCATCGCCTTGATCCGCTCCGCCTCGGAGGGCTCGCGGCCGGTGGTGGGGTCGGGGGTGACGTCGCCGACGCTGAAGATGCCGAACTGCATGGTGGGTCCGTCCGCTACTAGTTGACTTCGCAACTGTATCGGGTGGCATGGCGATAGGAGTGCTCGCGCCGCCCCGAGGTGTGCGTTGGTCGCGCACTCCCTGAGAAGGGACCTATCGGTGCCGATCATGGCTCAAACGAGTGGTTCCGTGGCGCCTGCAAGCGGCGGCCGGGGGGATGCACCGCTCGAGAAGGATGTGGTCGATGGGCGACACGCAGCACACCCGGCCCGTCGACAGCATCGACGGAGACCGCACCCGCGTCCTGGTCGTCGACGACGAAGAACCGATGCGCCGCTCGTTCGCGGCCGCGCTGGAGCATGCCGGACACGAGGTCTCCATGGCCGCCACCGGGGGGGAGGCGCTCGAGA
>SLRZ01000035.1 GCA_007130695.1 Nitriliruptoraceae bacterium
CGCACGTGCAACGACACCGGCCGCGAGGACGGCCCGTCCCGCAGCGCCTGCCGCACGGCGGTCGCCACGGCCGCGGTGCCCACCCCGGTCCCCCGGTGGTCGGGGTCGACGACGATGCCCGCGAGCTGCACCCCCCACCGGGGGGAGGACACCGACCGTTCCACCTTGCACACGGGGCTGCCGACCGGACCCACACACCACACCAGGCCCTGGCGCACCGTCTGCTCGAGTCGCTGGCGGTAGCCGCGCAACCCCACACTGCCGGGATCCGGGCCGAACTCGTCGTCGACGTGCAGGCGGACCGCGAGCTGGGCCAGTCCCGTGAGGTCCTCGGCCACGGCGCGCCGCAGGCCGGGGTCGGGGACCGCCGACTCGTCGGGCACCCGGTCGTGGTCGATGGTCAGGAAGCGTTGGTCGTGGACGATCAGCGACGGATCGTGGCCGGTGTGGGCCAGGATGGCATCACCGGCCGCCTCGTCACCGACGAGCAGCCGCCAGCGCCGCGTGGGCGGCCCCGCGGCGTCCAGCGCCTCCGGCTCGCCGCAGGGGATCAGCAGCCGTCCCGGGAAGACCACCGCGACGGCCCACCGATGGTCGTCGGCGGCGATACGCAGCGAGTCGGTGCCGAAACTCTCCAGGGTGGAGAGCGCGAACATGTGCCGCACCGCACCGCCGGCCGGGGCGTCCCATCCGGCGAGACGCGAGGAGATGGTCTCCCGTTCGCCGGGCCGCACGCGCCGCCAGCGCAGGCGACGCCTCATTCCGCCAGCGCGAGGTTCGGGTCGACGGCGAGGTCGAGCCGGGCCGTGATCCCGTCCGCGAGCAGGTTGCTCCCCGACGCGGCCACCATCGCCCCGTTGTCGGTGCACAGCGGGATCGAGGGCACCAGCAGCCGCTGCCCGTTGGCCTCGCACTCCGCCTCCATGCGCGCCCGCAGCCGTCGGTTGGCGGCCACACCGCCGGCCAGCACCACCGTGTCGATGCCCTCCGCGCCCGCGGCCTTCAACGTCTTCAGCACCTGCACGTCGACGATGGCCTCCTGGAACGAGGCGGCGACGTCGGCCAGGTCGGGCTCCTCGCCCGCGGCCTCCATCCGGCGCAGTTCCCGGATCACCGCGGTCTTCAGCCCCGACAGGGAGAAGTCGTAGCCCTCGGCGGCCATGGCCCGCGGGAACGCGAACGCCTTGGGGTTTCCCCCTTGCGCCAACCGGTCGATCTCGGGGCCGCCGGGATAGCCCAGGCCGATGAAGCGGGCGATCTTGTCGAAGGCCTCGCCGGCCGCGTCGTCGATGGTGGCGCCGAGCTGTCGGAACGTGCCGTGCTCGTCCATCGCCACGATCGAGGTGTGGCCGCCCGAGACCACCAGCGCCAGCAGTGGGGGCTCCAGCAGGCCGTGTTCGAGCTGGACCGCCTCCACGTGGGCACGCAGGTGGTTGACCCCCAGCAGCGGCAGGTCGTGGGCCAGCGCCAGGCCCTTGGCCGCCGAGACCCCCACCAGCAGGGCACCCACGAGGCCGGGCCCGGCCGTCACGGCGATCGCGTCGACGTCGGACAGCCCCACACCGGCCTGCACCAGCGCCTGGTCGACGGTCGGCAGCATCAGATCGAGGTGGGCGCGGGCGGCGACCTCGGGCACGACCCCGCCGAAGGGCGCGTGCAGCTCCGCCTGCGAGGCGACCACGTTGGAACGCAGCGTCAGCCGGTCCTCGACGATCCCGACGGCCGTCTCGTCGCAGGAGGTCTCGACACCCAGGACCAGCATGGCGTCGGTCACCTCCCGTGCGCGTCGTGTGTGGCGTCCGTCGGCGCCGTGCGCCAGAGGACCACCGCGTCCTCCCCGTCGGCGTAGTAGCCCGGTCGGAGGCCGTGCGAGACGAAGTCGAGGCGACGATACAGGTTCAGGGCGGCCCGGTTGGACGCGCGCACCTCCAGGGTCAGCGCCGGGCGGCCGGCGGCCTCGGCGAGCCCGACCAGTCCGGTGACGAGACGGACGGCCAGCCCACGACCGCGCCGGGCGGGCGCGACGGCCAGGCGCAGCACGTGCGCGGCATCGGGCGCCAGCCACAGCCCCCCGAGGGCGACGACACGCCCCCCATCACGCACGACCAGCCAGCGTCGGTCCCCGGCCACCACCTCGGCGCGCCAGCCCTCGACCGACCAGGGGTCCGGCAAGCAGGCCGCGTCGAGGGCCTGCAGGTCGGGCGCGTCGTCGAGGCCGGGCACCTCGAGGTCCCCACCGTCGGCCGGCGGGGCCACGGGGCCCGGCATCTGGTGGTCCCCGTCATCCGTCGGCGGGGCCGTGAAGGGTGGCCGGGACGCCGGGGAGCAGGCACCGCCCGGCATCAGACGGCCTCGCCACCACGCAGCCGACCACGTTCCTGCCAGCCGATCCTGGCGTCGGCCTGCCGCAGGTAGATCGGCTGCAGCTCGACGGCCGTGACGGTCTCCTCCCGGATGAAGCGGGGCACGGCCAGTTCGGCCAGTTCCTCGGCGTCGGGCCAGGCGTTGTCCGGGCCGGACACCTCGGCGCCCACGGCGCGCAGTTCGGCGGCGGCGGTCAGTCCCCCGTCGCCCACCACGAGGCATTCCTCGCCCTGCTCCTCGATCTCGGCGGCCAGGCGTTCGGAGGTACCCAGTTCGATCTCGCCGATGCGTTGGACCCCGCCCGGCGCGGACCGGTAGAAGGCCCAGTACAGCTCGCCGCGGCGGGCGTCGATGGCCGCGCAGATCAGCCGGCGCACGTAGCGTTCGCGGAAGGCCAGGACGTCGAGGCCGCAGAGCCCGACCGCGGGCAGCTGCCGGGCGGCGGCGAGGCTCTGGGCCGTCGCGATCCCCACCCGCAGCCCGGTGTAGAGGCCCGGCCCGAGCCCCACGGCGATGCCGTGGACCCGGTCGAAGCCCACGCCCGCCTGGTCGAGGCAGAAGCGGATCGCCGGCGCGACGAACTCCCCGTGCCGTCGGGGGACCCCGAGCGCCGCCGAGGCCACCACGCCGTTCTCGTCCACCAGCGCGATCGACGAGCGTTTCGTGGACGTCTCCAGGCCGAGTACGAGCATCAGGGACTCCCGTCGATCCAGTCGGCGCACGCTCCGCGCAGGTCCGCGACCCGTGGGCCCCAGCCACCGAGGCCACGCAGACGCACCAGTCGGCCGGATGGGCCGTCGCCGCCGCTGCCCAGCCCGGAGCGGGCGGCATCGGTATCGGCGGGGCCGGTGCCGGCGGTACTCGAAGGGTCGTCCGCCAGCAGCACCTCGACCTCGAGGCGGTCGGCCGGCAGCAGCGCCGTCACGGCGTCACCCCACTCCACGAAGGTCACCACGTCGGATGCGAGGACGTCGTCACCGAGATCGAGGACGTCACGGAGGGTGTCGAGGCGGTAGACGTCGCAGTGCACGATCGGCGGGGTGGCCTCGTCGTAGAGGCGCACGAGCATGAAGGTGGGCGACGTCACGCGTCGCTCGACGCCCATCGCCCGGGCCGCACCCTGGACGAAGCAGGTCTTGCCGGCCCCCAGCTCGCCGGTGAGCGAGACCACGTCACCCGGGCGCAGCGCCGTGGCGACCGCGGCGGCGACCTCGCGGGTCTCGTCCGGGCCGGTGGTGCGCAGGGCGAGCTCGGTGGTCTGCACCCGCGCGCCCTTTCCCTCAGCTGCTCGACATCCTCGCCCGGAGCTCCGCCACGGCCTGTGCACCGGTCGACAGGCGCCCGTCGAGGACGGCGCGTGCGGCGGCCAGGTCCCGACGCATCGCGGCGGCCGCCTGGGGCACGCCACGGACCACGTCGACCGGGTGGTAGGTCGGGATCAGGGTGATCCCGTTCCGGATGTCGAGACGGTAGCCGGCGACCCGCTCGACCGACACCTGCCGGCGCAGCAGCACGCTGGTGGTGAACGTTCCCAGGCTGACGATGATCTCGGGCTCGATCAGCCGGATCTGGGCGTCGAGGTGCGTCGAGCAGGCCTCCACGGAGGCCATCGGTGCCGGCTCGTCGTCGCGGGGGCGGCACTTGACCACCGTCGTGCGGTAGCACTCCTCGGGGGTGAGCCCGACCTCGCCGAGCAGGTTGTCCAGCACGTTGCCGGTCGCACCGGCGAACGGCTTGCCCTGCAGATCCTCGTGGCGACGCGGGACGGAGCCGACGAGCATGACCCGGGCGGCCTCGGTGCCCTGCCCGACCACGGGCGTGCCCCGGTCCTGGTGCAGGTCACAGGAGGTGCAGGAACGAACGGCGCGCTCGAGTTCTCGGAGCGTCCTCACGGGCTCCGTGGGAGCCGAGGCAGGGGCGGAGGAGGTGGTCACGGGCTCTCTTCCGTTCGGGGCGGAGCGCCGTCGCGGTGGCGATCCTGGAGGCTACATCCGGGCCCCCCTCACCCCACGAAGCGCGGAACGCTCTGCGCACGAACGTTCCGTGGTCCGCTCACCCCGGGCCGGGCGCCCGCCCACCCCCCGGCACTGCTGCGACGTCAGACTCTCAGCCCGGCAACCCTCGCGTCACCACCCTCCGGGTGGAGACGCCAGACCCTCACCCCCGCAACGCTCACGTCACAACCACGAAGCCGGTGACGCGAGAACTGCAGTTCGGAAAGCCCGGCGTCACACAACCGGGGCGCGTCCGTCCGCGAGCCCCGGAAGGCCCCCGTGCCCCACGGCCGCGAGCGGCCCCCGGCGGGCCGCCAGCTCCACCGCCTCGGCGGCGAGGTGGGTGACCAGATCGACCGTGGCGGGGATCCGACCCGTCGAGAGGCAGAACAGGGCGTCGCCGTCCGAATCCGTGTGTGCGGGGCGCAGCGCCCGCGCCACACCACTGTGGGCCAGATCGGCCACCCGGTGGGCCTGGCGTTTGGTGAGCACGGCATCGGTCACGACACAACCGATGACGGTGTTGGCGACCGCCCCGCCGGGGACCCCCCCGATGGGGCCGCCGTGGGTCGGGAAGCGCGGGGTGTCGTCGTCGACCCGCGCCCGGGCGAGCCACGAACCGTCGGCCGCCACCAGTTCACCCACACCGTTGTTCGCCACGAGCGCCCCGACCGTGACACCGGCCGCCGAGACGACCGCGACGCCCTGGCCCCCGCGCCACCCGTGCTCCAGTCCGGCCACCTTCGCCACCGTGCACCCCGCCCCGACCCCGACGCCGCCCTCGGCCGGATCACCGTCGGTCGCCGCGTCGCAGGCGGCCCGGCCGGCGTCCGCGTCGGGACGCACGGACGGATCGCCGACCGAGGCGTCCAGCACGATCGCCGCCCCCACGATCGGGACCCGGGCGGTGGCGACCTCGAAGCCCACCCCCCGCTCCTCGAGCCAGCGGGTGACGCCGTCCGCGGTGGCCAGCCCGAACGCAGACCCGCCGCTCAGGACCACGCCGTGGCACACGTCGACCTTGCCGGCGGGCCCCAGGGCGGCCGCCTCGCGTGTCCCGGGTGCGGCTCCCCGCACGGCCATCGCGCCGACGGTGCCCGACGGCGGGAGCAGGACCGTGCAACCGGACGTCCCGCCCGGCGCGGTCCAGGTGCCGACCCGCAGGCCGTCGATTCCCAGGGCCACTCGCGTCTCCCACACCGGCGCCGGCGCGACCCTAACCGCCGCACCGGTCCACGGCCGGGTGCGCCACGCCCGGCGATCAGCCGTGGTCGACGTAGCCCCGGGGCAGGCGGGCGGTGAGTTGGGTGACGATCTCGTAGGTGATGGTGTCGGCGATGGCCGCCCACTCCTCGACCCGGACCCGGTCCTCGCCCTGGGCGCCGAGCAGCACCACCCGGTCGCCCACGTGCGGGCGGTGCTGGTCGCACCACACCATCAGCAGGTCCATGCACACCGTGCCCGCCACCGGATGGCGCCGGCCGTCGATCAGCACCTCGGCGACGTTGGTGAGCGCCCTCGGTACCCCGTCCGCGTACCCCAGCGGCAGGGTGGCGACCCACCCGTCGCGTGGCGCCACCCACCGGTGGCCGTAGGAGACGGGCGTGCCCCCGGGGACGTGCTTGACGAAGACGACCTCCGTGCAGAGTTCGAGTGCGGGGCGCAGCCCGTACTCGGCGGCGTCCACGTCCATGCCGGGCGACAGGCCGTAGATGCCGATCCCGGGCCGGACGAGGTCGAGCCGGGCGTCCCGATGGGCGAGCGCGCCGGCGCTGTTGGCCGCGTGCCGCCACCGCGGTTCGATCCCCAGCAGCCCGGCCTGTCGCCCCGCCTTGGCGAAGCGGACGAGCTGTTCGCCGGTCGTGGACTCCGAGGGCTCGTCGGCACGGGCGAGGTGGGTCATCAGCCCATCGACGCGCAGGCCCGCGGCGCCGGCCGCCTCGCGCATCACCCCGTCCCAGTCCTCCGCGACGGCGCCGACCCGGCCCATGCCGGTGTCGACCTTGAGGTGCACGCCCACCGGCTCGGGTCGGGCCCGTGCCGCGGCGTCCAGTGCGGCCAGGAACGGGGCGCGGTAGACGACCGGGGTGAGCCGGGCCTCGAGCAGGTCCCCGATGGCGGCGACCGGCGGTTCGGAGAGGACGAGCAGCGGGACGTCGATCCCGGCCTCGCGCAACGCCAGGCCCTCCTCGACCAGGGCGACGGCGATCCAGCTGGCCCCGCCCTCCAGCGCGGCGCGGGCGACGGGAACGGCCCCGTGGCCGTAGCCATCCCCCTTGACCACCGCGCACACGTCGGTGCCGGTGAGCTCACCGAACCGGGCGACGTTGTGTCGCACCGCGCCGAGGTCGACCTCGATTCGTGTGGGCCGGTGCATCGGCCGGCCGAAGGAGGCTTGTCCGCTCATCGGGCCCCCGCCCCACGGGCCGTGCGCCAGCCATCCCACGGCAGCACCCCCGGCCGGGAGGTCGCACGGGTCGTGACGGCACCCAGCTCGGCGAGCGTCGCGGGCACCTGCGCCAGCAGCGCGTCC
>SLRZ01000030.1 GCA_007130695.1 Nitriliruptoraceae bacterium
GCCGGCCGTCGGACCCGCCACTGACGGCCCCGCGGGCGCACCGACGGCCCGGGCGCGCCCATCGGGCAACGCCCACCGCACGCCCGAGACCACCATGGCCGGCCGATGGTCCACGACCGGTCTCGAGGTCATAGGCTCACCGGGCACGAGAACACTACGGCGAACGAATCATCCCAGGAGTCCAACGAATGCCTGCTACGCCTCTCAGCACCGACGACTTCGGCGGCGAGCTCTACAACCTCGGTATGTCCGAGGAGGCCCGGCCGCTGCTCGACAAGGTCAAGACCTTCATCGAGCAGGAGGTGGAGCCGATCACCGAGGAGTTCCATCAGCTGGGGGAGGGGCGTGAGGACCGCTGGTCGTACGCGCCCGGTCAGCTCGAGCTGCTCGAGGGGGTCAAGGACAAGGCGAAGGCCAACGGGTTGTGGAACTTCTTCCTGCCCGACGCGGAGACGGGGGAGGGGTTGAAGAACCTCGACTACGCCTACATCGCGGTGGAGCTGGGCAAGAACCGTCTGGCGTCGGAGGCGATGAACTGTTCGGCGCCGGACACGGGCAACATGGAGGTGCTCGAGCGGGTGGGGACCCCGGAGCAGAAGAAGCGGTGGCTCGAGCCGCTGCTGCGTGGGGAGATCCGGTCGGCGTTCGCGATGACCGAGCCCGACACGGCCTCCTCGGACGCCCGCAACGTCAAGACCCAGGCCGTGCTCGAGAACGGCCAGTGGGTCATCAACGGCGAGAAGTACTACATCTCCGGGGCGGGCGACCCGCGCTGCAAGATCATGATCACCATGGTGCAGACCAGCCCGGACGCGCCGGCCCACCAGCAGCAGTCCCAGATCCTGGTGCCCATCGACACGCCGGGCGTCGAGATCCTCGAGGGGATGCAGGTCTTCGGCCGTGACGACGCCCCCCACGGGCACATGCACATCCGCTTCAACGACGTGCGGGTGCCGGAGGAGAACATCCTGCTCGGTGAGGGTCGCGGGTTCGAGATCTCGCAGCTGCGGCTCGGGCCCGGCCGCATCCACCACTGCATGCGTGCCATCGGTGCGGCGGAGCGTGCCCTGCAGTTGCTGATCGAGCGGGGCCTGTCGCGGGACGCGTTCGGCAAGCCGCTGATCGCGCTGGGCAAGAACACCGAGTTGGTGTCGCGGGCGCGGATCGAGATCGAGGCGTGCCGGCTGATGACGCTCAAGGCCGCCAAGGCGATGGACCTGATGGGCAACGCCGAGGCGCGGGTCTGGGTGTCCGCGGTCAAGGCGATGGTGCCCGAGAAGGTGTGTGAGATCATCGACCAGGCGATCCAGATCCACGGTGCCACGGGCGTGTCGCAGTGGTCGCCGCTGCCGGAGATGTACACCGGGATGCGCACCCTGCGGCTGGCCGACGGTCCCGACGAGGTCCACCACATGGTGGTCGGCCGCGCCGAGATCGCCCGTTACCGCCGGCCGGTCGGCTAGCTGGCCGTTGGCAGCGTCCGGGCCCCGCGCATCGAGGCGGGGTCCGGACGTCGATGCGGTGCGGTCCCGCACGAGGGCCGGGTGTGAGCGGAGTCGCGGTCGAGACCGACCAAGACTTGACTATGAATTCATATTCAACTCTACTGGGGTCGTCGTCTTGGGAGAGCCGTGGACCAGTCGAGCGATCCGCCGGGTTTCGCCGGAGCCATCGCCCTGCCGTGGATCGAGCGACAGCTCGGCCCCCTGCAACGGCCCGTGGAGGTCGTGCAGCTCACCGGTGGCCGGTCGAACCTGACCTATCGCGTGACGGGCGCCGAGGGCACGACCTGTGTCCTGCGCCGCCCGCCGATGGGGACGGTGCTCCCGACGGCGCACGACATGCAGCGCGAGCACCGGATCCTCGCCGCCCTCGGAGGTACGGGTTTTCCGGTGCCCCGGGTGCACGGGTACCGCCCGCCAAGTGACGAGACTGCCGAGTTCTACGTCATGGACTACGTGGGGGGCCACATTCTCGAGCACGTCGATGACGCAGCGGCGCTGACCGTCGCCGCTCGGCGGACCGCCGGGGAGTCGCTCGTCGACGCCCTGATCGACCTGCACCGCATCGAACCCGAGACGGTCGGGCTCGGTGACCTCGGTCGCCGAACCGGGTACGTCGAGCGGCAGTTACGACGTTGGAGCCGCCAATGGGAGCTGACGAAAACGGAGGAAGTGCCGGAGATGGCTGCGGTGCACGGATGGCTCGCCGAACACGTTCCCCCGGAGGGCGAGGGGGCGATCGTCCACGGCGACGTTCGCTTCGGCAACGCCGTCTTCTCCGATGACGGACAACTGTCCGCTCTCCTGGACTGGGAGCTCTGCACCCTGGGGGATCCGCTCGCTGACGTGGGGTATCTCCTGCTGACCTGGGACGAGCCTGGCGACGACGTGGCTGTCAGGCCCGATGGCCCCACCAGGTTGCCCGGGTTCCCGGGACGCCGGGAAGCGCTGGAGCGTTATGCCTCACGTTCCGGTCGCGACGTCAGCAGGATCGACTACTACATCACGCTGCAGGCCTGGCGCTTGGCCTGTATCAATCAGGGTGTCTACTCGCGGTACCTGTCCGGGGACTCCGGCATGGCGTCGACCGACATCGAGGCGATCAAACGCAGCGTGGATCGGCTCGTGGACGTGGCGGTACGCGGCCTGCCGCCCTCGGACTGACAGCGCAACGATAGCCCAGCCGGCGTCGACGGCCACCGAGACCGACGCACGACCAAACGAAGGATCGAGAACCATGGACCTCGACTTGCAGGGCAGGGTCGCTCTCGTCACCGGCGGCTCCAAGGGCATCGGACGGCAGATCGCCGCGACGTTCGCCGAGGCGGGAGCCCGGGTGATGATCTCCTCGCGCAAGCAGGAAGCCTTGGAGGAGGCTGCCGCCGACATGCCGGGGGAGGTAGGCGTCTTCGTCGCGAACGCCGGCGACCCCGAACAGGCCCGGGCGTGTGTCGACGCTTGCGTCGAGCAGTTCGGGCGCCTCGACATCCTGGTGAACAACGCCGCAACGAACCCCTACTTCGGCCCCACCATCGACATCGACGTGCCGCGGCACGACAAGACCTGGGACGTCAACCTCCGGGGGCCACTCGTCTGGACTCAGCACGCTTGGCGCGGCTGGATGGCCGAGCATGGCGGCTCTGTGCTCAATGTGGCATCGATCGGGGGGCTGACCGTCGACCACGAGGCCGCGATGGGGATATACGGGGCGACCAAGGCCGCGCTCATCCATCTGACGAGACAGCTCGCCTACGAGCTCGCCCCCGGGGTGCGCGTCAACGCGTTGGCGCCGGGCGTGATCAAGACCGACATGGCCCGTGCCCTCTGGGAACCCAACGAGCAGGGCCTGAGCGCGGCGATCCCACTCCAGCGGATGGGTACACCGGCGGACGTCGCCAACCTCGCGCTGTTCCTGAGTAGCGATCTCGCCTCCTGGATCACCGGCCAGGTCCACGTCGTCGACGGGGGAGCGACCGTCACCGGGATGGCGCCCTATCCGGGGCCGGGCCACTAGCCGAGGCACCGGCCCGGGCCCCGCCGCTGTCGAGGGCGGCTCGATGGGTCCTCAGGCTGTCGACACGGAAGCGCCGACGGCCTGTAGTCACAGGCGGGTGAGTGTCTCCGCCGCAAGATCGTCATCGTAGGGTTCCCCGAGCACGAACCACACGTAGGCGAAGTTATCGATCATCGATGCGAGAGCGGCTGCGGCGTAGCGGGGATCCAAATCGGGATAGGCGAGTCCCTGCTCCTGCAGGCGACGGATCCCGCGCTCGTTGCGCGTGATGAAGGACCGACGGAGTTCGCGCTGGATCCGGGCGCACTCCGGGTTCAGCGCCGCCATTCTGATCGATCACCTCGAGCAGGCGAGCGTTCCGACGGTAGGCGTCGAGGTACCGGCGGTTGTCGACGTCGATTCGAATGCGTAGGTCCTCGGTCACCTCGCCGTCGGCGCTTGACGAGTCCTCGTAGATCTCCTGCGCGAGCCGTTCCGCGACCTCGGCGAAGAGTTCGAATCGAAGTGGGGAGAAACTTCCGGTCGCGACTCCGGCGGCGGCGGTGACGTCGGCGATGCGGGTGTCCATGAACCTCTGCGACTCGTAGACCCGTGGGCCCGCCGTCAGCAGCTTCTCACGGGTTCGATGACCCCTTGCGGTCAATGCTGGGTTCCTGCCCATGGGCCCCAAGGAAACTCACGGTGGGGCCATCAGCGACGGCACCACCGGGTCCCATTGACATCGAGCGGGGGTCGCATGCTCCATGCTCGGCCCGCGCTCACGGAGGGACCGTTCGCGCAGAAATGCGGCGAAAACTCGGATTACTACTTGACGTTGAATTCAGGTTCGATAGAACTGTGAGCGGAGAGGGTCGCAGCAGAGCCACGAATACGGCTCTTGAAGCGGTCAGGTTGCGTCACGGGAGGCGCATCACAGAGATGAACCGAACCTCAATTCATCGAGGAGGGCACGTGAGTGACCGAGCGAGTTCGCCAGATGGCCCCTGCGTCATCGCCCAACATCATGGTGCGGTGCTGTTGCTCACCCTGAACCGCCCCGAGCGGCTCAACGCCTGGAACGACGAGGTCGAGGTCCGCTACGGCGACCTGTTGGAGGAGGCGGACAACGACCCAGAGGTGCGGGTCATCGTCGTGACCGGGGCGGGTCGCGGCTTCTGCGCCGGTGCAGACATGGACGACCTCAGCGCCGCGAAGGGTGGGCAGCTCCCGGTCACCCGTCATCCGAGGCCACGCACGTATCCCCTGACGGTCCGAAAGCCCATGATCGCCGCGATCAACGGTGCGGCAGCGGGGCTCGGCCTCGTCGAGGCCCTGTACTGCGACGTCCGGTTCACCACGCCGACCGCGAAGTTCACCACGGCCTTCGCCCGCCGCGGCCTGATCGCCGAGTACGGCATGGCCTGGCTGCTCCCTCGCATCGTGGGCTACAGCGCCGCGATGGACCTGCTGTTGTCGGCGCGCGTGATGCTGGGCGAAGAGGCGCTCCAGAAGGGCCTGGTCGACCGTGTGGTGGAGGCCGATTCCCTACTCGAGGAGACGCTGGCATACGCGCAGGATCTCGCCGAGAACTGCTCTCCGACGTCGATGGCGATCATCAAGGGACAGCTGCAGCGAGGCCTGGAGCAAGACCGTGATGAGGCCACCCTCGAAGCGGACAAGCTGATGGACGAGTCCTTCGTCCACCCGGATGTCACCGAAGGGGTCGACAGCTACCTCGAGAAACGACCGCCGGTCTTCCAACCCCTGCCAGCAAGGAGCTGAACGTGGATTTCGACCTGACCGACCGCTGCAAGGAACTCCAGGAGCGGTTGACCGACTTCATGGACGAGCACGTCTACCCCGCCGAGTCCGTCTACGAGGATCAACTGCGCGCCTCCGGTGATCCCCATTACCAGCCACCGATCATGGAAGACCTCAAGGTCGAGGCCCGCAAGCGGGACCTGTGGAACCTCTTCCACCCCTACGAGGAATGGGGCCCCGGGCTCACGAACGCCGAGTACGCCCCACTGGCCGAGATCCTCGGCCGCAGCCACATCGCTTCCGAGGCGTGCAACTGTTCTGCACCGGACACGGGCAACATGGAAGTGCTGACGCTGTTCGGCACCGACGAGCAGAAGGCGACCTGGCTCCAGCCGCTGCTCGAGGGGGAGATCCGCTCCGCCTTCTGCATGACCGAACCCGCGGTCGCCAGTTCGGACGCGACCAACGTGGAGCTCCGTATCGAGCGTGACGGCGACGAGTACGTCCTCAACGGACGCAAGTGGTGGTCGTCGAATGCGCTCCATCCCAATTGCCGCATCTTCATCGTGATGGGCAAGACGGATCCCGACGGGCCGCGGCATCAGCAGCAGAGCATGGTGCTGGTCCCACGCGACACCCCCGGCGTCAACATCCTCCGGGGTCTCGAGGTCTTCGGCTACCAGGACCAGGAAGGGCATGCCGAGATCGACTTCGTAGACGTTCGGGTGCCGGTCAGCAATCTGATCGCCAACGAGGGTGACGGTTTCCGCATAAGCCAGGCACGTCTCGGGCCGGGGCGCATCCACCACTGCATGCGCACGATCGGCGCGGCAGAGCGTGCCCTCGAGTTGCTCTGCAAGCGCGCCGCATCGCGCACGACATTCGGTCAGCCGGTCGCGGAACGCGCCAACATCCAGGACTGGATCGCGGAGTCGCGCATCGAGATCGAGATGGTGCGCCTGTTGACGATGAAGACCGCGTGGCTGATGGACACCGTCGGCAACCAACACGCCCGGGTCGAGATCGCGGCCATCAAGGTGGCTGCGCCCGAGGTCGCCCTGAAGGTCATCGACCGCGCGATCCAGGTGCACGGCGGCGGTGGCGTGTCGGAGGACTTCCCGCTGGCATCGATGTGGGCGCACCTGCGCACGCTGCGGATCGCGGACGGTCCTGACGAGGTCCACAAGCGCACGATCGCCTTCCGCGAGCTGCGCCAGTGGGTCCCCGACTTCGGCAAGCCGAACGTGGCGCAGGCCCCCGCGAAGATCGCCGGCTGATGGCCTGGGGCGGTTGATCACGACCGGAGAGAGACAGAGGGAGAAAGGGTGAGACGGGACCGGTGCACCATCGCACCTCGCCGAGGCACCGTGATCGGGAGGTCGAGTCAGTCGGGGAGCCAAGGAGACAAGCCACAACCGGCCATGGGCCGTTAAGGAGAGGGAGAGCATGCGAACGGTGACACGAGCAAGACACGTGAAATGCGTCGCCGCTGCGGCGACGATGGCGCTGGTGCTGGCCGCCTGCGGTGACGCCGAGGACGCCGACGACGGCGATCCGGCAGCCGCGGACGAATCGGAGACCGCCGACCC